>JACQVW010000242.1 GCA_016209535.1 Planctomycetota bacterium | reverse complement strand
TCGAGGCGCTCGCGGCGGCCCCCGAGATCCGGGTCGAGCTGCGGGCTGAGCCGCCGCGGGAGCCGCCGTCCAGGGACCTGGACGGCCCGTCCAGGATCCTGGACTTGCAGGGCGGTCGAGCGGAGACCGATCCGCTCGAGCGGACGGTGGCCGAGGCCCTCGTTCGGCTGGGGTGCTCGAGGGGCGAGGCCTGCGAGCGGGTGCTGCAGGCACGGGAGTCGCTTGCACTTGCCGGCGCGAGCCCGACGGTGGGGGACCTGCTCAAGGCCGCGCTCCGGCGGTGAGAGACGCTCCGGCTGCTGCGGAGCGTCCAGCGTGCCGCCGCGCAACCCGGGGCGAGCCAGGGGCTCGAGCCCTGTAGCGTGCGCTTCGTGAGCTACGTGGCGGCCGCGCCGGAGGAGCGCGGCCTGGCGTCAACGAGGAGCCATCAATCGATCCAGGGTCGCGAGGTCATCCGCAAGGTCCTGGGGGTCGGGACGGTGAATGGGGATCATGCGGCGGAGCAGCTCCGCCTCCATCTGGCCCCGGCTGAGGCCCGCGAGCTTCGCGGCCGACCAGAGCGCGAGCTTCCCGGCCTCGCACAGCCGGCAGGCGAACTCGAGCAGGGCCTGCTTCTCCGTGAGGCCGGCTTCCTTCAGGGCGTCGTCGGGGATCACCAGCGGCATGCCGTTCGTCTCCTGATCGAGGATTGTAATGCGCGGCCCCCGCCGTTGGCCACGCGGATCTACGCGCCCCATGCCTGCGGGCCCGCCGTCCCGGTACGATAGAGCCGTGGCCCTGCTCAGCGATATCCACGTGCGCTACGAGTTCCTGTGAAACCCACCGACGGCTTCTGGTCCCGCCGGGCGGCGGCCTGGTGGTTCCGGCGCATCGCCCGCCGGCCGGAGCTCGCGCACCTGGGCGAGGAGGAGAGGGAGAGGGTGGCGGCGGAGGTCGTGGTGGAGCTGGCGGCCGGGTTTTGGGGGCAAGTGCTGTTCAACACGGGGGCTGGGTTGATACTTGTCCTCGGCTTCGCAGCGACGGTGCTTGTGCCCATCGTCGTCGGCGCGCCTACTTCCTGGCACAGGGGAGCCTGCTGGATCGGCTTCGCGAGCGCGCCGGGGCTGCTTGCGGTCTTGGCGCAGTTCGCCGGCCAGCGCGCGCGCATCCGGCGTCTCCTGCGCGAGGCCGTTCGCCGGCGTGAAAGCACCCCAGCCGTGGAGCCATGGCGCGAGATGGTCAGGGGGTACAAGGCGGCGCTCGGGCGGCCGTGGTCGGAGACCATGGAACGGGGTCTCGCCGCCCGCTGGTCGGAGCGCCTGCGCGACCTCCCTCAGATCCCGGGCCTGGCATGCCTCGACTGGGTGCGCCTCACGGCGGAGGCGGCGGAGAAGGCCGCGTCGGAGCCGCTCGTGCGCACGCTCGGGACGATGCTGTGGATCGTCTGGCCCTGCAGCCTCCTGATCTGCATGATCGCATTGCCGGCGCTTTTCATCATCGCCGGGCAGGGCGCGCCCGTGTCGGAGGTCGGGTTCGTGGTGATCTTCGTCTTGGCCGTGGGCCCCGTCCTCTACGTCGCCCAGGATCGGCGCGGCCGCTCCCTCGCTCGCCGGCACCTGCGCGAGATCCTCTACCTCGAGGGCGTGCGACCCGCCCGCTGCTTCGACTGCCGCGAGGACCTGACGGCGAGCGCGGGCCCGCGCTGCCCGCGCTGCGGGGCGCAGGTCGAGCGGGTGGGATAGCGCAGTCTGGCCCGTCCCCCTACTCCCCCCGTCCCTCGCGGCGGCGCACCTTCTCGTTGAGGACCTTCTTGCGGAGTCGGTAGGTCGCGGGGGTGACCTCGAGGAGCTCGTCCTCCTCGATGTACTCGAGCGCCTCCTCGATGGACATCCGCCGGGGCGGGCGCAAGAGCACGTTCTCGTCGGCGCCGGCCGCCCGGATGTTGGTGAGCTTCTTTTCGCGGCAGACGTTGACGGCGATGTCGTTGTCCTTGGAGTGCTCGCCCACGATCATGCCCTCGTAGATCCTCGTCCCCGGCTCGACGAACATGGGCCCCCGGTCCTTGAGGCCGAAGAGGGCGTAGGGCGTGGCGGCGCCCGTCTCGCTCGAGACCATGACGCCCGTGGCGCGGGCCGGCACATCGCCCTTGTAGGGCTCGTAGCGCTCGAAGCTGTGGAAGATCAGAGCCTCGCCGGCCGTGAGGTTCATGAGCCTCGAGCCGATCCCGATCAGGCCCCTCGACGGCACCTTGAACTCGAGGAGGACCCGCTCCCCTTGCGGCTCGTACTTCACCATCTCGCCCCGCCGGGCGCCGAGGACCTCGATGGACCTGCCGGCGCAGTCGGCGGGGCACTGGACGATCAAGCGCTCGACGGGCTCCTTCTTGACGCCGTCCTCCTCGACGAAGATCACTCGCGGCTTCCCCACCTGGAGCTCGTAGCCCTCGCGCCGCAGGTTCTCGATCAAGACGCCGAGGTGGAGCGTCCCGCGCCCCGAGACCTCGAAGGCGCCGGCCTCGCTCGTGTCCTGGACGCGCAATGCCACGTTCGACTCGAGTTCCTTCGCGAGCCGGGCGCGCAGGTGGCGCGACGTGACGAACTTGCCGTCCTGGCCCGCGAAGGGGCTGTCGTTCACGCGGAAGACCATCGAGACCGTCGGCCGGTCGATCTCGGTCACGGGCAGCGGATCGGGGCTCTCGGGGTCCGTGAGGGTGTCGCCGATGGCCACGTCCTCGATGCCCGTGATGGCGCAGATGTCGCCCACGGTCACGAGGTCCGCAGGCGCGCGCCCCAGCTTGTCGAAGATGAAGAGGTCCTTGACCGTCCAGGGCCTCTGGCCGGCCCGGCCGCACACCAGGACCCGGTCGCCGGCGCGGATCGCGCCGCGGTGGACGCGCCCGATGCCGATGCGGCCCAGGTAGTCGCTCCAGTCGAGGCTCGCGATCTGGAGCTGGAGCGATCCCTCGAGCGTGCCGACGGGCTCGGGGATGTGCTCGAGGATCGCGTCGAGGAGGGGCGTGACGTCGCGGGGGGGGTCCTCGAGCCTGCGATTCGCGAATCCCTGCCTCCCGGAGGCGTAGAGGATGGGGTAGTCGAGCACGTCGGAGCTGCCCTTGGCGCCGGCGCCCTCGAGCCCCAGCTCGACCGCGAGATCGAGGAAGAGGTCGGCGACCTCGCCGACGACCTCGGCGACGCGGGCGTCGGGCCGGTCGATCTTGTTGATGACCACGACGGGCCGCAGGTGGCGCTCGAAGGCCTTCCTCAGGACGAACCGGGTCTGCGGCATGGGCCCCTCGGCGGCGTCGACGAGGAGGAGCACGCCGTCGGCCATGCGGAGCACGCGCTCCACCTCGCCCCCGAAGTCGGCATGGCCCGGGGTGTCGATCAGGTTGATCTTGACGCCCTTGTAGAAGATGGAGATGTTCTTGGCGAGGATCGTGATGCCCCGCTCCCTCTCCAGGTCGTTCGAGTCGAGGATGCACTCGCCGATCTGCTCCCGCTGGTACGCGGGGATGGCCCCCGTCGCCGAGAGGAGCTTGTCGACCATGGTAGTCTTCCCGTGGTCGACGTGGGCTATGATGGCGACG
The DNA here is from genome assembly GCA_016209535.1 of Planctomycetota bacterium. Lineage (GTDB taxonomy): Bacteria > Planctomycetota > UBA8108 > UBA8108 > SXIK01 > JACQVW01. Next base: position 325 of record JACQVW010000242.1, on the reverse strand, counting down.
TTCCTGAGGTTCTGGGTCGACACCGCGGGCTCGGACTTCATGGTGGGGGACGGGGTTCCGTGAGTCGCTTCAAGCTTCAGAGAAACGCACGATTATATCGGCCGCCGCCCCGGCGGCAACTTGACCCGACGCGATGTTGAAACTTTGAGATGCTGAAAGCCCAGGTCGCCGCCCTGCTGGAGGAGATGGCGGACCTCCTCGAGGTCCAGTCGGACAACCCCTTCCAGCCCCGCGCGTTCCGGAACGCGGCCCGGGCCCACGAGGGGGCCCCCGAGGACCAGGAGGCCCTCATCGCCGAGGGGCGGCTGCGCTCGGTGCCGGGGAT
>JACQVW010000243.1 GCA_016209535.1 Planctomycetota bacterium | reverse complement strand
CTTCCCGGGGATGACCCCGACGATCCTCACGAGGGCCACGTCCTTCCGCCAGCCGGTGGTTGGCTCCTTCGACGGCAGCGCCTGGGACGCCGACTTCGACTTCGACGGCACCAACGCCTACAACCCGATCTACCCCGACACGAAGATGTTCGAGGACATCCTGCTCGGGCTCGCGAGCGCCCTCGGGTTCACGCAGGACCTCGGGGGCACCGCCCTGCCGGCCAACGCCTGGGCCCACGTCAAGGCGGGCGTCACCAACCTGAAGAACGCGGTGAACGCGGCCTCGGACCCGGGCAAGCCCGGCGCGGGGAGCCTCACCGAGGACGACATCGTCGCCCGCGGCGGCGCGTTCCAGGACCCGGGCTACGCGTACAACGGGACGAAGCTCCGCTACACCTACTCGAACGAGATCAAGCTCTACTACGAGCCGCTGGCGACCACCGTCGACAGCATGTCGAGCAGCGGGGCCGCCTACGCCCCCGTCACGAGCTCCCCGGCCGTCGCCCGGTACGAGGCGGTCAAGGACATCCGAGGGAACGCGGTGACCGACCTGAGCTACCCGTTCCAGCTCATCACCTACAAGATGGTGCTCCACGGCCAGGCGCGGACCCAGAACCTGCCGTGGCTCACCGTCTGGCAGCCCGAGAACTTCATCGAGCTCAACGCGGCCGACGCCGGGGCCTTGGGGCTGCGCACGGGCGACCGCGCGCGGGTCTCCTCGGCGAGCAACCCGACGGGCCTCGTCGGGCGGGTGAAGACGACCGAGGGCCTGCGGCCGGGCGTGGTGGCGATCTCGCACCACTTCGGCCACTGGCAGCAGAGCTCGAGCGCCTGGTACGAGAACGGGACCGCCCAGTCGTACGACTCGAGTCGGTCCCTGGGGATCCAGCCGAACCTGATCATGAGGCTCGACCCGGTGCTCGGCGACGTGACCCTCCAGGACAAGATCGGCGCCAGCAGCTCCTTCAACGACACTCGCGTCAAGGTCGAGAAGGCATGAGCCCGGCGAGCCGAGGAGACGACGAAACATGGCACAGCTAGGATGGACGATCGACTTGACCCGGTGCGTGGGCTGTCACGCCTGCTCCGTGGCCTGCAAGTCCGAGAACAACACCGCCCCGCTCCTCCCGCCCGTGAGCGTGAGGAACGGCAAGGCCGTGGCGGTCAACTACCGGCGCGTCCTCAACAGCGAGTCGGGCACGTATCCGAGCCCGGTGCGGACCTTCGTCACGATGGCCTGCCACCACTGCTTCGAGCCGGCCTGCCTGAAGGCCTGCCCCGTGGACGCCATCTCCAAGCGGTCCTCCGACGGGATCGTGCTCATCGACTACGACGAGTGCATCGGCTGCAAGTACTGCCTCTGGGCCTGCCCCTACGGGGCTCCCCAGTTCAACGAGACGACCGGGAAGGTCGAGAAGTGCACCTTCTGCGTCCACCGGATCGACGCCGGGCTCGCGCCCGCCTGCGTGACCACGTGCACGGGCAAGGCGCTCAACTACGAGTCGGACTTCGACGAGGACCTGAGCGGCGCGGCCGCGCCGGACGGCTTCGCCTCGGCATCGTACACTCTACCGGCGGTGAGGTTCTCGACCTAGGAGGCGTGGGATGGACGGCACCGCGACGATGACCGAGAGCTCCTTGCGGGGGCAGGTGTACGGTTTCCTCGCCTTCGGGTACCACTACCCGCCGGACAGGGAGCAGGCGCCGCGCCTCGCCGCCTCCGAACGGGCGGCCCGGGAGCTCGGTCTCGGCAACCTGGGAGATGCCTTCGGCGAGCTGGCCCGGCTCGTTCGCGGGGCAGCCCAGGACCTGCTGCGGCAGGACTTCGACGACCTCTTCATGGTCCCCGGCCCCAGGTACGTCACCCCCTACGAGTCGGTGTACCGCGACCCGCCCATCGAGGCCAACGCGCGGGTCGCCCCGCGCACGTACGGCCCGAGCACGCAGGCCATCCTCGCGTACTACTCCCGGATCGGGCTCCAGATCACGAAGGGCTACGTCGAGCTCCCGGACTACGTGGGCCTCGAGATGGCGTGCATGGAGTACCTCTGCACGCGCGAGGCCGAGTGCGCCGCGGCGGGCCGGGATCCGGAGGCGGAAAACGTCCGCGCCCTGGAGCGCCGGTTCCTGCGAGAGCACCTCGGCGCGTGGGTCGCGCCGCTGGCCGCGAGGATCCGGGAGAAGGCCGGGACGGAGTACTACAGGACCTTGGCGGGCGTCACCGCGGACTGGGTCCGGCGGGATGCCGAGCTCATTGCAGCGGACCCGGATCCACCACCGAGCGAGAAACGACATGAGACCTAGCATGCGACGCATCCTTCCGCGGGCCTTCGCCCTCCTGTCCCTTCCCGCGATCTTCTGGCTGGTCCTCCTCGCCGGGCGAGGGGGCATGACGGCGCCGCCGCCGAAGACGGCGAACCGCTACATCGGCTCCGAGAAGTGCAAGAACTGCCACCAGGCCAAGAAGGCCGGGGGCCAGTTCTCGAAGTGGAAGGAGATGAAGCACGCCAAGGCTTTCGATGTGCTCGCCTCCGACGAGGGGAAGAAGACGGCCAAGGCGAAGGGCGTCGACGACCCCCAGAAGAGCCCCAAGTGCATCAAGTGCCACGTGACGGCCTTCGAGGTCCCCGCCGAGCAGATCGCCAAGGGATTCAACCCGAAGCACGGAGTCCAGTGCGAGTCCTGCCACGGCCCCGGCGAGAAGCATTTCAAGGCCCGCTTCGCCGCGGCCGGCGACGAGGAGCCGTCGGAGGACAAGGAGTACGAGGAGATCCCCGACGACGAGATCGTCAAGCGTCCTCCCTTGAAGAAGTGCCTCGAGTGCCACAACGAGGAGTCGCCCAACTTCAAGGACTTCTGCCTCAAGAAGCGCTACACGGACGTCGCGCACCTCGACCCGCGGAAGTCGCGGACCGAGGCGGAGCTCGCCGCCATGAAGTGCGGCTGCGGCGAGAAGTGCTCCTGCAAGAAGGGCGAGTGCGGCGAGCTCGAGGAGAAGAAGGGGACCAAGGAGAAGTCCGGGGACTGACGGCCATGAAGGTCCGTGCGGCTGCGCTTCTCGTCATCATCGTGGCGGTCGCCACGGCGTGGGCAGTCTCCGCCCGCGAACGGCCCAGGCCGGTCACGCAGCCCATCGCCTTCAGCCACAAGCGGCACCTCGAGGAGGAGATCACGTGCAAGGACTGCCACAAGTACGCCGAGGACGGCCGCTACGCCACCCTGCCCCCCACGAAGGCGTGCCTCCTCTGCCACGAGGAGGAGCAGGGCAAGCACCCCGACGAGCCCAAGGTCCGGGAGCACGCCAAGGACGGCGGCGAGATCCCCTGGGCCCAGGTCAACCGGCTCGTGGGGCACGTCTACTTCTCCCACGCGGCCCACGTGAAGCATGCGGGCATGGACTGTGCCGAGTGCCACGGGGACATGCGGGAGATGACGGAGCCCGTAACCCTGCCCCAGATCGGCCACCTGGACATGGACCGCTGCATGTCCTGCCACGAGGCCAAGGGAGCTTCGAACGACTGCGTCGCATGCCACAAGTGAAATGAATCGACGAGGGATTTCCAGGAGGGACCTGCTGAGGACCGCGGGGCTCGCGGCCGCGGGGGCCGCCCTCGCCGGCTGCGGCGAGGACGACCCCTACGCGCTCCCGAAGCCGCCGGTTCCCGGCGCCGAGGGGTGGCACAAGGGGAGGGAGCGGTGGGTTGCCACCTCGTGCGGCCACTGCCAGGCCGGGTGCGGGGTGCGGGTCCGCGTGGTCGAGGGGAGGGCCGTCAAGATCGAGGGGCTCCCGGGGTGCCCCCTCAACCGCGGCGGCCTGGGCCCAAAGGGGCAGGCGGGCCTCCAGCTCCTCTACCACCCCGATCGCATCCGCGGGCCCCTCCGGCGCGATGGGCCGCGGGGCTCGGGGCAGTGGAAGCGCGTCCCTTGGGAAGAGGCCTTCGAAGAGATCGGCAGGACGTTGCGCGAGCTGAGGAGCCGAGGTGAACCCCAGTCGCTCCTCGTCGTCGACGGCGATCCGCGCGGGACCTCCGCCGAGCTGTGGGAGCGGTTCCTCGAGGCGTACGGCAGCCCCAACCACGCGAACCACCGCTCCGTCACCGACGGCGGCAAGGTGCTGGCGATGGCCTACATGCACGGAGTGCCCGAGCTGCCGGCGTACGACTGGGACAGCACGCGCTACGTCCTCGGCTTCGGGGCGAGCCTGTTCGAGTCGTGGTGCCAGACGATCCACCTGGCCCGCGCGTCGAGCCAGCTCCGCCGCGGCATGCCGGGCCGTCGCGTCAAGTTCGTCCAGGTCTCGGCGCGGTTCAGCGTGACCGCGGCCAAGGCCGACGAGTGGGTCCCGATCGAGCCGGCCACCTACGGGGCGCTCGCCCTGGGGCTGGCCCACGTGCTCATCCGGGAGGAGCTCCACGACGCCGAGCTCGTCCGCGAACACACCTTCGGCTTCGAGGACTGGAAGGATGCCGACGGGCGCTCGCGGCGGGGGTTCCGCGACCTCGTCACGAAGGACTATCCGCCGGAGAAGGTCGCGGGGATCACCGGCGTGCGCGTGGCGACCATCGAGCGGCTCGCGCGGGAGATGACCGAACACTACCCCGCGGTGGCCCTCGCCGACGGAGGGGCCGCGGCCGCCACGAACGGCCTCGGCACCGCCATGGCGATCCACGCCTTGAACGCGCTCCTGGGGAACCTCGAGCGGCCGGGCGGGATCCTCGTCCAGCGGTCCGCGCCCCTCGCGCCTTGGCCGCTCGTCGAGCAGGACGAGGCGGCGCGCAAGGGCCGCGGGCTGCCGAGGCTCGACGGCGCGGGCGGACCCTCGTGCCCGCTGGGGCAAGGGTACGTGCAGGGCCTGCCCGAGGCGATCCTCTCGGGCAAGCCCTATCCCGTCCAAGCCCTCGTCCTCTACAAGTCGAACCCCGTCTTCTCGAAGCCCGATGGCCGGAGGTGGATCGAGGCTCTGCGCAAGGTGCCGCTCGTCGTGAGCTGCTCGCCGCTGCCCGACGAGTCCACCTTCTGGGCGGACTTCGTCCTCCCCGAGAGCACGTACCTCGAGCGCTGGGAGCTCGTCGAGCCCGTCCCGAGCGTCGGCCACCCCATCGCCGGCCTGCGCCAGCCCGTGGTCCGGCCGCTCCACGAGACGCTGAGCGGCGGCGACCTCGTGATCCGGCTCGCGAAGGCCCTGGGCGCGCCCGTGGCCGGCGCGTTCCCGTGGGACGACCTCAAGGCCGCGGGCCTCGAGCGCCTGAAGGGCCTGGCCGAGGCGAAGACGGGATCCATCGTCGAGCCCAAGCTCACGAAGCTCCGGGACGAGATGCAGAAGGCTGGCGGCTGGTGGGCGCCGGGCTACTCCTTCGAGGACTGGGACTCCGCCTTCCGGACGCCCTCGAGGAAGTTCGAGTTTTTCTCCCAGGCCATCGCCGCGAGGCTCGCGCAGGTCTTCCCGGACCCCGAGGACCTCGAGGCGCGCCTCGACGCCCTCGGCGTCGCCACGCGGGGCGACGACCTCTGCCTCCCGCACTGGGAGCCGCCGCGGTTCGCGGGAGACCCGGCCGAGTTCCCCTTCGTCCTCGTCGTCTACCGCGGCATCGACCACGCCGAGGGCGGCGCGCGCCACCTGCCCTGGCTCCGGGAGCTGCCCGCGGCCGGGCGGGCGGCCTGGAAGGAGCGCGTCGAGGTCCATCCCGCCGACGCGGAGGGCCTCGGGATCGCCGACGGCGACCGGGTGGTGGTCGAGTCGCCCGCCGGGCGGAAGATCCTGACCGCCCAGGTGCAGCCGGGCACCCGTCCGGGCACGCTGGGGATCCCCCTCGGCCACGGCGAGTGGCCGCCGGACCCGGCGGCCCAGGGGCAGGCCGGGGGCATGGCCCTCCTCGTGAGCTCGAGCGATCCGCTCGCCGGGATCCTGGCCCTCCAGGGCACCCGGGCGAGGATCCGGAAGGACGGCGCGGCATGAGCGCGGCGCGAAGCACACCCGCCATGGGGCAGCGGCCGAGCCGCCGGGGGCTCCTCGGGGCGCTCCTGGGCGCCGTCGCGGCGGCCCTCGTCGCACCGAGGCGCCTCCTCGCCTCGGCGCTCGGGAAGACGCGGAGGCCGCGGTGGGGGATGGTCATCGACCTCGACAAGTGCACGGGCTGCCAGGGCTGCATGGTCGCCTGCCGGGCCGAGAACAACGTGCCCGTCAACGGGCCCGACGAGAGCGGGCGCGACCGCGGGATTTTCTGGATGGACATGCTGACGCAGCGCACGGGCGAGTATCCCGACCTCTCGATCCAGTTCGTCCCCACACCCTGCAACCACTGCGAGAACGCCCCTTGCGTCAAGGTCTGCCCCGTGGGCGCCACGTACCTGAGCGAGGAGGGGATCGTGGCGCAGATCTGGGCCCGCTGCATAGGCTGCCGGTACTGCACGACGGCGTGTCCCTACAGCCGCCGGTACTTCAACTGGCGCGCGCCCTCCTGGCCCGAGGAGACCAAGAGCTACTTGAACCCCGACGTGGCGACGCGACCGAAGGGGGTCGTGGAGAAGTGCACCTTCTGCCATCACAGGCTCCGCGCCGCCCGCGAGAAGGCGCGGGCCGAGGAGAGGAGCCTCACGGACGCCGACGTGCGGAAGCTCCCGGCCTGCGCCGAGTCGTGCCCCGCCGGGGCCATCCTCTTCGGGGACCTGAACGACCCCGACTCGGAGGTCTCGCTCCTGGCGAAGAGCCCGCGGGCGTTCCGGCTCCTGGAGGAGCTGGGCACCCATCCGAAGGTGGTCTACCTGCGGGAGGCGAAATGGAAGGAGTAGAGGCGATCTCGCTCGGGAGCGCCAGGCTCCTGCCGGCGGAGCGGACGAGCTGGAAGTTCCACACCGCCGCGGCGGCCCTCCTGGCCGTCGTGGGCCTCGGCGCCTACGCCTACTACCGCCAGCTCGACGAGGGGCTCGTGACCACCGGGATGAACCGCCCGATCTCCTGGGGAATGTACATCGGCAACTTCGTCTTCTTCGTGTCGATTAGCCTCGCGGGCACGCTCATCTCGG
>JACQVW010000241.1 GCA_016209535.1 Planctomycetota bacterium | reverse complement strand
TGGCCGACACGCTCCTCTGGGAGGTGGAGCCGCGCCGGGCGCTCCAGGCAGCCTACGGCATGCTCCTGCCACTCATCGATGCCGGCGTGCCCGCGTCGGCGGCGGTCGCGGAGCGCTTCGCCGAGGCGGCGTACCTGGTGCGCTTCCGCGCCATCGTGCTCTCCTTCGAGGCGTGGAAGCCCGAGGGGCCCGAGCCCAGCGCCGCGCTGGCCCGCTGGGTGCGCGACGGAGGATCGCTGGTCGTCCTCGGCGCGGCCGGCGACCTCGGCGGCGCCCCGTTCTGGTGGCGCGGCCTCGGGCACCCGTCTCCGCTCCACCACCTCCTCGCCGAGCTCGGCGCGGGCTCGCTCCTCGACGAGGGCGACCGCCCCGCCGGGAAGGGCTGGGTGCTCCGGCGAGCGGCCTCGCCGCGGCGCTTCGCCGATCCGGAGGCCGCCCGCGACGAGTACCTCCCGCTCGTGGACCTCGCCCTCCGGAAGGCCGGCGCCGCGGGCGGGCTCGAGACGCCGGGGGCTTTCCTCCTGCGGCGAGGGCCGTTCATCGCGGCTCACGCGGCGCGCACGGCGCTGGCGGTGCCCGGGAGGCTGATCGACGTCTTCGACCCGGAGCTACCCCTCCTCGACGGCGCGCGCCTCGAGCCCGGCTCGAGCGGGCTCTACCGCGACGCCGGCCCGCTCCTCGGCGCAGCCGGCCCGGCCTCGGCCGGGCCGGGCTCGGCCGCGCGGCGCCCGAGGGTCCTCCACACGACGCACCGCCTCGTGGAGGACCGCTTCGAGGCCGGCGCGTCGCGGATCGCGATCCGCGGGCCCGCCGAGACGCCCGCCGCGGCCCGCATCGATCGCGCGGGCCGCAGGCCCCTCAAGGTGCTGGCGCGGGATGGCCGTGGGAGGGACCTGGAGGTGCGGTGCCGCGAGGAAGGCGCGACCCTCTACGCCACGTTTCCCAACGACCCCGACGGCGCGGTGCTCGAGGTGCGGTGGGGGGAATGAGACGGCCGGCTAGCCCTCGTCCTCGCTCGGCTCCACCCGTCGGCGCGGGATCGCCTGCGCCGCCAGCGCCTCGTAGGCCTCGTGCTGCTCCTGGGTGGCGAAGAGGACCTCGATGATCTGATCTCCCGATGGATCCTTGACGAGCCGGTAGCGGCGCTCGTCTCCGCGCGTCTCGAGAGCCTGGTTCAACAGGGCCAGCAGGCCCTCGGTGTCGACCCAGTCGCCCCGGTAGCGCAGCTTGGCGTCGAGCTCCTTCTCTCCCAGCCGGAGGCGGATCCGGGGCCCGTGCTCGTCGCCCCGCGCGCTCCAGTAGTCCCCGTGGATGGCCCTGATCTCGAGCCCATCAAGGACATGGTCCGAGATCGAGGCGAGCTCCTGGATCAGGTCGCCGTAGTCCTCCTGGTAGCTCCGGTAGATGCGCTCCTCGTCGTACATGCAGAACATGCGCGCGGTCCAGACGTACGAGGAGAGGATGTTCCAATCACCCCATGCGCCGTCCCGAGCCTCGGTCCCCTTGGTGCCGTCGAGGTCGAGGAGGAGCATTTCGAAGAGCGCCTTCTCGACCGCCTCGAGGTCCGCCGCCCCTCGCCTGCCGAGCCGCTCGAAGTCGCCGGCCAGTTTCTCGACCCTTGCCCTGCCGCCCGGCAGCGCCATGGCGACGAGCCCGCGCAGGCCCGGCCCGGGCTCCCCCGGGGCCTGCGGTCCAGCCTCGAGCGCCTTCCGGGCCGCCTCGACCCAGGCCGCCGCCCCGGGCGCCTTGCCGAGGAGCGCCTCATACTGCTCCGCGGCCTCGGCGAACCGGCCTTCGACGTAGTACGCGTGCCCGAGGAAGGCCCTGGCGGGAACGTGGGAAGGGTCCAGCTCCAGGGCCCTCGAGAGCTTCTCCCGAGCCTCGGCGGTGCGGCCCTGCCGCAGGAGATCCTTCCCGACGCCGAACCGCAGGAAGGGCGTGTCCGCCATCTGGCCGGCCAGCCGCTCCAGGAGCTCCGAGTCGCCCCCGCCGCGGGCCCCCCCTGGGACCCTGAACAAGGGGCCCTCCCGCTGCCACCTCCTGTAGAGCACGAAGCCGAGGGCGACCCCGAACGCCGTCAAGAAGATCATCACCTTGCGGTCCATGCGCGCAGGGATCCTCGTCCTCCAGGAGCCGCGAGTCAAGGATCCAACGGTCGAGGAAGGCCGAGGACCTGGAGGCCAGGCTCCTGACAACGACCCCGACGGCGCAGTCCTCGAGGTGCGGTGGGGGGAGTAATCGTCCCGTACCGCCGGCGTCAATCCAAGGTCTCCCTCTCGACGGCCTTGCAGAGGGCCGCGAGGATCCTGGCATTCTCGCTGGCCGAGGTGAGGGAATCCCGCTTCGCGGACGCGGCGAAGTGGGACCGCAAGGAGCTCTCGAAACACTTGAAGAGCCCCGAGAGCCGCTCGAAGAGAGCGGTCCGCCCGCGCTTGACGCCGAGCTCCTTCAGGTGCTCCAGCGCCTCCTTGCGCGGACGATCCATGATGCTGGAGAAGGTCTCCTCGACGCCCAGGTCGATGGCGCACGCCGATGCTCCTGCGCGCAGGAGCAGCTCGGCCGCCTTCCAGGACGCGATGCGGTAGCGCCGCCAAGAGGACGATTCCCCATCCTCCGCTGCGCTGGCACGAAGGCGGTGTTCGAGAATCCGCGTAGCCTCTTCCGCCGAGATGGCCTTCCCCACCTCCTCATGCTGCTCGATGATCTCCTCCACGTCCGAATGGGACATGGCCTCTTTCGAGAAGCTCCGGCGTTCCTCCCTCTCGAGGAATTGGCGCTCCTCCTCGAGCTCCCGCAACAAGGCTGCTCGGTCGACGTCTTCCCAGGACGCTCCAGGGCTGTGCAGAAGCAGCTCCATCGGGTGGGAGAACATGTCCGGAAACGTGCGCGGGATGCCGTCGTGCGCAAAGAGAGCCTCCATGAGCTCGTACTTCGACCGCAACACGGGGGCTTGCAGCGATCGCCGGCGGAGCTCGGCGCCGTAAAGCACGTAGACGGCGAAGGTCTCGCAGAAGTCCTCCTTCGGATCCACGGTGCTGTAGAGACTCACGAAATGGCGCCGCCGCTGACCGGGAGGCACGTACTTGCCCACCGGGAAGAGGCGGCCCCATGAGGCGAGGAGCTCGGGTGGGAAGGTGGCGACGACCGACTCCCCGAGCTCGTGAAGAAAGACGTGCAGCAGGTAATGCGTGTCCAGATCCACCTCGAGCCGGGCCCTGGCGCGACGCATTCCCTCGCCCTCGGGAGAAGGATGGAGATAGTGGAGGAAAGCCTCCAATTCGCTTTCGGGGATCAACGTGTCCAGCGGAACGCGAATCTCGATCCTCCGCGCCTTGGGATGGTACTTGCCCAGGATCGCCTGTCGCTGGACGAAAACGTCGAATTCGAGTCGATCCCACACGCTCTTCGTGACCACCCGGACCCCCCGCAGAAAGGCCTTCGGCATCCCCGCGAGCACCTTCTGGAGGGCGCACAGCTCGCTGAGCCCGAACTTCAGCGACCTCTCGAGACGCTTGCCGCTCGTGCCTCGACTCATGTGGAGCTCCGCGAAGCTCGACATCTCCTTGATGCGGGTCTGGACGTGGATGGGAAAGAGCATGTCGAGCCCGCAAAGCAGCCTCTCCTGCAGCACGTCGAGGGGCATGCGGTGGCCCGCTCGGATACTACGTTCGATCACCCTGTCCCGGACATACGAGAAGAGCTCGGGGAGGACCTTGTCCGTCCTGTCGAAAGACACCGCGCGGTCGTGGAGATCGTCGGTCAGCCGGGCCTGCAAGTAGGCGGCGAGCGGGACGGCATCGGCACGCGTGCCGTCGTCTCGCAGGAACTCCAGGTTCCGCCCGTAGTAGAGCGCATAGCCCGAGAACGCCTCGCCATCGAAGACGAAACCGGGAAGGCGGGTGAGGAGCCCGAAGAGGCGCGTGATCTCGGGGATCGAGTACCTCGAGCCCAGGTGATCCCGCAAAACGCACTTCGAAAGATAGCCGGCGACCTCGCCGCGGACCTCGTCCTTGAGCTGCTCGTGGTCCCGGCCGTGAGAGCACGCAGAGATGAGCTCATCGAGGTTGGGTTCCGAGCGTCCGGTGCCCGTGTCTACCCTGCGCCGCATCAAGAGCTCCTTGCAGAGCATCGCGTCGCCACGGAGCAGCGAAGCTGTCTGCTCCTCCTTGAACAGCTTCGAGAAGAGATCGGTGCCCCGGACACGCAGCATGACGAGCGCCTTGACCGCCTGCGCGATCTCCGGCCTGAAAGGGAAGTGCCGCGTCTCGTAGTCCACCCCCGTGATCCCTCCCACTTGGTGCGGCGCGACCGCGATGATCGTGTCGACGTCCCGCTCCCTCGTCGAGCAGTCCGAGAAGAGGAGCCCGTCCGTGTCCATCCCCACGAGGCTCACGGGGTGGAAGAGCATCGCCGTGCCGTCGGCCATGAGAGGGCGGTCGGCGTCCGCGAGGAGGGCGCAGAAGCAGACCTCGTCCGCAGTCATGTCGGGATAGAGTCCTGCTGCCTTCACGAGCTTCTGCTCGATCGAGCCCGCGGCCTCGGGCCATCGCTCGCCCGGGAACGCCGTCGCCGGCACGACGCCGCGGCGAGCGGCGTGCCGACACAAGAAACCGAGTCCCGCCTCGAACGACGCGGCGTCCACGAGGGCATCGATCAGTCTCGCCCTCAGCCCGTCGAGGCCGTGGCGGCGCCGTGCGTCCTCGAGGGAGTCGCGCTGCAGCATGTGGATCAGCGCCGTCCCCGGCCCCCCCGACTCGGGCGGAGCCTTGCAGTCTTCGCTCTCGAGGCTCCGGTAGGCCTGGAGGACCCCACAGAAGGACTCGGACTCGTTCTCTCGTCGAAAGTAGGCCCAACGGCTCTCGTCAAGCCTCGCGGCGCTCCGCTCCTCCGCCGTGGGCGGCCCTTGAACCAGGAGCGCGAGCTCCTGGACGAACGCATCGGGCTCGAGAGAAGGCTCGGGACATGCCGTTCGTGGGGGCTGCTTCATGACCGATACCTGCCGGTGGCCGTGAGGTCCGAACGACCGACATGATATGGCGCTGGTCCAGGGCCCTCAAAGGAAAAAAGCGGCGTGGTTCAAGACCGGGTAACACCC
>JACQVW010000023.1 GCA_016209535.1 Planctomycetota bacterium | reverse complement strand
CAAGGTGCTCGAGGCGGCGGGCACCGCGGACCGCCAAGGCATGGAGCCCTTCGGCCCGGACTGGAGCCGGGACGCGCACCTCTGGTGGCGGGGCGCGAAGCCCGGGGACCGGCTGCTCCTCGCCTTCGACGCGCCGGGGGAGGGGCGGTACCGCGTGGTGGCGCAGCTCACGCGAGCCGTCGACTACGGCGTGCACCAGCTCTCGGTGAACGGCGTGAAGGCGGGGAGGCCCGTGGACCTCTTCCACGACGGCGTCGTGCCCGCGGAGCCCCTCGACCTCGGGGTCCACGAGCTCAAGGCAGCGGGGAACACGCTCGCGGTGGAGGTCGCCGGCACGAACGAGCGCGCGCGGCCGAAGGCGTACATGTTCGGGCTCGATTACCTGCTCCTGGAGCCGGAGAGACCCTAGATGCCCTGGTCCGCTTTCCTCGTGAGCTTGCTCCTCCTCGCGGCCCAGGCGCCTCCCGACGACTCCTGGCCCCGCTACGGCCACGACGGCGCGCTCACGGGCCGCTCGCCGCTCCGGGGCCGCATGGCGAAGCCGCGCCTCGCCTGGAGCTTCCCTGCCGCGGGCCGCGAGGTCCTCCTCGAGGTCGTCCCCGCCGAGGGCGAGCGCCGGCTCGAGCTGCGCGCGGGCCAGGCGCCTCCGAGCGCCCTGGAGCGTCGGGCGCCTCGGCCCGGGCCCAGGAGCCTGGACCTCGACGGGACGGGGACGCCCCGCGCCGCCGTCGAGACGCACCACGAGCGCTGGGGGAAACTGCTCCCCGGCGTTCGCGGGCTCCAGAAGGTCTCCTGGAGCCACACCTGGACGGACCAGAAGGTCTGCCGCCTCCGGCTCTTCGCCCACGACGAGGGCCTCGAGCGGCCGCGCCTCGTCTGGGAGACCGACCCGCCCGAGGACACGGTCTTCAACCCCCTGAACGTGGTGAGCGACATCGACGGTGACGGCGTCCAGGAGGTCTGCGTCGCCGCCCACTACCGCCTCATGGTCTTCGAGGGCACCACGGGCCGGAAGGAGACCGAGCTCCGCTACCACGGGAGCCGGCCCTACGGGTGGTTCGGCCTCGCCGACGTGGACGCCGACGGCCAGGACGAGATGGTGACCATCGGCGACTTCCAGAGCCACGTGGATGTCCTCGAGCTCGACCGCTCGAAGCCCGAGGCGGAGCGGCTGTCGGTCAAGTGGCGGCGCGACATCGAGTCGAGGATCGAGGAGCGCACCAAGTGGCCGCAGGTCGGGCCGCGTCCCCTCGCCGACGTCACGGGTGAGGCGCCGCGCAGGCCCGAGATCCTGCTGAGCCTCTTCAACGACGCGGGCGACGGCCAGTGGCACGCCGTCGTCCTCGACGCGGCCACGGGATCGGTGGTCTGCGACCTCCCGCGCCGGACGTTCCAGGGCGCCGCGGACCTCGACGGGGACGGCGCCGAGGAGGTCTTCCTGGCCGAGACGAGCGGCGTCCTGGTCCCGGCGTTCGGCCGCGCCGAGGTCGTGAGCCTCCGGGACGGACGCCCGAGGACGATCCTGTCCCGCGAGGGCGCCGCCTGGGGCGCCGCCGACCTGCCGTACCTCGGCCCGACCTGGTCCACGACGGCGAGCCAGGGGATGCGCCACGTCCTCGTGGCAGAAGGCCCAGGGAATCCGGCCTTCCTCCTCCTCGAGCGGCCGCTCGCGCCGGCCCGGCCCTCGGCGATCGAGCTCTCCGCCGTGCGCCTCGACCCCGTGGGAGAGCTCGCGGTCCTCTGGCGGATCGAGGGGTGGCCGGACGGCCTCGAGGTCCTCGCCTTCTCGAAGATCGAGGGGTCGCTCGAGCACGCGCCCGGAGCGCTCGTCCGCGTGCGGCTCTCGGCCGGGGAGGTGCCCGCGCTCGCCGCTCGCGGCGCAGAGGCGCGCCCGGTCGAGGAGCGCGCTCTCGGCGTCGCGCCCTCGCCGCCCGTCGCTGCTCGGCTGCGGCCCGGGGGCCCCGTCACCGTCGCCGCCGAGGGCCCCGCGGGGCGGATCCTCGTGCTCGAGCCGCCCCGCGAGGCCGGCGCGAGCCCGAGGCTCCTGTGGCAGAGGCCCGGCCGGGGCATGGCCGACGGGAACCGCAGGCTCGGCCTCCTGGCCGCGGACCTCGACGGGGACGGCGGGGCCGAGGTGGTGGCCGCCGGCGCGACGCCGGCCGGCGAGGCCGTGCTCACCGCCTTCCGGGGCAACGGCTCGCCGCTCTGGGAGCGGCGCTTCGCCGAGACGCCTGGGGGAGACCCCGCCTGGAACCAGGGAGCCCTGACGTTCTGGTGGCCGGGGCGCTTCCGGTCCCCGGACCGCACGGACCTCTTCGTCAACACGCGCCGGGGTCCCATGCACTCCGACGTGGGCCACCTCGTCGACGGGGCCTCGGGCTCGATCGTCTGGAGCCAGGAGCGCGCCGAGGTCCCCGGCGAGTTCCGCTGGGGGTACGGCGGGAGCGCGCCGGCCGTCGCCGACGTGGACGGCGGCGGGCTCGAGGAGATCGTGTCGCTCCACCCGGTCTGCTTCTGGATCGCCGACGGCAGGACGGGCCGCATCGCGACCGGCCGCGAGCTCGCGAGCCAGAAGCGGCTGCCCGCCTGGGCGGCCTACGGCGAGCCGCTCGTCTTTCCCTTCGGTGCGGCGTCGGGAGAGCCTGGCGCGAAGCAGGTCCTCCTCGACTCCCCTTACATTCTCGCGCTCCTCGACGCCGCCGGGAACCCGCTGTGGCACGGGCGGGGCCGCGCGAGCTACCCGACGTCGGCGAAGGAGGGAAACGCCGGCGAGACGACGGCCACTCGGCACGCCCTCGCGGACCTGGACGGCGACGGCACCTTCGAGGTCTGCTCGGCGGGCTACGGCGACGGGTTCCGCGCCATCGACCCCCGCTCGGGCAAGGTCCTCTGGTCGCTCGAGACGCCGCGGCCCACGGGCTCACGGGTCGTCGCTGGGGACCTCGACGGCCGCGGCGGGGACGAGGTCCTCTACCCGTCGGGCGACAGCCTCGTGTGCGTCGCCGGGGACCGGACCGCCGGCCGGGTCCTCTGGGTCTGGCAGGGCCCCGCGGCCCTCTCCATGCCGGCCATCGCCGACCTCGACGCGGACGGCGAGGCCGAGGTCGCGCTCCAGGCAGCCGACGGGTCGGTCCTGTGCCTGGACGGGGAGGAGTGATCGCGGGCCTCCCGGCCGGAGCGGGTCCCACCGCTGGCCCGTTCCAAGGTACCCATTGAAGGCCGGAGGGCGCGAGCAAAGGGTTGGGTCGTGCCTTCGCTCGCGCCCTCGGGTAGGGGGGTCCTCCTGGGTTGGGGAGGATCGGGTGGGTGGGAT
>JACQVW010000236.1 GCA_016209535.1 Planctomycetota bacterium | reverse complement strand
TCCCACGGGATCTCCGCGGGGAGGTTGTGGGTGATGTCGAAGTGCGGATGCAGCGGCGGTTCGAGCACGCCGGCGAAACAGGCCTTCGGGAGCACATGGGCGGCGAGGTCGGCAGCGGGGCCATCGATCCCCGTGCCGTCCCGCGCCCTGCGCAGGCGGGCCAGGTCCATGACGTCGCCGAGCCTGGCGTGGACGCCATCGATGAGGCTGCGGATCGTCTGCCAGTGGACGGTCAGGCTCACCGCAGGGGGGAGAGACTCCTCCTCCGAGCCGGCGGCTTGCTTGTACTCGAGACGCTCCAGCCCCTCGTGGTCCCGCAGGTAGGAGACCACGAGGAGCCTGGTGGGGATGCGCCGCGGCATGGGCTCCTCCGTGCCCGCCTCAATGTCCCGGCGTGGTCCCGGAGCCCCCCACCGTCAGCGGCAGGCTCCACGACTCGCCCCCCAGGACCAGGCGGATCTCCCAGTCGCCGGCCCCCAGCGGGAGGGGCTTGCCGAGGAGGCTCTCGAGGGGGCCTTGGACCTCCGGTACCTCGCCGGACCTGGCCACGGTCAGAGTGCTCCGCGCCACGATCGCCGCATCCTCGCCATCGAGGCGGACGCGGGCCTCCCATTCCGCTCGAGCCTGGGGCTTCAGCTCCAGGGCGAGAACGCAGTGCTTCCCCGGGAGCGGCAGGCGCCACGCTGCCCCCGCCGGCCGCGTGCCCACCACGGAACCGTGGCCCATGTGGACTGCCCAGCCGAGCTGCGTCTGCTGCACCTCGAGGAGATGCCCGAGACCGCGGGCGAGGGTCTCTCCCGTCTCGTCGAGCCAGACCCTGAGCCGCTCGACGAGCCTGGCCCCTGCTTTCCCCAGCTCCCAGGAGGCAGACGGCTCGGCCGCCGCAACCTCCGACCGGAGGATCGAGACGGCCTCCCTGAGGTCAGGATCGGCCGCCATGGCCTTCTCGACGCGCTGGCGCTCTGTCTCCGAGCACAGGCCCGTGACAAAGCACGCCAGGGTCTCGTCGTCGACTCCCCCCGGAGGCGCCTTCTCCTCCGCCTGCCACGCTCGCACGAGCCTCGCAAGCCGCCGGTATTTTTTCGAGGAGTCGTCTTGGGTCGTCATGGGAGACTCCGCTCTAGAGATAAGACTCCGCTGCGGGTGCGCTGTCCACGGGCAGGTCGGGGGAGTTTCGTCAGGAGAAGCATGGCCTGAGTCGTTCGAAGCTCTGCCGCAAGCGGTTCTGCACGGCGCCGTGGGACAGCCCCACCGCTGCGCCGATTTGCCGGACGCTCCCCCCCTCGCTCCAGAGCTGGAAGATCCGGGCGTCCATTGGATCCATGCTGGCCACGGTCTTCTCGAGGCAGTCCAGGGCATCCGGCTCGATTCCTTTGGCTTCCGAGGGAGCCTCGTCCGTCCCGGGGTCGAACGCCCCGGCATCAGGCTCTTCCGACCACGAGCCCGTCGTCGGGAGATGCCTGCGCCGCACCCTGTCGCCTCGCAAGGCGTCGAGGGCCGTCCTCGCCGCCACCACCATGACATAGGTGCAAAAGGGCGCCCTGCCCTTCCATTGCCCCAGACGGATGTGCACCTTGATCATGGCCTCCTGGGCGCAGTCCTCCCAGTCCGCGTGGCGGTTCCTGCCGATGACCCGCCTCGCCAGGCGCTCAGCGATCGGCCGGAACTTCTCGTCGATCCAGGAATAGGCCTCCTGGTCTCCGGCGAGGGCGCGTCGGACGGCGGCGGCGCAGTCGTCGGGCGGACAGGTGCAGTTCTTTGGGGAAGGCACGCCGGACCAGAGCCTCCAGTTCGAGCGCACCTCCTTGAGCTGCGAAGGCACCTCGGCGGCTGTGCTGCTCGTAGGGCTATTCTGCCGCCTCGTCTGGAAGCCCGTCAAGCGCGCCGGGCCGCCCCGCCCCGCCGAGCTCCTCGTGGACGCTTCTCTCTCCCCCGCGTCTATCCCTCCCAGAAACGCACGCCACGCGGCGCGCCGAGCCCCCGGGGGGGGCTCGGGGGAGCATGGTCGGTGTCCACGAGCTCCCCGTGAATCCCCAGCACGCCAAGGAGCCCTTCATGAGCTATCGGATCTCTCAGATCGCCATCTTCGCCGGGGGTGCCGTGGTGGCCACGGCAGCGTTCCTCCTCGGGGTCCTCTTCGGCCTCGAGCCGCTCCTGGCGGACCCGAAGCCGATCCACGACTTCTTCTTCAACCGCACGGCGATCCAGTGGATGACCCTCGCCGTCGCGTTCTTCTCCTTGATCATCGTCGTCTGCAGGGCCCGCGAAGGCCGCCGGCTCGCCGTGAGCCTCCGGCGGCTCCGCGAGAGCCCCTCCGATCGCTCGGGCCTCGCCCCGGCGGCCGCGGCCCGGATCGAGCGGCTCCGCGAGGCGCGGAAGAAGGGAGGCCCCGCGGCCGTCGCGGCCTGCGGCAAGGAGCTGGCCGAGCGCGACGCGGACGAGCTCGAGCGCTCCTACGCGCTTGTCTCCGGGTCGATCCAGCTCATGCTGGCCCTCGGTTTCTTCGGGACGATCTACGGCGTGAGCCGGCAGCTCGCGGGCACGTTCCCGAACCTCGCCGACATCACCACGGAGGAGCTCAAGAGGTGCCTCAGCCAGTTCACCGCTGCCCTCGGGACGGCCCTCGACACGACGGTCCTTGCGGTGATCTGCGGCCTCTCGGCCAGCGTGCTGGTGGCCCTCGTGCACTGGGTCGAGTCGGCCGCGCTGCGCGGCCTCGATGACTACCTGAGCGAGAAGCTGGGCTTCGCCGGGGCCGTCCCCGACGTGGCGGCTCAGGCGTCCTGGATCCTCGAGGACCGCCTCCCCAAGGTGGCCGAGGCGCTCGTCGACAAGACGGCCGAGTCCTTCGCCAACCTCGTCTCAGGCGCCGTGGCTGCGCTCAAGTCCGCCCTGGAGGACCTCGCCAGGAAGCACATGGAGGCGCTCGAGGCCCACGACGCGCGCCTGGCCGGGGTGCTCGTGGAGAAGGTGTGCGGCGAGGCTGCGGCGGCCGTGACCCGCGCCGCCGAGGCCGACGGCGAAAGGACCCGCGCGCTCATGACCGCCGAGCTCTCGGACGTCAAGGAGAAGCTCGGCGAGCGGCCGCAGGTCCTGATCCGGTACCCGGGCCAGCGCGGCCGCCGGATCGCAGAGCCCGTGGGGAACGGCACTGGAGGTTGATCCATGAAGCGTCGCGCCGGTCCTGACCTGAGCAAGCTCTGCGCCCTCCTCTTCCTCTTCTCCCTCATGATCTTCGCGGCCTTCTTCTACGTGGGGAACATGGCCGTCGTCGCCGCGGAGCGCGACAGGTCCGAGTACCTGACGGGCCTCGAGCGGCTGTCGGCCCTCCAGCGGCTGGCCGACGTCCTCGAGGGGGCGGGCGCGCTCCTCGACGAGGAGCGCGAGGCCCTCGAGGACCTCGGCAGGGAGAAGGAGGTCTTCCAGGAGCGCCTGAGGCTCCTCCACGAGCTCGACCTGTGGATCGGTCAGCTCCGGTCGGCGAGCGCCGAGAAGGGCGCCCTCATCGAGGGGCTCCTCGAGCAGATCGCGGGCCTCGAGAGGCTCCTCGCCGAGGCCTTGGCCCGGTGGGCTCAGCCTTGACCCTCGAACGAAAGGAACCGTGACACCATGCGAACCAGGTCGATGACTACGAAGAAGAGCTCGGGGAGCGGCGGCGGGACATCGGTGGCCGACTTCCTCCTGCTCCTCACCATCGCGTTCATCTCGATCGGCTTCCTGGCCACCGTGCTGGCGCCGAAGGGCGAGGCCCTCGCGGCCCTCGAGGCAAGGGCTGCCGGGGAGCACCGCTCGCTCGCGGCCCGGCTCAAGTCGGCCAGGGACGTCGAGCGGGAGTGGGCCCGCCTCCTGGCGGCCCTGCGCCGCCGGATGCCGGGCGAATCCGAGGCGGCTGGCGATGAGCAGGTCGTCGAGAAGGCCAGGCGCGAGCGGGAGGAGGTCGAGTCCGCTCTCGCCGACCTCCGGCGGGGCCGGGAGGCGGCCCTGGCGGACGTCGATGCCCTCCGGGCGCGCTGCCGGGACTTCGACGCCAGGTCGGCCGAGGCGGCGCGCCTGGAGACCGACCTGGAGGAGCGGACCGAGCAGGCGTCCCGTCTCGAGGACGAGAAGCGGCTCCTCGCCGGCGTGGAGGCCGAGCTGCGCGCCACGGCCTCGCGGGTCGCGGCCGAGCGCGCGCAGGCGGAGAGCCTGCGGCACGAGCTGGCGCGGCTCGAGGACCGCCTCGAGGCGCTGGCGGACCTCGAGAAGCGAGTGGGCTCCCTGCGGATGTCCCGCGAGGAGAGGGAGGAGCTCATCGCCAAGCTGCGGAAGGAGACCGAGGGCCTGGAGGGACAAGTGGCTGCCGTCCGGCGCGAGCGGGACGACCTTCAGAAGATCCCGGCCCGGGACCTCGTGCGGGGCGGGACCACGAAGGCGCCCCTCTTCGTCGAGTGCGACGGGAAGGGCGCCTGGGCGATGCCGGCGCGCCAGCTCTTCGAGAAGGCGGCCCCGGCCGACGCGAAGGAAGCGTTCCTCAAGGCGGCGCGGGAGAGGGGCTACGTGCTCTTCCTCGTACGCCCCGACGGCTTCAAGGCGTTCGATCGATACCGGGAGATCCTCGAGGAGCACAACGCTCGTTCTCGGGCGCTGGTCGACCTCGGGTACGAGCCCGTGGACGCCGCCTGGCAGCTCGCTTACCCGGGGGCCTGATGCACACGGAGGACCTGGACATGTTGGACACGCAGGACAGGAATCACGCGTCGAGGGGCGTCCCGGCGGCTTCGGTGTGGTCCGTGCTGGCCGCGCTGATCATCGCCTTCTTCGCCGCCGCGTTCATCGCGAAGGTCTTCGGGCAAGCGGCGCCGTCCGGCGAGGGCCCCGGGCCCGCCGCGGCGGCGAGGGCTGTGCCGCCGTGCCCCGAGGCGGCGGGGCCGGGTGAGGCCCCCGGGGATCTCCCGGAGGGCGGGAGGCCGACCTCCGGGGTGCTCTCCACGGCCCGGAAGCTCCTGGAGCGGCTTCAGGCGACCCTCGAACGGCTGCTCGGGGCCCGGGCCGGCCTGGAGGCCGCCATCGTGCAGCTCCGGGCGAAGCTCGAGGAGCGGGAGGCGAAGGAGGGCGAGCTCAAGGCTCTCGAGGACGACTTGAAGGGCCGCGACGAGGAGCTCGAGCGGCTCAAGCGGGAGAAGGAGCGGCTGGAGAGCGAGCTCGCGCGCGCCGAGGCCGAGAAGGCCAGGGCCGGGAAGGACAAGGTCTCCTTCAAGGCGGGGACGCCCATCGTGAACCGCCAGGTCAAGCGGTCGAAGACCTTCGACCTCGTGCTCGCGAAGGGGAAGGTCCTTCCCGTGGAGGCCCCGTACTACAAGTCGATCGGGCCCATGAACGGGATCCTCCTCATGGTGAAGGAGAAGGACGTGGAGGGGCTCGGCATCGAGGATGCCCTCAAGCCCGGCTCGGCCCTGGTCGGCAGGCTCTCGGCGCCGCAATTCAAGATCACGACGCGGGTGAGGATCCTCCTCAACGGCGACTCGTTCGCGGCCTTCCGCGCGATGCGCGACGAGCTCGTCGACCTGGGGATCGAGTACGGCTGGGTCGCCTACGAGGGGACGAACGTCTTCTACGGGAGCGGCGGGAAGGACGCGGCCTCCTTCCAGCACGGCGGGTGAGCGGGGCGCGAGGAGGGTTCCGAGGGATCGCAACACAGGACCAGGAGGTTACCGATGCATAGGAGCGTCTTCATCGCATTCGCCCTTTCGGCGGCGGCCTTCGCCGAGGAGAGTGGAGCTCCCGGGGGCCAAGACCCCGGCGGGGCCGGCGCGGCGCCGGCCTCTCGGGCCGCGTGGAACGTGAGCTTCCACGCGACGGGGGGGCACACGGGGAAGGTCGGCTTGACGGAGGAGGGGCAGTGGCACGACGGTCCGGGGCCCCGGGCGCGGAAGGATGCGGCCTCCCACTTCCATCCGTGGGACCCCTCGACGGGGACCTTCGGACCCGGCGTCGCCCTCGACGGCGACCGGAAGCCCCTCGATGCCGAGGGGGAGGGGGCCCTGAAGGCGGCGCTCGCGAGCCAGAGGGGGGAGGAGGCGAAGGCGCAGCGGCCCAGGCAGGCCTCCGCTCCGCGAGATGCGCTCTTCTCGGAGCCGAGGACGCCCATCCGGGACGAGGTCGAGGCGGCGATCCTCGCCCTGGACTGGGACCGGGCGATCGCGGCGGCCCGGCTCGCCGAAGAACCGTACCTCTCGCCCGTCTTCCGTCTCGTCGCGGCGCACGCCTGCCTCGCCCGCAACCGCAACGACGAGTCCTTCGCCCTCTTCCGCTTCGCCTCCGGCGAGGGTGACCTCCAGGCCTGGGACCGCTGGACCGAGGAGCTCTCGGTCCGGAACGCGGGCCATGTCGCCGCCACGTACCTCCGCGCCGACGCGCTCGCCCGCCAGAGGCGGTGGGAAGAGGCCCTGCGGGCGCTGCGCATCGTGGTGGTCACCACCACGGAGGTGCGCGACTGCGATTCCGTGGCCCTCTGGACCGCGCTCGTCCTCAACGCGAGGGCTGCCGTCGCGTGCGCCCTCGAGGACCACGACAGCGCCCTGGTCGACCTCGAGGACGCCAGGCGGCTCTGTCCCGGCCTCGCGGACGCGCACGCGAGCGCGGGAACGAGGGCGATCCTCTTGAGCGACGGCGCGCCGGGGGCGTCCAAGGCGTTCCGCGCCGCGCTGGAGATCTCTCCGGCCTTCTCTCTCGCGCTCAACGGCAGGGGCTGCACCGAGGTCGTGCTGGGGGACTTCGACCAGGCCGAGACGACGTTCGCCGAGGTCCTGGAAAGGCCGCTCTGCGAGAAGATAGCCGAGCACAACCTCTCCCGCCTCTACAAGCTCCGGAAAGACTGGATCCTCTCCGAGGCGGAGGATCTGGCGAAGGCCCACCCCGGCACCGTGCTCCAGAAGGTCCACGTCGCGGCGCAGATGTTCGAGAACAAGTTTCACGAGATGAACAACCGGCTCGGCATCGCGGGCCACATCGGGCTGAAGACGCTGACGGGGACGGCGAACACGTTCTTCGAGATGGGCGGGAAGCTCCAGTTCGGCCTCTCGAAGACGGGCCCGAGCATCTCGCTCGGCATCGGGAACCCCAAGGCCTACGCGCCCCTCAACGACTTCCAGCAGAAGTACTCGAGCGCGAGGATCGGCGAGCTCCACACGAACATCTCGAACCTCCAGACCCAGTTCAAAGGGCTCCAAGCTCAGATCCAGCAGCCCGGAGGCGTGGACACGAGGGTGCCCGCAGATCCCCTGCGCGGGAAGCGCTGGGGGCTCGTCACCTTCTTCGGTCTCTACTACGAGATCCTTCCCGAGTCCCATCGTCCGAGCTCCAAGGAGGTCAAGTCATGAGGACCCTGCACATCCCGATCGCGCTGGCCGCTCTCCTCTCCGTCCTCTCCGCCGGCGTCGCCGCTTGGCCCGCGGAGTCGCGGTTCGTGGCCTTCTCGCTCCGCGCGGCGGGGGAGGCCATCCGGTCCGCCGGGGCCATCCCCGAGCCCGTGCAGCGGCTCGGCGGCATCACCCAGGTCCTCGGGCTCGTCCACGACGCCGAGACCGGCGACATCATCCTGGTGGGGCGCACGGGGACCGGGGATCCCGCCCCCACCCTCGACGACCTGGTCGTGGCCCTGCGGGCCCGCTTCCTCCACGACCAGTGGCCGCTCGTCAGCATCGAGCCCACGGAGCGGACGCGCGAGTCCCGCAGGCAGGCCGTCCGCTTCGCCGGCGGCGTCGAGGCGCGGAGGTTCGGGGCGTTGCTCTTCGCCGCCGACCTCCTCCTCAAGCGGCTCGCGCTGGGCCTCGCCGACCACGGCCTCGAGGGGCTCGAGTCCTACTACGAGCTCTGCGTCTCGGCGCTTCGGCGCGACCCCGCATCGGTGGACCGCGACGTGGGCGCGCGGTTCTGGTTCGTGGTGCCGGAGGACCGGCCGCTGCCCACTCTCTCGGTCGAGGCCGGCGCCTACGTCGCGCTGGACTTGCCGCTCGCCGTGCGGTCGGAAGTCTTCGCCGGTCCGCGGGGCGCTACGGCCGGAGGGACCGCGAGCGACAAGCGCGCGAAGGACTCCGAGGCGGACCGCTTCGCCCTGGCCATGACGCGGCGGTTCCCCGAGCTCGGGAGGCGGTTCCCCGAGCTGGACCGGCTGCGCACGCTCTTCGACATGAGCGCCCTCGCGGACGCCATGAAGAGCCTCGTTCCTCCCGGCGCCCTCGACTACTGGCTGCGCGAGTGCCCCGTGGCCACGGTCCCCACACCGGTCGACCACGAGCTCCTCGTGCGCGAGGACGCCGGCGTGCGGCTCGGCGTGCACGGCGGCATGGAGCTCAGGGTCATCCTGGCCAAGCTCTCCAACGGCGAGGCGAGCGGGTTCCGCGACGCCGTCCTCAAGTCGCGGCCCGGCGGGGCGGTCCTGCTCTGGGAGGTGCCGCTGGCAGGCTGGGCTTGCCCCAGGGGGGCGGGCTCCGAGCCGGGCGCCGCCCCCATCGACGGCGGCTCCCCCCCCCTGCCTCGCAAGGAGATCGGCGCCTTCATCCAGCACTTCCACCTCGACGCCGCGAAGGGCGCGCTGCCCGCGGGGCCGGTGGGCCTCCCGCCCTCGCTCCCGAGCTTCACGGTCCCGCCGCCGCCCGTCCCTCATGCCAACCTCCAGTGGCGGCCCACGCTTCCATGGCAGGGCGCCGGACGCCAGATCGGCGGGGTGTTCCTCGCCGACACGGCGCGGGTCGAGGGCCTCGATGCCAGCGAGGTCGGCTCCGTCGGAATCAACCCGGCGACGGGCTCCTTCAGCCTCATCGTGAACGGCGAGGGCGTCGACCTCGAGGGCACGAACCTGCGCAAGTTCGTGACCGTCCTGTGGGCCGTCTACTTCAGCCCGGTCCCCCCGGGCATCAGCATCGACCCCATCTCGCCCGAGTCGGACAAGCAGCTCGTGCGGTTCATCGGCAACATCCGGGGGACGGCCCTCGCGAAGGTGCTCCTGATCGCGGACTACTACATGAAGAAGTGCGCCATCGGGCTCGTGCTTCCGCCCGTCCCCGGCTTCAGGCCCGTGGACCAGCTCGTGAGCGAGCTGGGCATGAGCCACTTCGGGGTGGGCAGGCGCTTCTGGTTCGTCCCCAAGGACATGACCTTCCGCCGTTCGGGCAACGCGCTCGTCTTCGACGGAGGCCGCATGACCCTCCTCACGGAGAAGATGCTCCAGGGCGAGCGCGGGGTGTCGGACCCGGCGGACCAGGCCTTCGCCGCGTTCTGGACGCGCAACTACTGGGAGATCGCCGCGGTGAACCCCGTCTTCGACGCCATGTACGAGTACGCGCGCCTCACCGCCCTCGCGACGTACCTCAAGGAGAACGGAGTGAGCCTCCTCTGGTTCCTCCTCGCGAACCGCCACCTCATCCTCCGCGAGGAGGTCGAAGGCACCGTGGACACGCTGAGGGCGGACTCCCGATTCCTCGCCGGCGTGTCGTGGTCGGGCGGCGTGAACCTCGCCGTCGGGATGTCTCCGTCCGAGGAGGGCCGCTACTACGTCGACAGGACCACGGAGGAGTCGATCCGGCAGGCGTGGGCGCGCCAGGCGGCCCCCGCCGCGAAGGCGGCCTCGGGGCCCGGTGCCCCTCGCCCGCCCTCGACCCTCGGCGACTCCCGGTTCCAGGTGAAGCTCGGCCGCGCCTCGTACACCGTGCTGCCCGCGCGGTCCCTGTGCGGTGGGGCGGCGGTGAAGGGGAAGGCCGCGTTCCACACCGACGTCGCGCTCCGGGTCAACGGCCAGCCGGGCCTCGAGGTCGTCCGGTGGAACGCCGCCGGCCGGCCGCCGGGCGAGTTCGGCGAGGGCTGGCGGCTCTTCCTCCCCTGCTCGATCCGGCCGGCGGGGGCGGAGCAGGTGAAGGCCTGCGACGTGCCCGTGCCGGGGCCGGAGGGCTCGCAGCGGAAGGTCGAGGTGCTCGTTCCCAGGACCCTCGAGGTCACGGACGTCCTCGACGGAAGGAAGGAGACGCTCGTCTTCGCCTCGGCGAAGCCCGAGGGGCCGGGGTGGGCGCCGGAGAGGTCGGAGGAGAGCCGCTACGCCAAGGCCGCGCTCCTGGCCGACGGGGGCCTGCTCCTCGAGGAGAAGAGCGGCTGCGCCTTCCGGTTCGACGGGCGGCTCCAGCTCCGGGAGATGGCCTTCTCGCCCACCCACGCGATGCGCCTCGACTACGAGGGCGGGCGCGTCGTCTCCGTGGCGGACTCCTTCGGCGGGCGCGCCGCCGTCGCGTACGACGGACCCGGCAGGGTCGAGAGCCTCACGTCGCCGGTCGGGACGGTGCGGTACCGGTACCTCGACGGAGAGCTCGCGACGTTGGTGCAGCCGGCCGGCGAGCGGCTCGTCATGATCTACAGGAAGGACGGCAGCCTCGAGGAGGTCGTGATCCGCGGCGCGCCGGCGCGGGTGCCGGGCCCCTCCGGAAGCCTCGAGGGGGACTGATCCCGGCGCGCGCCCCACTCCCTTGACAGCTCGAGGCGTCAGGTCGAGACTCCAGGTCCGGGGAGTGAGGCCCCACCGTGCTGGAGCGAGGGCACGGCGGGTGTTGAGCTCTCGTAGTCGCGCTCCCCCCGGGAGCAGCTCCAGCACGCAGAAGAGCAGCACCTATCAGCGCCAGCCATGGTTGCCTCGGCATTCCCTTCAGCCTACCCTCCGCCGTTCCGGCCGCCGGAGAGGCCTCCATCTCTCGTGAAGCGCCTGGCCTGGCAGCTCACGCGCGCCGGCAGGACCCGCAACGCGATCTGGAGGGCCTACCGGGCCCCCCAGGACCCGCGCTCCCTGGACGCCCTGAGCCGCAGGCTCGAGGACCTCCGCGTCCGGGCGGACGGGAGCAGCGGTTCCGCCGTGGCCGTGATCCACGAGGGCAACGCGTGCTGCGCCTGGAGGAGCCTCGAGGTCGATTCCCGCGACGACGCTCAGCGCTGGCTGGCCGCTCTCGACGGGGCTGACGGCGGCTCGCCGGACCGCGTCGCCCTCCGCTGGATGCTGCTCCGGAAGCTCCTCGACGCGGGCGACCTCGAGAGCTACCTGGAGGAGGCCGCGAAGTTCCTCCAGGACCCCCTCACGAGCCCGGACCTCCACGCGGGCGCCATCGTCGAGACGGTCCAGGCGATCTACGAGCGGGAGTCCCCCCAGGCGTGCGCCGAGGCGATCGCGGAGCTCCCGGACGGTTGGAGGAAGCGTCTCAAGCTCGAGGGAGTGCTCGCCCTCTGCCGCGCGTCGCACCGGTTCGGATCGCGGGCGGAGGCGAGAGCGACGTCGGCCCTCGTGGACCCGGCCGATCCTTGCTACACCGAGGCGATGCGGTGGTCCGCGCTCCTCGTGCGGACCCGCGCCGCCGAGTGGGAGGGGGACTGGAGCGCGATGCAGTCCCTCGCGCGAGAAGCCGCGCGCCTCGCATCCGGCGACCCCGGGACGCGCTACTGGCTGGCCCGGGCGCTGCTCCACACGCCGGGCACGCGGCCCGGCGAGGTCCTGGCGGGCCCGCGCCTCCCCTCGACGGACGAGTGGGAGCGCCTGCGCCGCGCGATCCAGCTCCACGAGGGGCTCGCGCTCTCCGATGGGAAGAGCGTCGTGCAAGCCCTCCTGGGCAAGCGCGGGGGACCCGACCCTCAGGAGAAGGCGCTCCTCTTCGACGTCCTCCGGCGCGCCATCGCCCTCGAGCGCCTGCGGACCCCCGGCGACCTGTCGGAGGCCGCAGGACTGTCCGCCGAGGTGGAGAAGGCCGGGGGAGAGCTTCCGTGGACCCAGATCGTGATCGCCGCGAAGGAGATCCGCGTCGATCGGCGGTACGCGGCGGCCGCCGCCCGGCTCGAGAAGGCTCTCGTGGCTCGCGAGCCCCTTGCCCCGGCCCTCTCGTGGCTCGCGAGGACCCTGGGCAAGCTGCCGCCACCGGCGGGAGCGGGCCTCGACGACGCCCGCCGCTGGATGGGGGAGCTCGACCAGCGCTGCGCGGGCTGGCAGGAGCGGGTCCCGGCGCGCTGGACGCTCCTCGAGGCCCTCCTCGCCGCCAGCCGGGACGCCGAGCATGCGGAAGAGGCGCGGGCCTTCCTCGCGGACCCGCTCACGCGGCGGGGCTTGGCGGTGAACCCGAAGCTCGAGGCGGCGGCGCGCAGCCTCGCCGGCAAGCTCTACGAGAGAAAACCGGAGCGTTGCGCGGCCGTGCTCGAGTCGCTCGACCCGGCGCTCCGGGCAAGCCTCAAGCTCGATGCGGCCCTGGCGCTCTGCCGCGTGCCGGGGGAGCTCGGGTCGGCCGATGCGGCCAGCTCGTGGGCCGCGGCCGTGGACCCGGCCCACCTGGCCTTCTCGAGGCTCATGAGGGGAAAAGCGCTCCTCGTGCGGGCCCGCGCCGCCGAGTGGGAGGGGCGCTGGCGCGACATGGAGACCCTCGCGCTCGAGGCGAGGCAGCTCCTCCCGGGCGACATCGCGCCCCGGTACTGGGTCTCGCGGGCCCGCCTTCACCTCCCCGGCGGGCAGCCGGAGGAGGGGTTCGTGGCGGCCGACGGCGAGGGGTGGCCGCCTTGGGTGCGCCTCGAGCCCATGATCGACCTCTATCGCGAGCCCACGCTCGAGCGGGCGCGCGGCCTTCTCCCGGTGATCCTTGCCCGCCATGGCGACCTCGACTCGAGGGAGGTGGAGCTGGCGGTCTCGCTGCTCCGTCCGGTCCTCGAGGTGACGAGCCCTCTGCCGCCGGGGGACGTGGCAGGACGCGCCGCCCTCTGCGAGGCCCTCCGGAGCCTGGCCGGGAGGCTGCCCTGGGCCGAGGTGGGGATCGCCGAGAAGGAGATCTGGATCGACGGGCGCCACGCCGAGGCCGTGGTCCGCCTGGAGGTGCCCGACGTGGCCTCGTCGTCGCCTGCGCGCTTCCTGGCCCGGGTCGCGAGGCTCCTCGCGGGCATGGCTCCGCCGGCCGCGAGGGACCCGGACGCGCTCCTCTCGCTCCTCGAGGAGGCCGCTTTCCGAGTCCTGGGAGCCGCCGCGGCCGCCGACGAGGTCGCCGATGCCTCCGTGGCTCACGGCCTGGAGGCCGCCCGGAGCCAGGACGGGTGCCTCCGCGCCCCCGCGCTGGCCTCGACCGCTGCGGTGCTCGCCTTCGCGCTCGGCGTGCTGGCGAAGCGAACGGAAGGCGCCGTCCCTCCCGAGGCGCCGCCGTCGGTCGAGGCGCCGCCGGCCTGGGTGCGCTGGGTCCACGCGCGCGCCTGTCTCCTCCGCTGGGCCGAGGCCGGGGACGACGCCGTCCTCCGCTCGCTGGACGCGTCGCAGCCCGCGGTGGCCTGGGCCGTCGAGGGCTGGTGGGCGCTCTACGGCTACGGCGATGCGGGTCTCTCGGCCCGCGCCCGGGAGCTGATCGAGGAGAGCGGCCGCTGCCTCGACGAGGTCGTGAAGTCCACCCGGTCCGCGGCGGCCCGCGTCCTCTCCTCCTTGAGGGCCTCGCGGCGCCGCGGCCACCGCGAGGACGCGAGCTCGTGCGATGTCGAGGCGGCGCGAGGCCTCTGGGGGCTGGGAGAGGTCTCGGGAGACGTGCTCCTCGAGGAGCTGAGGCTCGAGGCTGACATGACCGCGGCGCGTCACGAGATCGCGAACGGCCGAGGCCGCTCCGCCTCGCACCGGTTCGACGAGCTGATCGCCCACGTCGAGCGGAGCCTCCCGCCGCTCTGCCGAGCCTGGTGGCTGCCGGCGCTCCGGTACTGGCGCGGCGTCGCCGTGGCGGAGGAGCGCCCCGCGGAAGCGAGAGAGTCCCTCGTGGCGGTCGCCGGCGGGCCCAAGGGGCTCGAGGCTCGCGCGCAGCTCGCGGTCCTCGCCCTTCGCGACGGGGACCTGGAGGCCGCCGGCCGCTGGATCGCGGACCTGCCGCCGCGTTTCCCCGGCATCCTCTACGCTCGGGCCCTCCTCCTCGAGCGGCGGGGCCAGGCGGAGGAGGCGCGGCGGCTCCTCGACTCCTTCGACGCGTTCGATGCGGCCTTCCCCGGCGTCGAGACGCCCTACCGGCTCGCGGCGCTCCGCCTCGCCGCCGCCCTCGAGGAGCGGCGCGGGAACGACGCGGAGGCCGAGCGCATGCACCGCAAGGCGCTGCGCGCCTCCGCCGGTGACCCCGTGACCTCGGCGCGCCTGGGCCGCATCCTGGTCCGGCGCGCCTACGCGGCGGGATCGACGGCGGGCGGTTCCGGCGAGAAGGTCGGTGAGCTCCTCGAGCGCGGCGGCAAGTCCATCGGCTGGTGCGCGCCCTACGCGAGCCTCCACCGGATCCTCTCCTGGCCCGCAGCGGGCCTCGGCGGCCTGCGCAGGGAGGTGGATTCGTTGGGAGGCGGCTCCCGCGGGGCCCTCCCCTTCGTTCAGCTCTACGCCCGGCGCCTGCTCGAGGCGGGCAAGCTCCAGGGCGCGTGGGAGGCCCTCGCCGGGCGGGCCCTGGAGGGCGCTCCCTCGAGCCTGCGGACGCGTCTCGTGCTCAAGGCCTGGCGGGTCCTCTCGCGGGTCTGGCGGCCCGTCGAGGCACCGGCGCACGACGCGATCGCCCGGGAGGCTCGCAAGGTCTGGGAGGAGACGGGGCGAGGGCGCGACGACAGGACGAACTGGTTCGAGGCCGAGCGGCGCCTCCTCGAGAAGGCGAGGGCCGGGCGCGTGTCCATGGAATCGATCGGCGAGGCCGCGACCTGCCTCGAGGAGCTGGACCTGGCGTTCCCTTCCACCGAGGACGCCGTGCTCCGGCGCTGGCGTTACCTCCTCGCCCGGGCCGTGGAGATCGGGCGGTCGCCACCCTCCTTCGATCCGGGCTCGTGGCGGGAGCTGGCGCCCTGGCCGGGCGCGAGCGTCGCCGGGCTGTGGGCCGCGGACCCGGCGCGCAGAGCCGAGGCCGCCGGCGAGGTCCTGGCGGCGCTCGGGACCGGTCGGGGGAGCGCGGCGGCCTGGCGCGAGGAGCCGGCGGCGCTCCTCGGAGCCATCTGCGCGTGGCTCCACTGCCGCGACGCCGACTACCTCGAGGCCTACTCGAGGCTCGAGCCGATCCTGGACCGCCTGCCCGCGGACGTGGACCTCTGGCTCGCGGCGGCCTCGGCGCACTTCCGGGCGAAGCGGTGGTCCAAGCTCCTGAAGGACGACCTCCCGGCTTGCGTCGCCGACCTGGCCGATCCGCGCGTCCGGCTCCTGATCGGCCTCGCGTACGCCCGGGAGACGGCCGAGAGCGTGGTGAAAGGCGACCTCGCCAAGGCGAGGGAGGGAGAACGGAAGGCCAGGAGCGCCCTCCAGGAGATCATCGCGGCGGACGTCACGAAGGGAGGATAGGAGGTCGGCCCATGCTGCTCGACGAGACGGGACTCAAGATCGATGCCTTCGACCCGGTCCTCGCTTCGGTGCTCGGACCGGGAACGCAGGGGGGCCACAGGGTCCTGGCCGAGGCCATGACCCACGGCCGCCGCCGGGTCGAGCTCCGCGACTGGCTCTACTGCCTCTTGAAGGCCCCGGGCACCATCGCCCGGACATGGCTGATCGACCGGAGGGGCAAGAAGCCTGAGGACTTCCTCGAGACCCTCGAGGACGCGTGCCCGTCGGCCCCCGTGCCGGGGGCCAAGCTGCCGCAGAGACTGACCTCGGCGGTCGTGCCCCCCCCCGTCCTCCGCATGCTCGAGGCGGCGGAGCGTCACGCGGGAGCGGGGAAGGTCACGGACAGGCTCCTCACCCGGGGGCTCCTCGCGGCGGAGGACTCGGACCTCGACCGGGTGCTCGAGCTCTGGCTCGGCGAGGAGGGCCTCGAGAAGCTCAAGAAGCACGTGGGCCAGGACGACCTGCCGCAAGGCAACGAGGTCTTCACCGCCGAGGGGCAGCTCGTCGCCAGTGCCTTCGAGCCCAGCGGCTGGAGCTTCTGCCTCCGGATGGCCGAGGACGCCGCCAGCCTGGGCGCGAAGAAGGTCACGAGCCGCCACATGCTCTACACCCTCCTCGGCAAGGACTCGAGCCCGCTGGCCAGCGCCCTCGCAGCTCGGGGCATCGACGTCCGACGGGACCTGCACGCGGTCCTGGCGCGGGAGCTGACGCATCCGGGGAGGAAGCGGAACGACGACCTCGCCTTGCGCAAGGACCTCGTCTTCGAGAGCGTGCAGGGCGTGCTCCGGGACGCCGGCGCCGGGGCGCGCGGGCGCGGCGCCCGCGGAATGGCCGAGCTGGACATCGCGAGGGCCTTCGCCGCCTCCCAGACGAAGGAGCTCGCGCGCCTCTTCCCGCCGGGGAAGGCGCTCGTCCTCGACGGCCTGCGGGAGCACCTGGAGTCCTCCGAGCCCGAGGAGGAGGAGGTGAAGTCGGGCCAGCGCTTTTCGCTGCGAGAGATCGAGGAGAGCATGAAAAGGCGGATCTGCGGCCAGGAGGCCGCGATCGAGAGGGTCGTCCCCTGGGTGAAGCGCCTGCGCTTCGGGCTCCCCAGGGACGGCCGCCCGGCGGCGGTCTTCCTCTTCCTGGGCCCCACAGGCGTCGGAAAGACGCAGCTCGCGAAGGAGCTGGCGCGCTACGTCTACGGCGACGAGGACTCCCTGATCTTCCTCGAGATGGGGCAATTCAAGACGAAGGAGTCCATGAGCGGCTTCATCGGCGCCCCCCCCGGGTACGTGGGCTACGGTGAGGGGAAGCTCACCAACGGTCTCCGCGACAAGCCGGAGTGCGTGGTCCTCTTCGACGAGATCGAGAAGGCGGATACCCAGGTCTTCGACACCCTCCTCCGCTTCGCCGACGAGGGCGTCATCAGCGACCCCGCGGGCCCCGTGCGCGACGGCAGGAAGTGCATCATCGTAATGACGACGAACGCAGGCCAGATCTGGCTCCGTGCGCATCCCGGTGAGCTACAGAATCCTGCAAGCTTGCCCGACAAGCTCTTCCGGGCCGCCATGAGGGAACTGCGAAAGCGGCGCTTCCGGCCCGAGTTCCTGGGCCGCCTGGACGAGCGGATCACCTTCCTGCCCCTGACCCCAGCGACCTGCCGCAAGATCGTCGATGGCGTGCTCGAGCGGGAGCTCGAGAAGTTCCAGAAGCTGAAAGGCGTGACGATCGAGGTGCAGGAGGACGTGCGGACCTTCCTGGCGGAGAGGACCTTCGGCCGCAGCTTGGACGAGGGCGCCCGCGGCGCCCCGAGGGCTATCAACCAATTCATCGTCACGCCGGCGATCGATCTGCTCTGTGGCGACGGCGTGGATGGAGGGCTGGTCGGGCCGTCGAAGCTCGTTGCGAGCAAGAAGGACGAGGAGACGGTGGTGCTGGAGTCCGCGGTGGTCGACGGGGTGGCCCCGAGGGAGGTGCGCGGTGAGCGCTGAGGGGATGCCGCGCGTCGCCGACTTCCCGGGCGGAACGGTGCTCTCGGACCGCTTCGACCTGCGAGAGCTCCTCGGCGCGGGCAACTTCGGCGCCGTCTACCGAGCGCGCCAGCTCGTCTTCGGCCGCGCCCTCCGCGAGGTGGCGCTCAAGCTCTTCGAGGCCGAGAGCCCCTCGAGCCGCAACCTTGGCGAGGTCCTCTCCGACGTGGTGACCCTCGTCAGCTTCCAGGAGACGGAGAAGTGCCCCGCGGACGTGGCGCAGCACCTGGTCCAGGTCCACGACATGGGAGTCCTTGAGACGCCTCTGGGCAAGCGGGCCTTCGTGGCCATGAAGCTCGTCCCGGGCCGGAAGACGCTCAAGAGCCCCATCGCGAGGTGGAGCGAGGCCGGTATGCCGGTCGAGACGGCGCTCGGCTTCCTCCGCCAGATCCTGGTGCCCCTCGCCTGGATGCACACCCTCGAGGTCCCCGCGGTGCACGGGGACCTCCACCCGGGCAACCTGATCCTCGTCGGCGAGAGTCACCTGGTCCTCACGGACTTCGGCCTCGCGGCCCGCATGCCCGTGGGATCGAAGGGCGGCGTCGTCACCTACCAGGCCCCAGAGACGCTCCTCGGCGGCGCGGGCGGCCCGCCGGCGGACGTGTACCAGACGGGCATCCTGCTCTACGAGATGCTCACGGGCCGGCAGCCCTTCGAGGAGGCCGGCCTCGAGGAGTACGGCGACGGGGACTCGCAGGGCTACGTCCGCGCCCAGCACGAGGCGAGGAAGCGGCCCGTCTTCTCCCGCGGGCCGCGAGGAGGGGGACCTCTAGCAGGCGGTGAGGGCATCCCGCCGCCCTCGGCGATCAACCCGGAGATGGAGAAGCACCCCGCGCTCGAGGCGATGCTCCGGAGGTGCCTCGCCTTCCGCCAGTCCGAGCGCTACCCCAACGCCCGGACCCTCCTGAGCGACCTCGATGCCTACCGGAGGGGAGGCGCCGTGCCGCCGGCCGCGCCCCCACCCCCTCCACCGGAGGCGGCGGCCCGGGAGCCGCCCGAGACGCGGATCGCGAACGCCCGGGCCCTCCTCGAGCGCGGCGAGGCTGCCAAGGCCGCCGCCTTGGCCCGGAGCGTCGCGGCCGAGCACCCGCGCTTCCTCAAGGCCCGCCTCCTCCTCGTCGAGTGCTGCCTCCAGCTCGGACGCGGCCAGGAGGCGCTGGACACCTGCGAGGCCGCGCAGTCTGTATTCCCTGACGAGCCCGAGGTCTTCCTTGCCATGGCCGACGCCTACGAGGCGTTGGGCTTCGGCCCCCTGGCAGGTAGCCTCCGGGAGAACGCGCGGAAGCTCCAGGGCACGCGACCGAGGAGCCCCCAGAGCAGGAACTGATCGATGACCCTATCCCGATTCGGCCCAGAGCACGAGACCCAGGCGCGGCAGGTGACCGAGCTCCTCCAGTCGATCGCCGGGGAGGTGGACGTGGCGATGGACCCGCACCGCATCGCCCTGCGCGCCCTGCACGTGGACCCCATGGGCTGCGTGAAGGTCCCCTATGACAAGGAGGCCTTCCGGGTCTGGACGGACCTGCACCGGAGGGATCCGGGCGACCTCTTGACCCTCCACCACCTGGCGATCCTCCACCATGCCCGGGCCTTCGACCTCGAGGCCGGGAAGGAGCCGGCCAAGGCGAACGCCGACTGGGAGGAGGCCCTGAAGCTATGGCACGGCCTGTGGAAGGCCGATGCGTTTTGGGCCCGCATCGCCGACAGGGCCTCGAGGGGCGCGAAGCGGGATCCCGTCGACCGGCTGCGGGAGCAGCTCCCGGAGATCCTGCTCCAGGTGCACTACGACATCGCCTTCGACGGAGCCACGAAGAACTTCCGCGCCCAGTACCACGTGGCGGCGGCGCGGAGCTCCCCGTTCCCCGAGGAGGCGCTCGCCAAGGTGCGCAAGTGCACTTACGCTCGAGTCACCGCGCTGGTGCCTCCGAACGTGTGGAGCCCTGACGAGCTGAACCCCGACGTGATCGACGTGGGGCTGAAGGCCATCCGCGCCTACCTGGAGAAGGACCCGGGCTACGTCCCGGCCCTGGAGGACGCACTTCGTCTCGAGGTGCGGCTCTTGCGCGCCTGGTACACCGACCTCCAGGCCCTCGGTGAGGAGCCCTCGCCGAAGCGGACGTCGCTCCTCGAGACGATGCAGCACGCCGCGCAGGCCTGGCGGCCCTACCTCGACCAGCTCGTCCCGCAGGCCGGGAGCCTCGACGACGACGTCCGGCAGAAGCTCAGCCTCTGGTACCGCGTGGTGGGGGACGTGTTTTGCGCCCTCGAGGGTCTTCAGGACGCGTTGCATTTCTACGAGCAGGGCGCCCGTGGCGGCATCGCCGGCGACCCCGACACGAAGCGCTGCGAGAAGGCGATCGGAGAGGTGCACGCCCGCCTGGCCCGCGAGGCCGTCGTCGCGAAGGCGCCGGGTGCCCGCGCCCGGTGCGACGCCGTGCGGTCGCGGAAGGGGCTCTCCCTGCACGCCCACTTCGTCCTCGCGAACGCCTACGGCCTCCTCGAGGATTTCGCGGCCGCCAAGGAGGTCTGCCACGCCGGGCTGCGCCTCGCCCCCGACGAGGCCGTGGCCGACCCCCGCGAGGTCCAGGCCTTCGAGGAGGGCCGTAGCCTCCTCCAGCAGACGCTCGTCCAGCTCGAGGTCCAGGAGCTGATCCACGAGGCCGGCGAGCACATGAACGCCCAGAGGTTCGGCGAAGCCTTGAAGCTGTTGGACCGGGCGGCGCCGAAGGGCACGGCGGGAGGGACCGTCTTCTTCCTCAGGGCGCAGTGCCTCGCCGCTCTCGACGAGTTCGAGAAGGCGAGGCGGGACCTGGCGGCCTTCCGGCGGGAGGCCGGCCAGGACGCGGCGGCGCGCAAGGCGGGGGACGACCTGGAGGGGAGCATCCGCACTGCCGAGGATCTGACGCGACGGTTTGGGACCGGGCCTGCCGCGCGCCTCCGTGGCGAGTCCGTGGACGCGTACAACGCCGGGCGGCACGAGGAGGCCGCTCGGCTGCTGCGCAAGGCCATCGAGGCATCCGCGAAGCCGGGGTTGCCGCACGGGGCCCCAGCCCTGAAGGAGGACCTCGCGCTGGTCTTGACCGACGCCGCCATGAATGTGCTCTCCGACGCGGGAGCGCACCCCAGCTTGGAGGCGCTCCGGCGCGCCAAGGCCATGCTCGACGAGGCGGCTCAGGCGGCGCCGAAGGCCCAGCGCGTCGTGGAGGCGGCAGACCTCCGGAAGGGCGTGGCCGCGAGGATCGAGGGGATCGCGGTGCACGGCAACGCTCGCGCTCACGGGCTCCGGCAGAATGCCGTCGAGGCCTTCACCGCGCAGCGGTTCGAGGAGGCCATCCGGCTCTTGCGCGAGGCGCTGGAGGCCTCGAAGCCGGAGATGCCCGGCGGCGCGCCGGCCCTGAAGAAGGACCTGTCGATGGTGCTCGCCGGGGCCGCCGTGAGCGCCGTCAACGCTTTGGGGGACGCCCCCAGCGCGGCGGCCCTGGCCCGCGCCAGGAGGATGTTGGAGGAGGCCGTCTCGCTGGACGGCGCGAACCAGGGGGCGCGGGACAACCTGGCCGCCTTGACGAATCTCGAGCGGGGCTCGGAGGTCATCCGAGCTCACGGGAACGCCCGGGCGCACGACCTCCAGCAGCAGGCGGTCCAAGTGTTCAACGGGGGCGACGCCGAGGCAGCCATCCGGCTCCTGCGGGAGGCCATCGATGCCTCGAAGTCGAGCGTGCCCGGCGGCGCGCCGGCCTTGAAGAAGGAGCTCTCCATGGTGCTCGCGGGGGCCGCCGTGGAAGAGGTCAACGAGGCCGGGCCGCGCGGTGACATGGCGGCCCTCGTGAAGGCTCTGGCCCGCCTGCAGGAGGCGGTCCAGCTCGACCCCCAGAACCAGCACGCCCGGCAGAACCTGGAGATCCTCAAGCAGATGCTCGGCTTCGGAGGGGGACCTCTGGGCCGGAGTTGGAGCGACTAGCCATGCCGCTGCGATGGGAACGCGGGACCAACCCTTACGTCTTCAACTACTTCGGCAAGCTGCGGCTCGGCCCCAACGCCACGCCCCAGCAGATCGTGGCGCAGGCCGAGAGCCTGCGCTTGAAGCTCGGTTTCGAGAAGGTCGAGCTCGCGGGCCGCGAGCTCGACGAGCACGCGATCCAGGAGGCCTCGGCCCGGCTCCGGGACCCCGGCCCGCTCGCCCAGGAGCTCCTCCTGGTCCACCCGCAGGGGAAGAAGGAAGGCGGCAAGCTGAAGGCGCTCGCGGAGAAGCTCCGCGGGCTCGCCGTGGTCCCGGACGAGCGCTTCCCCATCGGGCTCATCCACCCCCTGGGGATCTTCTGGCTCCTGCCGGCGCCGGGAGTGGAAGCCGCGGAGCTTCCGGCGTGGTCCGACCTTGGCCTCGTGGGGCCGGGCGACGAGAAGGACCGGCAGCTCGACATGGTGTTTGACGCCTGAGCGTGCGGCGCTCGGGGGAAAGAGAAGGATAGAGAGCCATGGGAATGCAGGACATCGGGATCGACCTCGGGACGACCTTCAGCGTGATAGCCATCAAGGGCCGCGTGGATCTCCCGGGAGGTTGGGGCGGCACGTACATCGAGGAGTGCGACGTCACGATCATCCTCTCGCCGCTGGGCGAAGCGACCTTCCCCTCGGTCTACTGGGAGGAGCCGGGAGACCCCGGGAAGTACATCGTCGGCTCCGATGCCAAGCAGAAGGCCCAGGAGGGCGAGAGCCCCATCATGTTCTCCAAGCGCTCCATCGGGACGACGGAGCGCTTGAGGATGCACGACCGGGACCTCACGGCAAGGGAGGTGGCGGCGAGGATCCTCACGTACCTGAAGGGTTGCGCGGAGCAGGCCCTCGGTCACCCCGTGCGCCGCGCGGTGGTGACCCACCCGGCCTACTTCGATCCCAATCAGGTGGAGGAGACGCGGCAGGCGGCCATCGACGCCGGGTTAGACATGTCGCGCCCCGAGCAGATGATGAAGGAGCCCGAGGCCGCGGCCCACGCCTACGTCCAGGGGAACTCGAAGGACCCCCTGCGGGTCATGACCTATGACCTCGGCGGCGGCACCTTCGATGTGGCGGTCCTGGAGCGGCGCGAGGGGGTGATCAGCACGAAGGCGTTCGACGGGGATCACCTCCTGGGAGGCTACAACTTCGACCGCGAGCTGATCCGCTGGATCCTGGACAGGGTCCGGGAGAAGCTCCGGGCGGCGGGCCGGACGCTCCCGCCTCACGACGAGGCGGACCCGCAGCACCGCGCGCGCCACGCCCGCCTCCTCCAGCTTGCGGAGAAGGTCAAGCTCGCGCTCAACGATCTGCACGGGGGCAAGGTCGCCTGCCCGATCAAGGGCCAGGACATCCTCACCGACTCGGAAGGAAGGCCCATCCAGATCATCGAGAAGATCACCCGCGACGAGTACGCGCAGCTCATCAAGGACCACCTCGACAAGTCGATCGAG
Source organism: Planctomycetota bacterium (assembly GCA_016209535.1). Classification (GTDB taxonomy): domain Bacteria; phylum Planctomycetota; class UBA8108; order UBA8108; family SXIK01; genus JACQVW01. The sequence continues at coordinate 32,064 of JACQVW010000236.1, read as the reverse complement.
TGCTGCCGGAAGGCGCTCGGGAAGGCGGGGGTCGGGAAGGAGGATCTGGACGCGATCCTGCTCGTGGGAGGGTCCTCCTATGGGAAGTGGGTCCAGGACGCCGTCGGCGCCGCCTTCGGCATCGAGAGGCTCCTCTTCAACCCGGACCTCTGCGTGGCCGCCGGCGCGGCCCTCCGGGCCGCGGAGCTGCCGGAGGTCACGTCCTCGGGCGACCTCTCGGTCGAGCTCGAGGTCCCGCCGGAGTCTCCGCTTCCGGAGGTGCAGGTGCGCGGGCGGATCCGCTCCGCGGGCGACGGGGCAGCGCTCGGGGCCGCCTCGAAGGACCTGAAGGTCCTCCTCACGACCCCCGACGGCAAGACGCACGCGACGGCGCCCAACGATGCGGGCGAGTTTCTCTTCCCCGACGTTCCCCTCCTCGAGGAGGGGCCCACCCCGTTCCAGGTCCAGGTCACTGACCGTCACGGCCTGGCGCGCTGGAAGGGGGATGTCGCCGTGCGCTACAACCCCGCTGGCGGGGGCACCAAGCTGGTCCCCCGGTTGCCCAAGACGCTCTACTTGGAGGCGCGCGAAGGGCGGGTCAACATGGCCGAGGAGGACGTGGACCTGCCTACCAAGTTCCGGGGGACCTTCGTGAGGCTTCACAGCGACTCGGTCCTCGCGATCCCCGTCTTTCAGGAAGAAGACCGCATCGGCACCATCCGCGTGGAGAACATCCCGCCCGATGCGGGCGCTGGTTGTGACGTGTTGATCGAGGGCGAGATCACGACGCGGTGCGAGATCCGGGGGACGGCCGCGGTCCTCGGCAAGACGGGGGCGCCGGTGGTCGAGTGTCCCGTACGGATCAAGTTCCCCCCGGTCTCCGTGCCGGAGCTGCACGAGCTGGCGGCGCGGTTCCGCGAGCTCCGGGGCGAGGTCGACGAGCAGATCCACAACGAGCGCGACGAGCAGCGGCGCACGCGGCTCGGCATGCGGGGGAAGAAGCTCGTCGAGACCCTGGAGCGGCTCACCACCGAAGACCGGCCGGACCGCCAGGAGATCCACCGGGCGGTCAAGGAGCTGGACCGCATGCTGCACCCGCCGCGCGTGGACCTCACGCCGTCTCGCGACCAGTTCCTGGACCTCCTCGATGCATGCCGCGATGCGCTGCCCTCCTCCGGGTCCGACCCGCAGGCGGAGCCGCTCCGGAAGCAGCTCCACGACATCGAGGCCGCGGCCAACCGCGCCTACCTGGCTCGCAACCAGAGGCAGTGGGCGCAGGAGTACGAGAAGCTGCAGGCCCTCCTGCGAAGGCTCAAGCGGGGAGGGCCCCCTGTCGTCCTTCCCCCCACGCCCCTCCTCAAGGACGTGTTTCGGGACGAAGTGGACAAGCACCGCCTCCGCCTCAACGAGGTGCGGCAGGCGGCGGCCGCCGACCCGCGTTACGAGGCCGTGCTCAAGGGGCGCTGCGACGCGATCGAGGCGAAGCTCGCCGCCATGGACAAGGCCATCGACCAGGTCGACGACCAGCTCCCCTCCGACCAGGGACGGGCCAAGCTCCAGCTCATCCTCCGCGGGCGGGAGAAGACGCCCATCGCGGAGCAGATCGAGGAAACCCTCTGGGACGTGAAGCCTGCCTGAACGGAGACCGCCCGTGGACATCGGCATCGACCTGGGCACGACCTTCAGCGTGATCGGGGTCAACGGCAAGGTGGACCTGGCGCCGGACTATCCTCCGGGCATCTACCTCGCGGAGTGCGACGTCACCGTCATCCCGAGCCCCCACGGCGAGCAGACCTTCCCGTCCGTCGTGCTCGACGACCCCGATGCGCCCGCGCGGCAGCTCTTCGGGGTCGAGGCCCTTGAGAAATCGAGCGAGGGCTACGCCCCCGTCATGTTCTCGAAGCGCAGGATGGGCACGCGGGAGGCCATCCCCATGCTCGAGCGCACCGTCCTCGCGCGGGAGGTCGCCCGCGACTTCCTCCGCCACCTGAAGTCGTGCGCCGAGCGGGCCCTGGGGCGGCCCGTGCGCCGGGCCGTGGTGACGCACCCGGCCTACTTCGACCGGGGAGCCGTCGAGGAGACGCGCGAGGCCGCGATCGCGGCCGGGTTCGACATGTCGCTCCCGGAGCAGATGCTCATGGAGCCCGTGGCCGCCGCGCTGACCTATACGCGGACCGACAAGCGTGACCCGCTCCGCCTCTTGACGTACGACCTGGGCGGTGGGACCTTCGACGTCACGTACATGGAACGTGCGGGAGGCGTCATCGACGTTCGGGCCTTCGACGGCGACAGCCTCCTCGGCGGATACAACTTCGACAGGGAGCTCGTGCACTGGCTGAGGACCCGCCTGGAGGCCCGAGGCCGTGCGGTCTCCTTCGACGAGACGCGGCCCGAGGACCGGGCGCGCCTCGCACGTCTCCTCCGTCTGGCCGAGGGGGTCAAGATCGCCCTCGCGAAGGCTCCATCGTCGGACGCCCCGGTCGAGTTCCGCGTCCGCGGCGTGCTGGTGGACGCCTCGGGGCGCGAAGTGCAGGCCAACGAGCGACTGTCGCGCGCGGAGCTCGTGCGGATGATCCAGCCCTACATCGACCGCACCCTGGAGTGCTCCCGCCGGGCCCTCGAGAAAGCGAAGGTCGGCCCCTCCGACGTCGACGAGGTCCTCCTGGTCGGCGGGTCCACGTACGGTCCCTGGATCTCCGAGAGCGTCGCCGCGGCGTTCCCCGGCTCGAGACCCAAGCTCTTCTTCCCGGACCTGTGCGTGGGGGCCGGCGCGGCCATCCACGCCAAGATGGTCCTTCCTCCCGTCGTCGAGGCACCGGGCTGCAAGGTGCTGCTCGAGGTGCCCGAGACGTCCGTGCTCGAGATGATCAACGTCGCCGGGACCGTGATGGGGGCGGGGGATGGGCGCGCGGCAGCGCCGCTGGCCGTCACCCTGCGCTTGCCGGACGGGAGCGACCTGGGGCCGCGGGACCTGACCGCGGAAGGGCGGTTCTACTTCCCCGGCGTCGCGCTCCAGGAGGGCGCGGCCAACGCCTTCGTCCTGCGGGTCGCGCGGCGGGACGGCGGGCTCGTCCTCGAGCACGCCTTCCAGGTGCTCCACGCCCCGGAGAGCGCGGACGCATCCAGCGTGACCACGGTGCTGCCTCGGCCGCTCTTCATCTTGACCCAGGAGGGGCTCGTGCCCCTTGCTGAGGAGGGCGTGGCTCTCCCCGCCCGCTGCTGCCAGACCTTCCAGCGGCAGAACGACAACCCCAACCTTTCGATCCTCCTCTATCAGGAGGCGGACCCCATCGGCGAGATCCGCATCGAGGACATCCCCGCCGAGGGAGGGCGCGGCTCCCTCGTCGACCTGGAGGTCGAGGTCACCGAGAAGAACCAGGTGCGCGGCGCGGCGCGGGTGCGCACGAAGGAAGGACGCATCGTCGCGAAGGCGAACGTCGGGGTCCATTTCGATGTGCCCGAGGTTCCTTCCGCCGAGGAGCTGATCCGGCGCTACGGGGAGCTGGCGGAACGGTGGCGCGGTCTCCGAGACCAGGGTCAGGCGCTTGGCGCGGAGGCCCGCTCGCGAGCCGAGGGCCTCCTCGCCGAGGTCGCGCGCATGCTCGAGCAGCAGCCCCTCGAGCGGCAGGAGGTCCACGAGGCGCTGCGGCGCCTGGCGAGGGTCCTCGAGCCTCCGAAGGACGACATGGACCCTACCCGGGAGGTCTTCTGCCAGGCCGCCGCGCGGTGCCTCGAGTCCCTCGGCGAGATGCGGGCGAAGGCCAGTGCGGTCCTGGGGAGCGCCCGCGAGGGGGGGAAGGCGAGCCAGACCGACGCGGCCGAGGCGCAGCAGGCGAGAAAAGCCCTCGAGAAGGTCGACCGGTACGGGAAGCTCGTCGAGACGATCGTCCAGGAGGGGCTCCAGGCGCACGCGCGGCGCGACCGGGAACATTGGGCCCGCCTCTACGACGCGCTGACCGACGTCGAGGCGCAGGTGCGCGAGCGGCGCAAGGTCGAGGCGCCTCCCACGGTCATCGTCAAGCTCTTCACGCAAATGAAGATCATGAGCTCCATGAGCCGGCTCGAGGAGGCGGCGGGGAAGATCGAGGAGGCAGGGCGCTGGGACGACTGGCGCGGGGAGGTCCAGCGGATACAGCGGGGCCTGGAGGAGGCGCTGCGGGAGCTGCACGGGGTGGATGACGGGCTCCCGGCCGACCAGGGGCGGGCGCAGGTCCACAGGATCTTCGCGCGCAAGCTCCAACCCCTGGAGGAGGCCATCGAGAAGATCGGGATCGACATCGCCAAGGTGAAGAAGGCTTGACCGTGGAGGCGAGCGAGCCATGAGCCGGGCGAGAGGGCGCCGCGCGGCGATCGTGGCCTTCGCCGTCCTCCTCGCCGCCCTCGCGGGCTCGTGGCCGCTCATCCGGCCCCTCGCCGAGGAGCGCTGGCTCCTCGCACGCCTCGGGTCGCAGGACCCCGCGGTCGTCCGGAGCGCGGCGGAGAGCCTCGTCTTGCGCCGCTCCGAGCGGGCCGTGCCGCGGATCTCGAAGCTCCTGCGGGGCGAGCTCCATCCCGACCTGCGGCCGCGCGGCATCCTTGGCTTCCTCGGAGGGGGGCCCGCGGTCCTCGACGCGGTTCTCGGGCTGCGCTCGCGGGAGGCCCAGGAGCTGCAGGAGAACGCACTGTCCGAGCTCTTGGGCTCCGGCGAACCGGACCCGCGGTACTCGCCCGTCCTGCTCCGCTGGCTCGGGGACGAGCGGCACGGACAACGGGTCGCGAGCACCTTCCTCGCCATGGGCAAGCTCGCCGTCCCCACCCTCCTCGATGGTGCAGCTTCGCCTCGGCTCGAGGTCCGCCGCTGGGCCCTCGGCGCGCTCTGCGGCCTGGCGCCCTGCGGCCCCGAGGCCCTGGATCTATTCACGCGGGCCGTCGCCGACCCCCTCGACGAGCTGCGTGCCGAGGCCGCCGCGGCCGTGGGGCGCTACGAGGGGGCCGCGGCGCAGAGCGTGCAGGCTCTGATCGGCGCCCTCGAGGACCTCGACCTGAGGGTGCGCGCCGCGGCGGCCGCGGCCCTCGCCGCGATCAGCCCCGAGGCGCGCGAAGCGGTCCCGGTCCTGGTCCGCGGCATCGATCAGGCGCAAGGGGCGTTCACGACGGTCTTGATCCGCCTCGACCCCGGGGGGCAGAGGACCGTCCAGGCCCTGATCGAGATCCTCCGCTCGGGTGACGCTCCGGCGCGGGAGGAGAGCATCCATGTCCTCTCGGCGATGTACTGGGACGAGACCTTCCCCCGCGGCCGCATCCTCCTCGTCCTCCTCGGGGCCTTGAAGGATGCGGAGCCCCGCGTGTGCCGGTCCTCCTCGAGGCCCTGAAGGGAGGCGACCCCCACGCGCGCGCTCGTGCCGCGTGCTGGATCGGCAGGATCGGCGCCGAGGCTCGAGACGCGGCTCCGGCGCTCGTCGAGGCCCTCGAGGACGAGGCGAGCGTGGTGCGGGCCGGGGCGATCGCGGCCCTCCAGGACCTCAAGCCCGACCCGCGGGTCGTCGTCGAGCGCGCCTCGGCGATCCTCCGCTCGGAGCGTGCCGAGGCGGCCACGGCCGCGGCGTGGGCCCTCGCCGGGCTGGGCCCTGCCGCGCGGCCCGCGGTCCCGGCGCTCCTCGATGCCGTTCGCTCGCCGGCGAGGGAGGTCGTCGAGGCGGCGCTCGGGGCCCTCGAGGCGGCCGCCGTCGAGGACCTCGAGCTCGTCCCGGTCCTCCTCGAGGTCCTCTCGCGCGAGGAGTCTCGCGACTTCTCCGGCCTGCCGGGCCTCGCGAGCCCCGCCGCGGCGGGACTCGCGAGGCGCGCAGAGGCCGCGCTCCCGGTGCTCCTCGAGAGGCTGCGCGCCGCGGACCCGGCCCGCCGGGAGGAGGCCGCGGGCGCGCTCTCGGTCCTCTTCGAGCCGGGCCTCGGGGTCGGGGAGCGCGCGAAGGGCGCCCTCGAGCGGGTGCTCGAGGACCCGGAGCCGCGGGTGCGGCTGCGTGCGGCGCAGGGCCTCTGGCGCGTCGCGAGAGAGCCCGCGGCGGTCGCCCCGGCCCTCCGGCGCATCGCCGCCGAGGCGGGCGATGCGGCCCTGCGAGGCGCCGCGGAGGGCCTGCTGCGCGAGATCGAGGAGGGGAGCGGAGGTTGACGGGGGCCGAAGGCGCGTGGTAGAGGGGCTGGCGTGGTGACGTCATGCTCTCCGTCGTGCTTCTCCTCGCCACCCTGACCTGGCTCCTCACGGTCCTCGCGCTCTACCTCCGGGGGACCGAGGGCATGAGGTGGCGCCTCGTGCGGGGCTTCCTGTACGTCCTGGCGGTCCTGGCCCTTGCCACGGGGATCGGGATCCTGAACGTCCTCGCGTGGATCTCCGAGCCGACCATCGCAGCACCGCAGGTCGACCTGAAGTGGCGGTACGTGCTGCCCGCAGCGTGCCTGTTCTGGCTCGCCGGCGCGGCGTTCCTCGGCCCCCGCGCCGGCCGGTGGCCGCCGAGGCTCGTCTTCGGGCTCTTCTCCTACGGCTTCCTTGGGTGGACGGTCCTCCTGATCTCGAGCTTCGCCTGGACCGCTCGCGAGATCCGCGCGGCGCGGCTCGAGGCCGAGCGGCTCGTGGAGGAGGTCGTGCCGGAGGCTCTCCCCGAGGAGCAGAACGTCGCGGCGGTCTACGAGGAGGTGGTCGCGAGCTTCAAGGACGACCCGGAGCAGCCCGAGGTGGCGAAGGCACTCCTCGACGGCGTGTTCTGCGAGCTCTGGCACGAAGGTGCACCCGAGCCGGCGGCGGAGGCCGAGGAGCCGGAGTCGGACGAGGAGGATGTCTGGGACCCGCGGCGGTTTCCCTCAGGCGAGGTCGAGAGGCTCCTCGCGCGCCACGCGGACGACATCGCGAGGCTCCACGAGGCGGCGGTCTTCCCCGGGCGCGGGATAGAGCTCGACGGCGAGCGGGATGAGGTCCTCGAGCCGGCGTGGCCGTCGACCTTGCACGAGTTGGACCTCCACCACGTCCTCCTCGAGCACGCCCGCCAGCGCATCGAGGCCGGGAAGCCCGAGGAGGCGCTGAAGGATGTCCGCGCCCTGCTCGCGGTCTCGGACCAGCTCGTGCGCGCGGGGCCCCCGTACCTGCTCCGGTTTGCCGTCGGCTGCGCGTACGTGGGCCACGCCATCCAGCCCCTCGAGGCGGCGCTGGCGCACCCCGCGCTCGCCGCGGCGGACCTCGATGCGCTGGGCCCCGTCGACGAGGTCGACTACGACCGGCTCCTCGAGCCCGTCCTGCGCGTCGAGGCGGCCATGAGCCTCGCGCAGGCCGCCCGCACCGCGACGGAGGCGTCGAACGCGCCTGTCTTCGGCTTTCCGCTCGAGCGGGGCGGCGACCTCTACCGCATCCTGCACCTCTCGGACGACCTCGCGGAGGTGCGGGAGCGCATCGGCGAGGCGCGCGCTCGCCTCGCCAGGGGCTTCCCGAAGGGGCTGGACCCGCCCCGCGCGGCGAGGCCGGCGCCTATCCGGACGAGCGGCATGATCGGCCTCGCCGAGGCTCTGCCCGGGGCCGCCGAGGCGACCGCCTACCGGCGCCTCTTGCGCGCGGGCCTCGCCATGCACCGCTTCCGCCTCGCCGAGGGGCGCTCCCCGGGGCGGCTCGAGGACCTCGTGCCGCGCTTCCTCGAGGCGGTGCCGCTCGATCCCTTCGACGGGAGGCCCCTCAAGCTCAAGGGCGAGGCGGGCGGAGCCTGGACTCTCTACTCCGTCGGCCCTGACCGCGCCGACGACGGCGGGACGCGGGGGGAGCTCGACATGGACCTCGGCGGCTCACGGGGCGACATCGTCTTCACGAGCCGGCCGGCGGCGAGGTGAGGGCGCTGCGCCCGCCTCTGGCCTCGATCGCCGCGAGATCGACCGCCGCGAGGGGGTCGACCGCGCGTGAGGCGCCCCGACCCGATCACCGCTTGCCGGCCTGCCGCAAGAGCGCATCGGCCCAGGTCGCATCGTCCCCTTCGAGCGCCGGCGCCGGCTCGACGCGGTAGTCGATGTCGTCGTAGCCCCCGGCTTCGTAGCTCGCGTCGACGAGCGCTTGCATGTCGAGCAGCGCATCGGGGTCTCGCGGCCGGAGCGGAACCCGGATGATTGGCAAGCGTTCCCGGAGCGTCACGCGGTACACCTCGCGCCGCGGCGGCTGCAGCCGCGTGACGCAGATGCGGTAGGGCTTGCGGTACTCGGGCGGTAAGTCCTCTTCCGGTGCCGCGAGGACGTAGCGTCCAGCCCGCAGGAGGTCGACCTCGACGAGGTTGACACCGCCGCCCAGCAGCTCCTCCTGCTTCTGGATGTACTGCTGGCGGCGCTTCTCGCCAAGCTTGTTGGCCCGGCTGAGGAGCTCGATCGCCGTGACCACGCGATTGCCCGACCGGACGTCCGTGATGCGGATCGAGCGCAGTGTCGGCGGCTCGATCTCGTAGGGCAAGATGAGCGGATCCGCCACGGCAGTGCCGGCTGCCTTGGCACCCGACGGAGGTGCCGGGCCTGCCGTCTCCAGCACTCGGACGTCCGGGTAGAACGCTGCTCCATTGCCGTCGGGCGCCTCGACCGCGACTTGCTCTTCCACCCGAACCCTCAGATCCTCCGGGATCTGCCCGCGAAGCTGATCGCGTGCGTACGTGACCAGGCTCGTGTGGACATCTCCCCAGTGGGCCTCGAGGAAGGGATCCATGCCAGGGAAGGGGCTCTTCATGGTCGTTCACCAAACGTACCGTGGTCCTTCAGTCTACGCCGCAGGGGACGGGGCGTCGAGGACCGCTTCGAGCGGGCCTGGCAGTCGCCTGCCAAGACACGGGACCATGGGCGGCCCTACCCGCACCCCCCGTCCCCGCACTCGGCGAGGCCGTCCTGCGTGGGGTCCGGGCCGCAATCGTAGGGACCGGGCGGCTCCGAGAGGTCCACGCCGCGGAAGAGGAAGGTGAGGATGAGGATCGCGTCGGTGATGTCCTGGATGCCGTCGTCGTTGAAGTCCGACGCGTCCTCGCAGGCCGGCGCGGGGCCGCCCTGGAAGAGGTGGAGGAGGAGGAACACCGCATCGGTGAGGTCCACGCCGCCGCTCGAGTCGGCGTCGCCGCGGCGGAAGCCGCAGGCGCCGAGCCGGCCCGCGAGCGCCTTCTGCCAGCAGAGGACCTGGGGCCTCGCGAGCACCTTGAAGTCCGCGGCGAGGTACGCCGCCTGGGCCTGCACGCCGCGGTCGCGCTGCGGCTCGTTCAGTTCGACGATCCGCGCCGCGCCGCCGCCGGGCAGCGCGAGCGGCGGGTCCAGAACGACCCAGTACCGCACGCGCTCGTTGTGGTGCTGCGCGGCGTAGACGAGCCGCCAGTAGTCGCGCGCCTCCTGGACCGCGCCGGCCACCGCGACGCGCGCGCCGACGAGGCTCGCGGGCCCGGAGCCGGCCTGCGGCACGCGGTAGCGCTCCTCGAGCTCCACGAGGTCGCCCCCCTCGAGCTCGGCGCGCACCTGCCAGAGGGGGAGGGCGTCGTAGGAGCAGGAGGAGTAGCGCACGAGGCGGGTCCTGTCCTCGCCGGGGACGCCCAGCATGACCAGCTCGTCGGTGAGGAACGCCTCGTCGAGGACCTTGGGCCCGGGCGGCGGTCCGTCCCGGCGCACCTCGAAGTCGAGGAAGGAGATCTCGAGGACGAGCTCCTCGGCGCCGGGGAGGGCGAAGGTCTCGGCGTAGCGGAAGGTGTAGGTCGCGTTCCCGTTCCCCTCGGCCCGGACCTCGACGCGGAAGCGCCCGCCGCCCGCCGGCGCGGCTCGCGCCGGACCCGGGCCGTGCAGCACCTCCTCGAAGAGCCGGCCCGGGAAGGAGGGGAAGTCCGTCGGGAGCGGGTGCTTCCCCGGCACGAGGCGGGCGATGCTCTTCGCCTCGAGCTCGCCCCGCGGGTCGCGGCCGTCGACGAAGACGCCGCAGACCGCCGCGCCCGAGGGCACCTCGAGCTCGAAGACAGGGCCCGGCGGTCCCGAGGCCTGGATGAGGAAGGGCCGCACTTGCTTCACCGCCAGCTCGCCCGACGCCTCCACCTTGAGCTCGATGTCGAAGAGCACCTCGGCGCGGTCGTGCTTCCCCAGGTCGACGGGCATCTCCCGGTCGATGCGCCAGAGGAGCGCGCCCAGCTCCCGCAGGACCGCGTCGGAGAGGACGACCTGGCCCGGGGGCACGAGCGAAGACCGCTCGACGCGCTCGATCCGCGTCACGACGCCGCCCTCCACCTCGAGGACGTCCTTCTCGGGCGTCTTGCCGGGCTCGGGGCTCACGACGCTCTCCTCGCCCGTCTGGGCCGTCACGAGGTACCGGCGGTCGAGGGCGTTGGCGGGGTTCCCCGTGAAGGCGACGCCGTTCGCCTGCTCGTCGAGGTACGCGGCCGAGACGAGCACCGCCATGACCGCCTTCTGCTGCTGGATCTGGTAGTACTCGCGCTCCTCGAAGGCCCGGAAGCTCCAGAGGCTCGCCCAGACCTTCTTGAGGGCCCGCGCGATCCCGCGCTCCCGCGGCTGGGCCGGGTCGCAGCGCGAGGGCCCGCCGTCGCCCAGGTCGAGGTCGTCGTCGGCGCAGGCCGTGGTCGAGTCGTAGAGGCCCGCGCCGTTGAACTCGAGGGCATCCTCGACGTTCGACGACGAGCGGAAGCGCACGGGCACGCCCGTCGAGCCGAAGACCTCGCCGATGCGCCGCGCCAGGCCCGCGACGAGCTTCGGGTCGACGGCGCCGTCGTCCTCGACGGCCTCGCGGAAGCGCTCGAGGGCCTCGAACCGCGCCTCGGGGTCGCTCCGGAACGTCGCGGAGGCGAGGAGCTCGCGGAGGTGCTCCTCGTAAGTGACCAGGCGGCCCGGCTCCACGGCCGACTCCATGCGGTTGGAGCGGAGGAACTCGAGATAGTAGCGGGCGGGCACGGCGAAGCCCCGCTCGCGGTACTTCTCGAAGGGGCCCGTCAGGATCCGCTGGAGGCGTGCGAAGTTCGACGCCTTGCCGCCGTAGCGGGCCTCGGGCGGGACGACGGCGCCGGAGAGGTCCATCTCGTCGAGGGAATCGAAGGCCGCGTGGTCGGGGTCGATCCGGGGCTCCTCCGAGAGCTTCGGGCGGTGCTCGCGCCAAAAGGCCTCGGCCTCGGCGAGGCCCGCCTCCGCCACGGCGTACTCCGCCGCCTTCACCTCGAGCTTCACGAGCTTTCCCTCGAGGGGCCGGAAGCGCTCGAGGGCGCCGGCGAGGTAGGCGTTCGGCGTGCCGCGGCGCGCCGAGCGGATCGCCACGTGGCTCAGCTCGCCTTGAGGCTCGGCGGTCACGACGCCCGCGACGACGCCCTCGATGTCGCTCGGCGCGCGCTCGAGGACGAGGATGTCCTGCCAGGTGAAGCGGCCGGATTGGTTCGCCTCGTCGAACTGAGGGAGAGTCAAGACGCGGACGCGGCCGTAGCCCGTGGCGCGGGTGTAGGCCTGGTAGGACGCCTGCGTCGCCTGCCCGAGGTAGACCGGGAAGCCGGGGTCGCGCCACGCGCCCGCCGCGGCGCGAGCGGGGGCCGTCTCGGGGGCATAGTAGAGGGGCCTGAGGTCGAAGACTTTCGCGAAGGCCTCGTAGACGGCGCGCGTCTCCTCGGCGCTCAGGAGCTCGCCGGGTCCCGTGGCGGTGAAGATCGAGAAACCGTAGAAGCCGCCCGCGTCCGTCCGGAAGCGCGATACGGCCCCCGCGAAGTACCGGCGCGTCGCGCGGCGCTCGACGAGGTCGAGGTAGCGCTCGATCGTGAGGCCCGGGAACTTGTCCGGAAAGACCGTCTTCAGGAACTCGAAGTGGAAGGGGAACCGGGCCACGTTCTGGAACGCCGGCGGGAGGAGCGCCGGGTCCGCCGAGGCGGGCAGGGTGTACTTCGTGAGCCGCTCCGTCTCGCCGCCGAGCTGCGACGGCACCGACACCAGGTCGAAGTCCTCGACGGTGCGTATCGCGGGCAGGTAGTCGACCGGCGCGGGCTGGGCGAGGAGGCCGCCGCGCAGGACGAGGAGCAACGCGCAGGATTGGCAGGCTCGCATCGATCGGGACCTCCGGCGTTCGATTCCAGGTTACCGGAGGGAACCGCCCACGTCACTGAAGAACTCGGCGCCAGAGCTCGCCGCCCCTCGCAGCTCCCGGAGCCCCCGCTCACCACCGCGCCACGCGCACCTGCTTCTTGTCGAATACCGCGGCCAGCTCCACCACCGGCTCGGCGCCAGAGGCGCGCTACTTGCCGGCCTTCACCAGAGGTACCGTCCTGATCGCCGGCCGCGGCGGCGGCGCCATGCCGTGGCCAAGGTGAAAGCCCGTGTGGGGCGGCTGGTTGTAGCCCACGTTCTGCCAGGCGACGCCGAGCCTGTAGGTCGGGTCGTGCATGAGCGTGTGCATGCGCACGGTGGTGGGGATCGTGGAGGTGAAGATCCGCAGCTCCTTCCCGTCGCGCGTCCGCGCGATGAGCTCCTCCCGCCAGTCGCCGAGGATGTCCGCCGCCAGGCACGGGTTGGCCTTCGTGCCGTTGTTTGACGCGCAGCCGTGCTCGGCCCCGTCCAGGAGGGGAACCGCGAGACCGCGCTCGGGGTCCCACTTCTCGATCCTGACGCCGTCGAGGAGCTCGCGGAGCGGGTCCCCGTCCCACCAGATGGCCATGTTGCAGGAGCGCGGCTTCGGGCCGGGGATGACCCGGCCCTTGCAGTCGTGGAGCGCGTCCAGGCCATCGCCCGAGGCCCAGCACTCGGCGCCGGGGTGGCGCGGATCGATGTCGATGGCAAGCCCGCGTCCGACATCGGGGGACGGTACGCTCCAGAGGACCGCGCCGGTCCGGGCGTCGCGCATCTCGATCCCGTGCTCGTGGCGAGGGCGTTCGTGGATGGAGAAGACCTCGAGGCCGGGGCGGCCGGGGTCGAGGTCGCTCAGGTGCTGGGCGTCGCCGTGGCCGAGGCCCGTGGAGTAGAGCCCCTTTCCGTCGTCGTCGATCACGCACGCCCCGTACACGATCTCGTCGCGGCCATCGCCATCGACGTCCGCGACGGCGATGCTGTGGTTGCCCTGGCCCGCGTAGCGCGCGTTGCCGGGGGCCCCGTCGTGGCTGTCGAAGGTCCACTGGCGGGTCAGCTTGCCCCCCCGCCAGCTCCAGGCGGCGAGCACCGTGCGCGTGTAGTAGCCGCGGCACATGACGAGACTCGGCCGCTCCCCGTCGAGGTAGGCGATGCAGGCGAGGAACCGGTCGACGCGGTTCCCGTAGTCGTCGTCCCAGTCGGCGACCTTGCCCCGAGGGGGGACGTAGTCCGAGGTGGCCAGGGCCGCGCCCGTGGCGCCGGCGAAGATCGTCAGGTACTCGGGCCCCGCGAGGACGTAGCCGCGCTCGTTGCGGTGATCGGCCTTCGCGTCGCCGATGACCGCGCCCTTCCCGTCCACGGTCCCGTCCGCGGTCTTCGAGGCGACCTCGGCGCGGCCGTCGCCGTCGAGGTCGTAGACCATGAACTGCGTGTAGTGAGCACCTTCGCGGATGTTCCGCCCGAGGCGGATCCGCCAGAGGAACGTGCCATCCATCTCGTAGGCCTCGAGGATGGGCTCGGTCGTGGCCCCGGCCTGCGAGTTGTCCCGCCCTCGCCCCGTCTGGTGGAGCACGATCTCGTACTCGCCGTCGCCGTCGAGGTCGCCGGGCGAGGCGTCGTTGGGCGCGTAGCCCTCGGGCGTCCGGAGCGGCAGGGAGAGGAAGGGGCGGGCCGGCGCGTTCGCAGGCAGGGTGAACGGCGCGCTCGCCTCGCCCTCGTCGCCCTTCAGGACGGGCCGGAGGTCGTATGCGTTCGGCTCCTCCGCCGGCGCTCCGCGGTCGACGAAGTGGCACGCCTCCCGCAGCGGCTCCCCGTTGAGCTTCGCCGGAGGGCCGCCCGCCGTCGAGCGGTAGAGATCGAAGGCGACCTCCTCAGGGTCCGTGCCCAGGAGCCGCCAGCCGACGAAGACCGAGCCGTCGCTCTGCCGGAGCGCGACCACGCCCCGCCCGAGGCGCTCCATCTGCCGCGGTGCGGGGGCCGCGCCGGCCTCGCGAAAGGCCGCGGTGGCGGCGCAAGCGAGGAGGAGCCAGCGTGGGGCGCATCGCAGGGTCGGGTGCTGGAGCACGCGGAGGGCATTGTACCGTGGACGCCGGACCTGCGGGGACGCCGTGTGGAAGGAGGGAAGCCTCGGGGACCGTCTCGAGCGAGGCGGGGCGCTATCCCTGCCCTCGCGTCCTGCGCAGCACCTCCAGCTCGCGCCGGAGCGGCTCCCAGTACGCCTTGTCGCGGCTGCGCTCGTATTCCTGCTCCCCGACCAGGGCCCTCTCGACGCCCGTGCCGTCGCGCGCGAGGACGCAGAGCAACAGCGGGCGCCGGGCAGCCTCATCGTGCGCGAGCGCCGGGTAGGCCTCGCCGAGGGCGGCGAGGATGGCCGGCGTGCGCCCCTGACGGAGCCAGAACCGGATGTCGGCCTCCTTCGCCCCCACCCGCTTCCGCTCGTAGTCCGCCTCCACGAGCCTCCGGACCATGGGCCAGTCCTTGTCCCTCTGGGTCTTTTTCGCCTGGACCAGGTCCGGGAGCGAAAGCAAGTTCACGCCGGGAAGCTCGGGGAGGTCCGCGATCTCCCTCCGAGACCAGAGCACCGGGAAGGAGTCGCACCCTCTCATGACGGACATCACGTCCACCCGGAGCCCGGACGCCTCCGGGTGACGGCAGCGGAAATGGCACGCGTGGCCGCGCTCGAGGTAAGCAGCCTCCAGCGGCGGAAGAAAGACCTGCTCCGCCGCGAGGTCGCGCAGAGCCGAGGTGAGCTTCGACAGGTTCTCCTTCGAGGAGAGGACTGCGACGTCCACGTCACGGCTGAACTCGGCGGCTCCGTAGAGGATGCATGCTTGTCCCCCCATGAGCAACGCCTGCACTTCGCATCTCTGGAAAGTCGAAAGGACTTTGAGAATCGGGTTCTGGCTCAAGGGATCCACCCGCCTTCACGTAGAAGTCCCAGAGGGTCTGGAACCACAGGAAGCGCTCCGCCGCCGTGAGGCGCGACCACTCGGATTCTTCGGTCCACTCTTCGGTCGCAGCCGGGAGCATGCGCCCAGTGTAGCATGACCGGCCGCAGAGCGCCCTCGGCGGCCCGAACGTGGCCCTGACCCGGCGCCCGGGCCCCCGCTTGCGCCCACGTGCGCCCATGTGCTCCCTTGCGCGGCGGGGGTCCCAGGCCGCACGATGGACCCCATGGGTCTGACCTCCGCGCTCGCATCAAGCCTCCTCTCTGCCAGCCTCGCCGGGGCCGCGCAGCCGCTCTTCCTCGAGGACCCGGTCTTCGGGCTCTCGAGCGTCGCGACGGACGTGCTCCCGGCGGACCTCGACGGGGACGGGCGCTCGGACCTCGCGGTCGCTCACGGGCAGCTCGCGCAGCTCGCCGTGCTCCTCTCCAGCGACCCGACGGGCAGCACCGGAGGACCCTTCGCCTTCGCCCAGCGAGCGTACGCGGTCGGCCTGAGCCCGTTCTCCCTCGAGGCCGGCGACCTGAACGGCGATGGGAAGCCGGACCTCCTCTCGGCGAACAGCGGCTCGGCGTCGCTCTCCCTCCTCCTCAACGGCGGCGACGGCGGCTTCCTCGAGGCGCGCGAGCACGCCGCAGACCAGGGCCCGCGCATCGTGCGCCTCGCGGATCTGGACGGGGACGGCGCCCTCGACGCGGTGGCGGTCAGCTTCATCGCCGAGGGCCGGGGCTCGATGGGCGTCCTCCTCGGCGACGGCAAGGGCGGGTTGCGCTCAGGGGCATCCATGGACGTCGGCGACAACCCGCACGCCCTCGCCGTGGCGGACTTCGACGGCGACGGGTCGGCCGACGCGGCCGTGGGGCACACGGACGCCCTCGGCCTCTTCCGCGGCCGCGGCGACGGGACCTTCGCCGCCGAGGTGGCGGCGGAAGTGCGCGGCGGGCCGGCGGCGGCCGTCGCGGGGGACTTCGACCGGGACGGGCTGGCTGACCTGGCCGTCCTCGCCGTGGGGGACGGCGACAACGACGCGGCCCTCCTCTTCGCCGAGCACGCGGGCGAAGGGCGCTTGAAGGTCGCCGTGGTCTCGACGGACGCCGGGCGCGGCCTGCGGCTGGACGCCGGCGGGGGCTTCGGCTACCTCTCCTCCGCGGACCTGAACGGCGACGGCCTCCGGGACCTCGTCACGGAGGCCGACGCCGGTAAGCGTTCGGCCTTGCGCGTGCACCGGAGCCGCGGCGACGGGAGCTTCGTGCGGGTCCCGGACGACTTGCATCTGCGCGACTTCTTGACCGACGCGGTCTTCGCCGACCTCGACGGCGGAGGCGTCGAGGACCTCGGCTACGGCACGCCGGCGAGCCAGCTCGTCGTCCACCGGGGGCTGTCTCCTGGACGGTTCGACCTCGGGAGCCCCGCGATCGAGCTCGCGGCCGGCCCGCGGCAGGTCGCGGTGCTCGACGCCGACTCGGACGGCGCCCCGGACCTCCTCGCGCGCAGCTCGAGCTTCATTCACCTCGTGCGGGGCCGGCCTCCGCGGGGCTTCGCGGCCCCGGAGCGCTTGACGGGCGTGAGGTCGCTCCAGGACATGGCCATTGCAGACCTGGACGGCGACGGGAGGGCCGATGCGGCCGCGACGGACATCGTCACCTCGAGCGTCGTCCTCCTCCTCCTCGACGCGAGGGGCGCCGTCGCACGCACGCTCGACATCCGCGTCCGCGACGCGCCCGGGGTCCTGGCGGCGGCGGACTTCGATGCGGACGGGGACGCGGACCTCGCCGTCGCGGACCTGAACGTGCTCGTCCTCTCGGTCCTCTTCGACCCGGCGAGCGAGGACGCGGGGAAGCTCGTCGAGGTGGAGCTCGACTCGGGCCAGACGGCCGTCGCCGCCGGCGACGCGGACCTGGACGGGGCCCTGGACCTCGCCGTCGCGACGCGCTCCGGGCTCCGCTTGCTCCTCGGCGACGGCCGCGGCGCGTTCCCGCGGCGGAGAGAGCTCGACCTCCTCCCATCGGCGCGGGCGCTGCGCGTCGCCGAGGTCGATGGCGACGGCGTCCCGGACCTGATCGGCATCTCCTCCTCCGGGAGCTCGCTCGAGCGCGTGACCGCTCCGGCGCGCGACGAGCGCCCCGAGGCGAAGCCCGTGAGCCAGGCCTTCGAGCTCCACGCGGCCGCCGTGCAGGACCTGGACCGGGACGGGATCGTGGACATCGCCTGCGCCGCGAGCCGGCCCTCGAGCGGCCTCGTCGTCTTCCGGGGCCGGGGCGCGGGCGCCTTCGGCGAGCCCGAGGTCCACCGGGCCGGCGCCGACGCGCGGGGTTTCGCCATCGCGGACCTGGACGTCGACGGCGCCCTCGACGCGGCGGTCGCGGCCGTCGTCTCGAAGGCGGTCGTGGTCCTCTGGGGCAACCCCGCCGCCTCGGGACGGAGGACGTTCGTGAGGGCCGACAGGGACCTCGACGGCGCGATCAACATCACCGACGTGATCGTCACCTTGAACGGCCTCTTCCGCGGCGGGGAGCAGCCCCCGTGCGCCGACGCGGCCGACGCGGACGACAACGGTGAGGTGAACCTGTCGGACGCGGTCTACAGCCTCAACTTCCAGTTCCTGGGCGGCCCCGAGCCGCCGCCGCCCTACCCGTCGGCCGGCGAGGATCCGACGCCGGACGAGCTGGGGTGCGAGGGGGGGTGAGGGGGCGCGCCCTGCGCGTGCCGGGGGACAGGCCGCTCTCCGCTCAGCGGATCGACTTGATGATCTCCAGAAGCGGCAGGAAGAGCGCCACGAGGCTGAAGGCGAACCCGAGGAAGGCGACGACCGCGAGCGCCAGCAGGAGGGGGGGGAGCACGATGCCGCGAGGCCTGAGGACGTGGAGCAGGAGCGGCACCGCGACCGCCGCCGCCAGGAGGGAGACGCCGACGGGGGAGCGCGCGAGGCTGGCGGTATCCATGAGGAGCACGGTGGGCCCGGGCAGCTTCTGCCCGAGGTCCTTGAACATCTGCTCGAAGGAGTGAGCGGCCCGGCACGCGAGCGCCAGCGCGCCCAGGGCCCCGAGCCACGCCACCAGCGCGACGAGCCCGAGGACGGGCGAGCCGCCCCCTCGGGGGGGCTTGTCCGAGCTCTCGTCAGGGCTCACGACACCGCCCTGGCCCGCAGCAGCGATCTCCGCCTCGTCAGCCGCCGTCAGCTCCAGGGGCTCCAGGCTATCCAGCCTGGCTGCGAGGGCGCAACGCGTCGCAACGCTGTCGGGCCAATCGGACTCCCTCAGGCCGATCCCCGGCTCCGCAGGGCTTATCGCCACCCTCGCCCCCTCTGGCCAATCGACGGGGGAGTCGAGCTCAACACGTCCCTTGTGATAGGTTCCGTAAGCAGAGCGCATCGGGTGACCTCCTTGGCTGGGAGATCCCATCCTACGTTCTGGCGTCCGCACGCTCCACGCCCTATCCTCGTGTCGTCTGGTCTCGGCCAGCGAGGATCCGACGCCGGACGAGCCGCGGTGCGAGGGGCCTTGAGGGGGCGCGCCCTGCGCGTGCCGGCGGACAGGCCGCTCTCCGCTCAGCGGATCGGCTTAATGATCTCTCGAAGCGGCAGGAAGAGCGCCAGGATGCTGAACCCGAGCCAGAGGAAGGCGGCGACCGCGAGCACCCGGAGAACCAGGCGGAACGCAGAGCCGTGAGGTCGGAGGAAGTAGAGGAGGAGCGGCACGGCCACAGCGGTCGCCAGGGCCGCGATCCCCAGGGGGGAGCGCCCGGATGCGACTTCGAGGACGAGGACGGTCGCTGCAGGCAGCCCCACGGCCAGGTCCTTGTACGTCTGCTCGAAGGCGGATGCCGCGGCTCTCAGGCCGAAGGCCATGGCCCCCAGGGTCGCGAGCCACACGAGGAGCGCGACGTTCCGCGAGGTTGGCGAAACGCATTCGTCCTTCGGGCTGTCGGTGCTCACATTGGGTCCAGGAAGGGCAAGATATCAAAACGGCCTCCTCCCCTCCAGCGCCTCGTGGCGGGCCCGGACGACCCGCCAGCCCTCCTCGCGCTCCTCGAGCTCGGCGTCGATGCGGGCCTTCCAGACCGGGCTCCAGCTCCCTCCGGCCCGCCGGGAGAACGCGGCCGTGAGGCCGAGCTCCGCCTTCCGGGGCTCCTCCTCCGACAGGACGCTGACCTCGACCTCCTCGAGCTCGACCTTCCACAGGAAGTCCTTCGTCTTCTCGTCGCGCTCCTTGAGGAAGAGGTAGGCGAGGAACTGGTGCACCTCAGGCTTCGAGGCCTTCGCCGTATCCTCGCGGAAGTCCTCGGCGAGGCCCTCGATCGTGCGGCTCGGCCGCGAGCGGTTGAAGCCTTCGGCCATGGACTCGACGAGCCAGCGGATCTTCGTCTCCTCCGGCGCCAGGGCGCGGTAGGCCCACCAGGCGCCGAGGCATGCGGCGAGGAGGAAGATCGCGAGGCTCAGGATCTTCCGAAAGCTCATGCGAGCACGACGAATGCGATCGCGCGGAGCACGGCGGGGAAGGTGACAGCTCGCATGTGAGTGTGGCTCATAGGGGGTCTGCACCTTTGAAGTTGGCCGCCTGACGCGTCGCCATGGGCGCTCCACCGGGACAAGAGCGTGATAAGATAATCCAGGTGGATCTGGATTTCCGATCAATTCGGCTTTTTCGACGGGAGCGCATCAATGGGTCCCAAGTTGGTTGAGTACCTGGCTACCACGCGCCTGGGTGAGCGCGGGACGATGACATTGCCGAAGGAATACCGCGATGCGCTGAATCTGGGCACCGGCGCGCCTCTGACGATTTTGCGTGTCGGCGACGGGTTGATCCTCATGCCGGAGCAGAAGCGATTCGAGCAGCTTTGCGAAGCGATCGCCGCGAGGCTCGAGGATGCCGGAGTCAGCGAAGCTGCGCTGCAGGCGACTCTGCCGGAGGTACGGGAAAGGCTGGTGAGACGGCGTTACCCGGAGCTGTTCTCCGCCGAGAAACGGGGGCCCGCGGCAAGAAGCAGCGCCGCAAGAGCCAGAGCGAGAGGGAAGCGGTGAGGGGCACCGCGCAGCGCAGGAAACTGCGGCTGTTTCTCGACTCGAATGTGCTGACGGGCGGGATGGTGGCTCGTTGGGGGCTGGACAGGGCCGTGCTGGCGTTGTGCGCGGCAAGGATCTGTCGCCTCGTGCTTGCCGAGGCCGTTCGGGCAGAGGTCGAGGAGAACCTGCTCTTGCACGCCGCGAAGCTGACATCTGCTGAGGCGGATGAGCTGCTCGAGGACTATGTCAGGCTGATCGATCTCTCGCGTCCGGAGGTCGTGCCTTGGCCCGATAGAGCCCTCGTGCTCTCCTCCCGCCGCCTGATCGCCCACCAGGCGGACGTGCCAATCCTGGTCTCGGCGACGCGTGCGAGGCCTGACTGGCTTCTCACGCACAACACGAAGCACTTCACACCACGGGTGGCCGCGAGGACGGGGCTTCGGATCGGGTCTCCCGCCGACTTCTTCCAGCAGCTTTCCCAGGGCATCGCCGAGAGGCCGCCTCATGGCCGCCAGCCGATATGATTCCGCTGTTCGGGTTGGAGTCCTACCAGAGATCCGGAACAGCATGCGACGCTGCGCCCGCCGCTACGGCAAGCCTCTTCGCGAATCTGGCGCTCTTCACTTCCTCAAGATCCTCCCGTAGAGCTCCGGCCTCCGGTCGGCGAAGCGGTCGATCACGTGCTTGCCGGGGACGCGGACGAGGCGCTTCTGGCGGGGCACCGTGAGGTCCACCTCGGCGTAGAGGACCTCCCCGCGCTCGTGCGCCGCCTCGGCCAGGGTCGTCCCCGTGGGGTGGCAGATCTTCGAGCCGCCGATGAACCGGAAGCCCCGCTCGGTCCCCACGCGGTTCACGGCCGCGTAGTACACGTGGCTCTCGAGGGCGCGGGCGTTCGGGACGTAAGCCGCCGTCGTCTCGGCACCCGGCGGCCAGTTCGTGGGGAGGACGATCAGGTCCGCGCCCTCGAGGGCGAGGATCCGCGCCGCCTCGGGGAAGGAGCCGTCGTAGCAGATCGTCATGCCGATCCTCGCCGCGCCCGCCGCGTGCACCTGGAACGGCCGGTCTCCGGGCGTCGTGAAGCGATCGACGCCGAGGTAGGGGAGGTGGACCTTGCGGTAGCTCCCGAGCAAACCCTCGGGCCCCACGAGGGCGCAGGCGTTGAAGAGGCGGTCCCCGTCCCGCTCGAGGAGGCCGAAGACCGAGAAGGCGCCGAGCTCGCGGCACGTCGCGGCGACCCGCTCCACGGCGGGTCCCGGCAGCGTCTCCGCGTACGGCATCGCCTCCTCCTTCGACTCGAAGCAGTACCCCGTGAGGGCGCACTCGGGGAAGACGACGAACCGCGCTCCGCGGCCCGCGACGGCATGCATCGCGTCGAGCATGCGCGCGAGGTTGTCGTCCTTCCGGCCGATCTCGAAGTCCATCTGGACGCCGGCCATGACGATCTTCTCCGCGGGCGCGGTTGAGGTCTCCACGGGCACCATTGTGGCCAGGAGGCCCGTGGAAGAGAAGCCCCTGCCGGCGGTTCAGCGCGGCCTCAACGCGATCCCCTCCGGAGGAGGCTGTCGAGCGTCTCCTCCTGCGCCTCGAAGGCTTCCTCGTACAGGCAGAAGGGGCAGCGGCGTCGCGGCGAGGGGGCGAAGTAGGCGTAGGCGTGCGCCGAGCACTGGCCGTAAGGCAGAGGCTCCACGGGCCACTCCCGGAGCGCTTCCAGGTCGCGGATCACCTCGTCCACGGACGGGTACCTCCGCTCGGGGTCCTTCTCCATGCACTTGAGGACCACAGCGGACGCCTCCTCAGGCACTGCGGGAAGGAGCCTCGATGGGGAGGTGACCGGCTGCAAGTCCCTGGTCGTCAGCCGCACGGCGTACTCGCCCGTGAGGAGGTAGTAGAGCGTGGCGCCGAAGGAGAAGATATCGGAGCGGAAGTCGGTGAGGGCATCGTGCACCTCGGGCGCCATGTAGGTGAAGGCGCCGATCACGGTGTGCTGGGTCACCGCAGGATCGAAGGGCTTCCCGATGCCCAGGTCGGAGATCTTCGCCGCCAGGTCCTGCTCCGTGTCGACGAGGACGTTCCCCGGACGCAGGTCCCGGTGGATGAAGCGGTTCTCGACGTGGAGGAACCGGATCGCCGAGGCGACCTCGCGCGCCCACCGGATGAAGTGCCTGGGGTGGACGGGGCTGTGGGAGGCGACCTCGCGCAGGTTGGGGCCATGGACGAGCTCGAGGATGAGCAGGTCCCTCGCCCTGTCGGCATCCAGGGCTCGGACGATGTGGGGGTGGGGGTGGAGGCCGATCCAGTGGGCGAGCTCCCTCTCGAAGAGCCCCCGGCGGAGATCCTCGTTCTCGAGGTGGAAGGCCTTGAGGGCCTTGTAGGCGCGCCGCCCGCCGGGGAGGTCCTGCCGGCAGACGTAGACGGTGCTCAGCTCGCCCCGGCGTACCGCGAGGACGCGGAGGCCTTCGCCGATGAGATCGCCGACCCGGTAAGGACGTGGACCCATGGACACCTGCCTCCCTTGGCAGAAGACGCTGCATCTTCGTCCAGGGGCCGGGAGAAAGCCACGGAATTCCCGCGTCCCGCTTCCAGACCTCCCGGGTCCGGCGCAGCCCCCGAAACCGCGCTCCCGGTCTCGAACCGCATCCGCCGATCTCGCACCGCATCCAGGGACCTGGACCGTTCCCCCGGTCTCGAGCCGCACCGCCTTGCCACGCGGGGCGGTTCGCGATACCGTGCGTCCATGGACGAGCCGGGCCGGGTGCGAGACCGAGATCCCTACACCCTGTCGCCAGATGCCGTTCGCGAGCCTCCGCACGACGTCTGGGCGACCCTGCGGAAGATCGGCCCCGGGCTCATCCTCGCGGGCTCGATCGTCGGGACCGGGGAGCTGATCCAGACAACGGACGTGGGGGCGAAGGCCGGCTTCGCGCTCCTCTGGCTGGTCCTCTTGAGCTGCTTCATCAAGGTCTTCGTGCAGGTCGAGCTTGGGCGGCACGCCATCTCCGCCGGCGAGACGACGCTCACGAGCCTGCGCCGCCTCCCAGGCCCCGGCCCGCTCCTCACCTGGTGGTGGCTCCTCATGACCGCGTGCAGCCAGTGCCAGCTCGGCAGCATGGTGGGCAGCGTGGGGCAGACCGGGCACATGGTGTTCCCGGGCGTCTCGCGCTGGCTGGCCGGGGCCCTCGGCGGCCCGGAGTCCCCGTTGGGCGCCAGGTTCCTCGAGCGGCCGGAGCTGCCTTGGGCCGTGGCGACGGCCGCCCTCACCTCGGCGCTCCTCGCCATCGGGAGCTACAAGGTCATCGAGCGCGGCACAATCGCCATGGTCGTCGTCTTCACGTTCGTCACGGTGGCGTGCGTCGTGCTGCTCCGCGCCGTGGGGCACCCCGTCGACTGGGGCGAGGTCGGCGCCGGCCTGCTGCCAGCCGTTCCCCGGGACCCGAACGTGCTGGTGGCGGCCGTCGCGATGTTCGGGATCACCGGCGTCGGTGCCAGCGAGCTCATCACGTATCCGTACTGGTGCATCGAGAAGGGGTACGCGCGGAGCGTCGGACCGCGCCCGGGCGCGGGCGGCACGGGCCGGGTGGATGCGAGCGGCGAGCGGGACTGGGAGCGCCGCGCCCGGGGGTGGATCCGCGTCCTCCGGCTCGACGCCTGGATCAGCATGGCGATCTACACGACCGCCACGCTGGCGTTCTTCGCCCTGGGGGCGGCGGTGCTCCACGGGCACACCGGGGGGAAGGGCCTGGGCGCGAACGTGAGCGCGATGATGTCGAACCTGGCCGCCATGTACGAGCCGGTCCTCGGCTCCACCGGCGCGTTGGCGTTCATCGTCATCGGCACGTTCGCCGTCCTCTACTCCACGCTCTTCGCCGCCACGGCGGCCAACTGCCGGACCGTGACCGACTTCCTCAAGGTCAACGGTTTCATCGAGATCCGGTGCCACGCCGACCGGCTGCGGTGGCTGCGCGGCTTCTGCATCGGCTTCCCCTTCCTGAACCTGGGTCTCTTCATCTGGATCGGGAACCCGGTGGTCATGGTGATGATCGGCGGCGTCGCCCAGGCCCTGACCCTGCCCATGATCGCCGCCGCCGCGGTCTACCTCCGCTACCGCCGCACCGACCGGCGGCTCCAGCCCGGCAGGCTCTGGGACGCCTTCCTGTGGCTCTCCATGCTCGCCCTCGTCGCGGTGGCGGCCTCCCTCCTCTGGAGCGAGTACGGGCGCTGGCGCGGGCCCGCGCGCTGAGGACACCGAGAGAGGACCGCGGCGACTACTTCTGCGGTCTCGTGGCAGTCGGAACGCTGCGTCTCGTGGCAAGGAAAAGACCGGGAGGCTTGCGGCCTCCCGGCCATCTCTCTCGTCTGTGCCCTTCGTAGGGCTCGGAGATTCCAGGCGCTGACCTCGGTGCACACGCCGCAACTTCCCTGCCCGACGCTCGCGGCGTGGTTTCCTGGGTGCGCCGCAGGCTCGGGTCGCCGGCACGCACCCGGAACGCACGTCTTGACAACTTTCTGGACTGTCGCCGACACTCAGGTGCAGGCCTGCTGTTTCCCCCCGACACCAACGGACCTCCCAAGGAGCGAACGATGCCGCGCCGTGACAGCGACTCGAGACGACTGTGCAGAAGGAGGTTCTTGTCCCGGGGTGCGTCGGCGCTCGGCGCCGCGGCCCTCGCGGGGCTGCCCGCGCCCGCCATCGGCCGACCCGGCGAGGCGGGGAAGGTGCGCATGGGTTTCGTCGGAGTCGGCGGGCGCGGGACGACGCACCTGAGGACGGCGCTCGAGATCCCGGGCGTCGAGGTCACCTGGGTCTGCGACATCGACCCCACGCGCCTCGAGTCGGCGGGGCGCCTCGTCGAGGAGAAGACGGGCAAGAGGCCTGCGGCGACGGAGCATCACCGGAGGGTCCTGGAGGCGAAGGACGTCGACGCGGTCCTCATGGCGACGCCCTGCGACGTCCACGCGCCCCTCTACCTCGATGCGATCCGGGCCGGCAAGGACCTCTACGCCGAGAAGCCGCTCTGCATCACCGCGGCGGAGGCCGACGCCATCGTGAAGGCCGCCGAGACGTCGGTGAGCATCGTGCAGGTCGGCTTCCAGAGCCGCTACAGCCCGCGGGTGCGGGACGGGATCGAGCGGCTGCACCGGGGCGACCTGGGGGAGGCCGTCGAGCTGCGCGCGGCGTTCCTGGCCCCCTTCGGGCCCCTGCGCGGCTGGTTTTCGAAGCGCGCCCGCTCGGGGGACTGGATGGTGGAGCAGGCCGTCCACCACTTCGACATCATGAACTGGGCGCTGGGCGCGCTCCCGCTCAGGGCCTTCGGCATGGGGCGGGCGGACATCTTCACCGAGGGCGAGCCGGACCGCGACGTCCACGACTACTACACGGCGATCATCGAGTACCCGAAGGACGTGATCGTGAGCTGGGTCCACTCCTGGCTCTGCCCCAAGGGCGGGGCCTTCGGGAAGCCCTTCCTGCACGTCATGGGCCGGAAGGGCGGCGTGGGCCTCCTCGAGGGCCCCGTCGAGTACATGGACGCCTCGAGGCCCAAGGAGACGCTGAAGGAGGAGGGCGGGAACACGACGCGCTTCGCCCAGGAGGCCTTCCTCGAGTGCGTGCGGGCCCGCAAGCGGCCTTTCTCGAACGTCCTGAACGGCCGCGACGCGGTCCTCGTGGCCCTCATGGTGCGCGACGCCGTCTACGGCCGCCGCGTCGCGACGATGGAGGAGGTGAAGCGGGGCGGGTGATGCCCGTGGCCGGGAGGAGCCCGCCGCTGGTGCGGGAGCCTCCGGCGGGGCGCCCTCAGGCCCGCTTCAAGACCCCGGCGGCCCAGGCGCTCTGCTCCGGGGAGAGCGGAGGGATCGGCGCCTCTTCCCCGTAGCGGACCTCACGGCGGTAGGGGCCCGCATCGTAGGCTCTGACGAGGACGGCCTCGAGGTCGATTGGGATCGAGGGGTCCCCCGGCAAGAGGGGGATACTGATCTCGGGCAGGCTCTCCTCGAGTCGGAACGGGTATACGTGGTAGTCCTCGAACTGGTCGAAGCGGTGGATGCAGACGTGGTAGTCGAAGGCTCCTGCCTTCGCCATGAGCCGGTCGCGGGGAACTGCCGTCGTGTGCTCGCCGACCCGCAGGAGATCGATCTCGACCAGGTGGACCTTGCCCTGGAGGACCTCGCGCTGCTTGCGCAGGTACAGGTCCCGTCCTTGCTCGCCGGCAGCCTTGTTGCTCGGGCTCAAGACTTCGATCGTCGTGACCAGGCGCCGGTCGGGGCGCCGGCCCACGTAGATCTCGATGAAGGGCTCGCGGCGCTCGTCATGGGGCACGTGGATCACGATGGGCCGGGCCGAGGGCGGAGCCGCGACCGCGACGCCGCCCGTCGCCTCCCGCTCCGCCGGAGCTCCCTGCGCCCGGCGCGGCTTGAGCACCTGCAAGTCGGGTCCGATGAACCGCTCGGAGACCTCGATCCAGGCGCGCCGGCCGCTGTCCGCATAGTAGGGCTCGGGCAGCCTCGGCTGCAAGAGCTCCTTCAGGTGGGCGATGAAGCTGTCGTGGAACCCGGGGAAGCGCTCGGGGTGCTCGAGGAACGGGTCCATTCCTGGGAAGGGAGATGGCATGGATAGTCGCTCCGATTGGGGGAGATCCACTTGCTCTCGTCCCATTCTACGGCAACGAGTGCGGTCCAGAAGGACGTTTTGGGGCGGGCGCGCCCACTCTGCCGATCTCGGCGGCTTGGTGACTTCCAGGCACCTCCCCTTGTCCAAGAGTGGCGCGGCGTACGCCACGCCCTCGCGTGCCCCCGGTCACGGCCCGGCGACCGCGGCCTTGTAGGGTGGTACGCTGCTCGGTTGCATCCCAGCCGTACCCAAGGAACTACCCATGCTTACCCTCCTCGTCCTCCCCACCGTTCTCGCCGTGATCGCTCCCTCCTTGCTCGCGATCACCCTCGCCGCCGGGCCGGCGGCCGACGCCGACTTCTTCGTCTCGACCTCGGGCGACGACGCCTGGTCCGGCCGCCTCGCGGAGCCGTCCTCCGACCGGAAGGACGGCCCCTTCCGCACCCTCGACCGGGCGCGCCGCGCCGTGCGGGAGCTCAAGGCCCGCGAGCCGGGCCGCGAGCGGCCCTTCACGGTCCTCATCCGCGGCGGCTTCCACGAGCTCGCCGACACGGTCGTCTTCACACCCGAGGACTCGGGGACCGAGAAGGCGCCCGCCGTCTACGCCGCCTACCCCGGCGAGCGGCCCGTCCTGAGCGGCGGGCGGCGCCTCGGAGGCTGGAAGGTGGGGGAGGACGGCCGCTGGCGCCTCGCGCTCGACGACGTGCGCGGCGGCGCGTGGCGCTTCGCGCAGCTCTTCGTCGACGACCAGCGCCGCTTCCGCCCGCGCCTTCCGGCCTCGGGGTGGCACCGCGTGGCCGAGGAGCTGCCGCCCAGCGAGGCGGCGAAGGCGAAGGGGCACGACCGCTTCCGCTTCGCGGGCGATGACATCCGGGCCGAGTGGGCCGGGAGCGACGCCGAGGTCGTCGCGATCCACCTCTGGTCGGCATCCCGCATGCGGATCGCCTCGGTGGACCCGAAGGAACGGGTCGTGACCTTCACCGGGACCACGCGGGGCACGAGCTACTGGAGCGCCTTCCGGAAGGACCACCGCTACCGCGTCGAGAACGTGAAGCAGGCGCTCCGCGAGCCGGGGCAGTGGCACCTCGACCGCGCGGCGGGCGAGCTGACCTACGTGCCCCTCCCGGGCGAGGCGCCGGAGGGGGCCGTCGTCGTCGCGCCGCGCCTCGAGCGGCTCGTCGTCTTCCAGGGCGACGTGGCGGCGCGGCGCTGGGTGGAGCACGTCCACCTCCGGGGCCTCGACCTCGCCCACACGAGCTGGAACGTGCCCGATGAGGGGAGCTCGTACCCGCAGGCCGAGGTGCAGCTCAGCGCCGCCGTCGAGGGGATCGGAGCGCGGAGGATCGCGATCGAGGAGTGCGCCGTGCGCCACACGGGCGGCTACGCGATCGCCCTCGGCGCGGGCTCGCGAGGCAACCGGATCGAGCGGTGCGAGCTCTTCGACCTCGGCGGGGGCGGCGTGAAGATCGGCCAGGCCGGCGGCCCCGGCTCCTGGGCCGCGGGGCAGCCGAAGTCCGACGACCCCGAGAGCCACGTGAGCCACAACGCCGTGCGGGACTGCCTCATCGCCCACGGGGGGCGCCTCCACATGGCCGCCGTCGGCGTGTGGATCGGGCACGCCTCCCACACGACGGTCGAGCACAACGACATCCGCGACCTCTACTACACGGGCGTGAGCGTCGGCTGGGTCTGGGGCTACGCCGCGAGCCTCGCCCACCACAACGAGATCTCCCACAACCACATCCACGAGATCGGCCAGGGCGTCCTCTCGGACATGGGAGGCGTGTACACGCTCGGCGTGTCGCCGGGGACGACGGTGCACCATAACCGCATCCACCACGTCGAGGCCTACGACTACGGCGGCTGGGGGCTCTACACCGACGAGGGCTCGACGGGGATCGTCCTCGAGAAGAACCTCGTCCACCACACGAAGACGGGGAGCTTCCACCAGCACTACGGGAAGGAGAACGCCGTGCGGAACAACGTCCTGGCCTTCTCGCGGGTCCAGCAGCTCCAGAGGACGCGGACCGAGGAGCACCTCTCGTTCACGTTCGAGCGCAACATCGTGCTCTGGGACAACGAGAGCCCGCTCCTCGGGAGCAACTGGAAGGACCCGGGCTTCCGCCTCGAGAGGAACGTCTACTGGAACGCCTCGGGCCGGCCCGTGACCTTCCCGGGCGGCCTGGACCTCGAGGCCTGGCGCAAGGCGCGAGGCCAGGACCAGGGATCCCTCGTCGTCGACCCTCGCTTCGCCGACGCCGCGGCGGGCGACTTCCGCCTCCGCGACGACTCGCCGGCCCTCGCGCTCGGCTTTGAGCGCTGGGACCTGGACGATGTGGGGCGGCGGGGCGCGCCGGTCCTCACGGCGGGGCTGCCCGAAGTGCCGCGGGCGTTCGAGTAGGTGGGCCTGGAGGGGGCCGAGAGGGTCCTCTCAGCCCCGGCAGCCCATCCCGTCCGGCGTCGGGTCCTCGCCGGGCGAGTCGGAGGGCGGCGGCAGGGGCCGCCCTCCCAGGAACAGGTAAAGGAGGGTGAAGATGGGGTCGGTGACGTCCACGGTGCCATCGTCGTTCGCGTCAGCCGCGTCGAGGCAGTGGGGCGGCTCGCCGGTGACGAAGAGGTACGTGAGGGTCGCCTGCGCATCGCTCAGGTCCACGTCGAGGTCCCCGTTCGAGTCGCCGCGCAGGAACACGGTGATGTCGCCCACGATCCCCAGCAGGGCGTTCACGAAGAGCGGAGAGACGTCGTAGGTGACGTCCGCAGTCTTGCCGAAGAGGACCGCCACGTTGCGGGTGGGCGGGCTCGAGGGCGCGCTGCCCCCGTCGAGGAAGCGGACCTCCGTGGGGCCGGCGGGAGCCGCGGGCTTGACCTGGAAGCGAAGCGCGAGGATCCCGCTCTCCTGGTCGCGGCGCGGACCAAGGTTCGGCGCGGTGAAGTCAAAGACGGCCGCTGCGACGAGGAAGCCCTCGTCCACACCACCGCTGCCTGGGTTTGCATCCGAGTTGTCGATGTGGAAGGTCTGGAAGTCCCAGTCGGTCCCGTCCGGTTTCGAGAAGACCTTCTCGACCTCGAGGCCCACAAGCTTCGTCTCGTCGAAGTCGACGGAGACCGAGAAGCCCTGCATCTCGGCGTTTGGCAGGACGGTGAAGGGCAGGCGCACCTCCTGGCCCAGGAACGCGGAGCCGCCGCCGATCTTGAGGACGGCCTTCAGCTCGGCCGGCGGCGGGGGCGGGACCTCGTGCTCGTCGGGCTGGCAAGCGCCTCCCGCGACCGGGTCGCCCGCGATCGTGACGGACCCGGGGACCGTGAGGGGCGTGCGCGTCTTGCCCTCCGACGTGTAATGGAGGGCGATCCCAGGCTTGTCCGTCCTCTCGGCGAAGGGGACGAGCTCCAGAGGGACCGAAGACCCGGAGCTCGCCGTCGAGAGGACGCAGAAGCGGAGCCATGCGACGATGCCGCTCGTCTCCGCGGTGATGACGTTCTCCGGGATGACCCTGGTCAGGTCGTAGACGACCTCGGCGCCCACGAGCCCGGGATCCACGAACGCCGACTGCCCGCTGAAGGCGAAGAAATCCGCCGGGCGCGCATTCTCGATGCGGACCTCGCCCAGGGGCGGCGGGAAGACGCCGGCGGAGCCGTAATGGACCGCTGCGGCCCAGCCCTGCACCGGCGGTGCGCCGGCCTCGACGATGACCTCGAGGGGAACGGCCACCTCCGAGGCCCCTGCAGCCTCCGTGGCCTGGCCAAGCTGGAAGATCACGGTCTCCGCCGAAGGCGGCGCAGGCCTGGGCGGATCGGCAGGGCAGCCTGCGCCGGCCACGGGCGCGCCCGCGACGGTCACGGAGCCGCCCCTCGTGATCGGGTAGCGGCTCGAGCGCGCGGCCGTGTACTGCGTGGTCGAGGCCGGAGAGGACACGGCCTCGGCGTGGAACGCGAATCGGATCGGGTACGTTCCCTGGATGGCCGTCTCGAGGACGCAGAAATGGAGACGCGCCACCTCGCCGTCGTTCTCCGAGGTGATGCTACGCGAGTGAGGCTCGTCTAGGTCATAGACGAGCGCCATCCCGACGGTCCCGGCGTGGACGTAGTGGTCGACCCCGAGCGAAGACGTGATGAAGTCCGCAGGTCTCGTGCTCTCGAGCCGCACGTTCCCGAGGGCGGCCGGGTCGTAGCGCAAGCTCACGATCCACCCGTCGACCGGCGGCGTGCCCTCCTCGACGAAGATTGAGACGGGCACCGTGACGTCGAGCTGGGCCGGCGCGGCCGTCGCGCGCCCGACCTCGAAGGTCACCTGAGGCCACGCGGTAGGTGCGGCGAAGGCGAAGCAGGACGCGGCGAGGACGATGGTGAGATAGCGAGGGATCATGGGATGCCTCCAAGGAAATTGTGCCCGAACACAGGGATCACGAAGCATCCGGCCTCGAGTGCAACGCGCGTGCCGCCGATGCAGCGGCCCGGCGTGGCCGCTCAGTTGCTTCGTAACCCCGCGAAAACCCCAGGGTTTCCGAGTTCCACCATGGTCCCGCGACCCGGTCGAGTAAGCCAGGGTTTACACTGGGGCTCGGGGCCCTGAAGCGGCCTTTCAGTCGAATGGACCCGGAACGTGCACGACGAGGGGCGCCTCGAAGAGCTGGCTCCCGCCGGTGGACCCCCCTCGGCGAAGGGCCCCACGGCCCGAGCTACCTCGCCATCGAGACGACCGGCCCAGCGAGATCGCGCTGGGTGCTCAAGCCCCTCCCCCCCGCGCGCGAGCGGGCGTTCGCCGGGCTCCTGCGCACCGACCTGGGAGAGCTCGCATCGCTCAAGCACCCGTGCCTGGCCTCGCCGGTGCGCCTCTGTCGTGAGGGGGGGCAGACCTACCTCGCGCGGCCTTACGTCGAGGGAACCGATGTCCTCGCGGCATCGCGGGGCAAGGGGGAGCGGTGGCTCGTGGGCGTCCTTTCCTCCGCGGCAAGGGCTCTCGCGCTCCTCCACCGGTTCGGGCTTGCCCACGGCAACCTCAAGTCCGCGAACCTCCTCGTCAGGCGGCGGCCTCCCCCCACTTCGGATGAAGCCACCCCCGCCGTGGCCCTCTCCGACCCGGCGTGGTGGCCTTCGCCGGGCCTGGCCGGAGCCGCCCACGCGGCGGACCTGCGAGGCCTGGGGGCGGTGGGCTACTCGATCCTCACGGGGAGGGCCCTGGACCCGTCGGTGGAGAAAGCTCTCGAGCGGCCCCGCAAGCTGAGCCCCGCGGTCTCGACGGACCTCGAGCGGGTGATCCTCAAGCTCCTCCAGCGCGACCCGCGGAAGGGCTACGAGAGCACAGACGACCTCCTCGCCGACCTCGGCCGCCTCACGGGCGAAAGCCTGACAGGGCTCTTGCGACCGGCCTCGTGCTTCCTGGACCGCGAGGCGGAGCTGAGGCGGGCCCGCGCGCTCCTTGACGAGGCGCGCGGCCCCACGGCCATCGCCGTCACCGCCGAGGCGGGCATGGGGAAGAGCGC
>JACQVW010000239.1 GCA_016209535.1 Planctomycetota bacterium | reverse complement strand
CGCGCGCCGGCGGGAAGACCTCCTTGAGGAGGCGGAGGTGGCTCAAGTACGAGGGCGTCTTGTCCCCGAAGATGAAGCCCGGCGCCTTCCCGCCTGGAGCGTAGAACCGCAGGACCGCCTCGAGGATCGCCGCCCAGGAGGAGCGGTCCTCGACCGCCTCGAGGCGCTCGAGGGGCATCTCCTGCCCGAAGCGCCTCATGTGCCAGGAAAACGCCGTGTCCCGGATCTCCCGGTGAAGACCCTCGAGGCCGCCGGCGGCCTCGAGCCGCGGCGGGTTCCCGTGGCGCCTCACGAGCCCCGGGATGAAGTGCGTCTCGGCGACGGGGATCCCGATCCGCGGGTGCTGGTTGAGGAGGTCCCTCAGGAGCTTCGTCCCGCTCCGCGGAGCCCCCACGACGAAGAGGGGGCCGGTAAAGCTCGCCGCGCCGGAGGTCATGGCGTCACCGGCGAAATATAGGACACCGGCGCGGACCTCGCCAGGGCGCGGCGGCTCGGGGCCGCCTGCCGCCGCGGGAGCGCCTATGCCCCAGCCCCCTCGCGGCGGACCAGCTCGATCGTGAAGGGGCCCTCGAGGTCGAGCTGGACCGTCCCCTTGTCGCTCGCCGCCACGGTCCCCGCGTGGGCCCCGTCGACGATGAGGTCGTACCCGGCCAGGGGCGCCATCCCGAGGAGGAGGCACCTCCAGCTCCCCCGGGCGACCGAGTACCTCACGCTCGCGACGCCTCCCTTCCGCGTCCCGAAGAGGACCACCCAGTCCTCGACGCTGCACCCGACCATCCCCGCCGCGGCGATCCTCGAGGCCCGCGGCGGCGAGCCTCCGGCGTCGGCGGCGTGGAGCACGTGCAGGAATCGATCGGTCTGCTGCGCCCTCGTGTTCGTCACCTCGACGCGCCAGGAGCCGGCGTCGTCGCGCTCGACGGGCTGCCGCACGGGCTCGTAGTTCCTGCCGGCGACCCAGAACTCCTTGCCCGCTCCCCCCACGAGCTCGATCCTCGGCGCCTCGGGGAGCAGCGTCTCGTGGAAGAGGACGCCGCCCTGGTTCGAGGCCGTCACGAGCCTCCCGTCGACGGCCGGGCGGTTCTGCGTGTGGAGCAGGTAGGTCTTCCGGAACTGGGCCTGCGTCGCGACGAGGTTGTCGAAGACGACCATGACCGGCCCGGTCCTCCCGGCGATGCTCTTCAGCCAGACGAAGTGCCTGTCGAAGACCGAGAGCTTCGCCGGCGAGTACGAGGGCGCGGCATCGCCCAGGACATACGCGTAGCCCGGGGCGTCCTCGAAGACCTGGATGCCGCCCGCCCTGTAGCCCTCGAAGGGGTCCAGGACGTCCTCCACGGTCGCCGGGAACGACCGGTCGATGCCGTCCGAGGCGCCGCGCCACCTCTGGCCGCCGTCGTTCGCATGCTCCTTGCCCTGGTAGACGAACCTCTCGTCGGGGTCGTAGACCAGGATCGTGTTGTGCGCGATCGAGCGCTTGGAGTAGTTCAAGTGGTGGCTCGACCCGAAGCCGTCGTAGAGCCCCGAGTCCAGGGCGAGGCCGCCCCGGTGGAAGACGGTGAAGCTGTTGTTGTCGAAGTGCGTGTGCCCGAGGGTGTAGTCGGGGGCGGACCGGAAGCCCGCCACGACCGCGTCCGGCCCCCACCCGTCGCGGAAGAGGGCGTGCCCGGCCGTCCCGTAGAGGCGCACGAGAGCCCCCGAGGGAGCCACGGGAGCGACGTCCCCGTCGCTCCAGAGGACCGCCCAGACGTTGTGGAGGGCCCAGATGTCGATCGATCCGGCGATCTTCTCGGCGAGCCACTTCGCGCGGCCGTCCTTGTGGAAGTGGACGGCGCTCAGGGCATAGACCCAGTCGAAGTGCGTGAAGCCCACGCCGGGCCGCGTGTCGCCGCTCTTCAGGAAGCGGTCGTCGCCGCGCAGGCCCACGAGGTACCAGTCGACGAGGCGCCCGAACCAGCGCTCCGTGCCGTGCCAGTCCAGGTCCGTCGCGCTCGAGACGGCGGCGAGGACCTCGACCTCCATGTTCAAGGTCCAGGTGGTGTACCACCAGCCCTTCAGCGAGCCCCCGTCGTCGCCGTAGCTCCGCCAGGTCGCGAGGAACCCGTCGCGGTAGGCGCGCAGGAGCCCGGGCAGCCGCTCCTCCGCGGCCCTCGAGTCGCCGTGGAGGACCAGCGCCGCGAGCAGCATGGGCTTCGAATTGCCGTGGCTGTGCCCCCAGACGTACTCGTGGTCGTTGGAGTCGCTCTCGAGCCGCTCGACCATGGCCCAGAGGCCGCTCCGCAGGGTCTCCTTCACATCCTCCGAGAGGTACCCGTGCAGCCAGTCGTAGACGGCCGTCACCGCGAGCACGCGGAGCCTCACGTCCATCTTGTCGCCGCCGCCGCCCAGGCGCGCGCACTCGATCGCGACCTCCTCGGCCTTCTTGCGGAACCGGGAGTCGCCTCCGAAGTAGCCGGCGAAGGCGAGGGCCCGGGCGTACTCGGCGACGTTGCCCCCCTCGGCGATGGCCCTCGAGCCCTTGGCGAGCGCGTTCTCGCAGGCGCCCTTGAGGGCGGCCCAGGCCTTCGCGTTGGGTCCGGCGATCCTCGCCTTGATCTCCGGCACGTCGACGGAGTTGAAGAAGAGCCGCGGCCGGCTCATGCGCACGGTGTAGTCCGCGATGCTCAGGGTCTCGAAGCGGACGATGTCGGTCTCGACGGCCGTGCCGCCGGCGGTCCTCGACACCGCCTGCGCGAAGTAGACCTGCCCCTCCTCGAGCCCCTCGAGGAGCACCGTGTGCTGCAGCGCGGGCGCCGGATCGAGGATCGGCCTCGCCTCGAGCTGCGGGGTCTTGCCCCAGTGCACCTCCGAGTCGGAGTGGTGCGGCGTGGTCCAGACCACCTTGGCGCTCCTCGTCGAGAGGACCACCACGCGGACCCCGTCGGCCTGGAGGCCCGGCGCGTCCCCCGTCCCCGGCTCGTCGAGCACCATGTCCGAGGTCCCGCCGCTCCCGGCAGCCCCAGGCGCCCCCCCCCCGGAGCCCGGAGCGTCCGCCGGCGCGGCATCCTCCGTGCTCGAGGCGTACGCCACCTTGTCGCCGCTCTCGCACGAGCTCGTGAGGCAGGCGGCGAGGCCGCCGAGGATCGCCACGCCCGACCTCGCCAACCTCGCCAACCTCGCCACGCACCCCCGTTTCGACCTGGCCATTTCTTCCCTCCTGAAGGCTTCGCGCCTTGTGCCGGGAAGGTGAGCAATGCATGTGCCGGGTAGGCGCATTCCTGGAACCTCCTGGAAGGCCTTGCGGGCGAAGGGCTTCTGCGGAGGGCCGGGTAGCGAGCCTCGGCGCGCCCCCCCTTCCAAATCGCCCTGGCGGGGAGCTCTTACCGGCCCCGGATCGCCCGGTCGCGGGGTCGGGGGGGGGAGCTCCGGGCGTGCGGTGTTGCGTCCCGGCCTTGCGGAGAGGCGCGGCGGGGTTATATTCCCCGCTCACCATGGAGAAGGAGCTGACGCGCGCCGAGGGGACGGGCCGGACCGCCGGAGGCGGCCTGCGCGAGTACCTCCGCGAGTACTACGGCCGCGTCCTCAAAGCGACCGGGGACCTCGAGAGGAAGGCGTGCTGCCAGAGCCCCACGGCGAAGCTCTTCGCCGACGTGCTGCGCCGGATCCCCGAGGAGGTCAAGGCCCGCAACTACGGCTGCGGCTGCCCGATCCCGCTCGACGACCTGCGGGGACTCCGGGTCCTCGACCTCGGGAGCGGGGCGGGGCTCGACTGCTTCATCCTCTCGAGCCTCGTGGGCGAGTCCGGGCGCGTCGTGGGGATCGACATGACCGGCGAGCAGCTCCAGGTCGCCCGGCGGCACCGCGAGGCCGTCGCGAGGGCCCTGGGCCACTCCCGCCCGAACACGGAGTTCCACGAGGACTACATCGAGACGGCCGCCGCCGTCGAGAGCGGGACCATGGACCTCGTGGTCTCGAACTGCACGATCAACCTGTCGCCCCTCAAGGACAAGGTCTTCGAGGCCGCCTACCGCGTCCTGCGGGCCGGCGGGGAGCTCTACTTCGCCGACATCGCCGCCGACCGCCACGTGCCCGAGGAGATCCGGAGGGACCCGAAGCTCGTGGCGGAGTGCCTCGGGGGGGCGCTCTACGAGCATGAGCTGTCCGACGTCCTGCGCGACGCTGGTTTCGGGGACCCGAGGACCGTGAGCCGGGCGCTCGTCGAGCAGGACGTCGCGGGGCAGCCGATCCGGTTCTTCTCGGTCACCGTGAGGGCCTTCAAGCTCAGCACGCCCTTCGACCGCCGCTGCGAGGACTACGGTCAGACGACCACGTACCGGGGCACGTGCGCCGCCCAACCGGCGCGCTTCGTCCTCGACGACCACCACGCCTTCGAGGCGGGCCGCCCCACCGCCGTCTGCCGCAACACGGCGCGCATGCTCTCCGAGACGAGGCTCGGCCGGTACTTCGAGGTCACGCCCCCCGTGAGGCACTTCGGCCTTTTCCCGTGCGGACCGGCGCCGCAGGGGGCGGGCGGGCAGGGGGCGTGCTGCTGAGCCGCGGTGGAGGCTTCCCGATTCTCTCGGGAAGGATCGCACGGGCACGATCCACCCACTTGACCCCCGATGCCGATTGGCGACAATCCCCTCTCGAAGCCATCATGCTCTGCCAGGAAACGGGGTTGGACCGGATTCCCAGGCGCACGGGAGTCCTCGGGACCCTCCCCGGGGCTTGGGAGGTTCCCCGTCATGCCGACACAACGGTACTCCGTCACGCAGCCGCCGATCGCCACGCTCTTCACGTGGATCCATTCCGGTGAAGTCGCCATCCCGGAGATCCAGCGGCCATTCGTCTGGGGCGCCACCAAGGTCCGCAACCTCCTCGACTCTCTCTTCCAGGGCTTTCCGGTCGGCTACCTGATCGCCTGGCGCAACCCCAACGTGAAGCTCAAGGACGGGACCACCTCCTCGGGAAAGCGCATCCTCATCGACGGCCAGCAGCGAGAGCGCGCGGACGCTGCGGCTTTCCGTCCGCCGGGACGAGGCCCGGGATGCGGAAGGCCGGGCCCTCGGGTTCCTCGGCCGCGCCCATCCCCTCGTCCGCCGGGCCCTCGACCGGGTGCGGAACGTCCAGCTCGGCTCGGGCGATGGCTTCCTCGACCGCCGGGTGAGCGCCGTGCGCTCCGGCTCGGGCCAGGCGGAGCTGCTCTTCACGTTCCTCGGGTGCGTGGAGAGCGATGGGGGCCGGGAGCTCGAGCGCCTCATCGCGGTGCGGGTGCCCAGGGGTGCTCCGCCATGCGTCCTCGAGGATCCTGCGGAGTGGCAGGGCCTCGCCTCGCGGGAGCTCCAGGTGCCGACCGCCGGCGTGTGGGAGAAGCACTTCGCGGCCTGGGGGCCGGGGCGCGAGGAGGAAGCCGCGAAGGCCGCGGCGGACGCCTTCGCCCGCGCCGCCGCGTAGTTCCTCGAGGAGCACCGGAGGAGCCTCCAGGACGAGCGCCAGGACCTCGATCGATGGCTCGCGGAGCGGACCGCGGAGATCTGCGGGCCGGCGCAGCCCTTCCGTGAGGCCACTTTCGACTTCGTCGCGGCGGAGGCGCCGCCAACGCCCGCCTGGAAGACGGCCACGGAGCCCGCCGAGCGCCTCGCCTCCTTCGGGCTCGACCGATCGAACCCGCCCTCCCGGCGCCAGGAGGCGGGCGGCGTCCTCGTCCTCTACCAGGCGAGGCGCCGGGACCTCGAGCGGCGCGCGGACCTCCGGATCCCCGCGCCGGCGACCCTCGGCCTCCTCCTCCTCGCTCCCGGGGGAGGAGGCGGCTAGCTCATGTTTGTCAGTTGTGTCCATAAGTCCGTTGGAGACAAGGGTCTGAATTTTCGTTTGTCATTACATCGCCTTTCCGCCTTTCTCCAATGGCGGGTTTCTCATGGATCCCGGGGGCTCGAGGTTCTCGATCCCGAGCGCCGCGAAGACGCGTCGGGCGTCACGCTTCGGTCCGGCCGCCATGACGTGCTGGTTGCCGTTGAGGTCGAGAATGGCGATCCCCAAGGACTTCACGGCCTCAAGAGCCTCCTTGGGGCTGAAGGGAAGGGAAGCACGGTCCAGGAGCTCCCGCAAGACCCGCAGCAGGAAGAGGGCGAGCTGAGCGATGAACAGATGCGCACAGATCCGTTCGTCCTTCTTGTGCCAGACAGGGCGCCCCTCGATCAGGTCCTTGAAGGCCCGGATCGAGTCTTCGAGGTCGGAGAGTTGCTTGTAGTGGGACACCGCTTCTTGGGCGTCAAGGGTCACATGATCGGTCGTGAGGATGTATCGCCCCTCATGAAGGGTCTCGGCCTGGAGCTTCTCCTCGTCGCGGAAGTACTCGAACTGCCCTTCGCCAGGGACGCGGTAGGAGAAGTAACGGTAGCCCTTGTCTCGCTGGAGCGCTCGGGCCGCATGAGCGCCGATCTTGTCGGGCTTCTTCAGCCGGCCCGCCGCAACCGCCTTCTGGACCTTCTTCAGGTGCTCTTCGGCCCTCGCCATGGAGCGCTCTCGCATCCGCGTCTCATATCGCTTGCGCTCCTCGCTGTCCGCGATGAACACCCGAACTCCTTCTCGACCACTCTTTACTTCCTGCACTCGTGTCCCTCTGCCGCAATCCCGCCACCTTCCCTCAACGATCTCTCCCAGCCACTGGCGTGCGTCCTCGTTACGACGGCCGGGATGGCCAAGGAGGTAGTGGTAAGTCTCCAGTGACTCAAAGAGCTCTCGATTCGCTGGACTCACCATGCCGGTGTCGGCGACGAAGATGATGTCGCGCAGACCGAAACGCTGGTCGACATCCTTGACCACCCCCGCGACCGTCTTCTTCTCGCTCTCGTTGCCCGCGAAGATGTGGCTCGCAATGGGAAATCCAGCGACCATGACGAAGCCCACGAGCACCTGAACCTCTCTCGGTTTTCCGTCGCGACTCTTGCCGTGCTTGCGCAACTTGCCCACGGGCTCTCTGCGTTCGAAGTAAACGGAAGTGATGTCATAGAAGACCAGGTCGACCTTCAGGTTCAACAGGTCTCGCAGCCGAAGGAAGAGCTCCTTTTCGATCTCGTCTTTCTTCTCGTAGACGGCGTCGAGCGTGCGGTACCACCGATTCAGCCAGTTCCAGCTCACCTTCACCCGTTGCTCCTTGCTGACCAGCTCCTCGGGGAGCCAGTCGGGCAGGAACCTCTTCCCCTTGCTGTCGCAGACGTACGTGCTGTCCAGCCAACGGGCCAGCCCATGTTCACTCTTCGGGTCTGAGAGACGATTGGCGACCAAGACGAAGGCGCGCTCCGCAACCTCGAAGCCGTGCTTCCCTTGGCAGTGTTCCTTCACGATCCTGTCGAGCTCCGAGTGCTCCCAGAGCCGGCGCGCCACCAGCACCTGTCCCCAGCTCACTGCTTCCTTGGTTGCGATCTCCCTGGGGAGGATGAAATCTTCAGTGCAGAAGCGGCGGAGCTTCTCGACCAGGGAGTCGAGGCGATTGTCCTTGGCGAGCTCGTCGAGGCGGCCCAAGTTGCCCACCACGCGCTGCTTCATGCGGCCGTCGCGATCGCGGTAGTTCTCCACGATGCGCAGGTACTCGTAGGTCTTCCCGCCCACGCTGACGCGGCTTACGCGCGGGAACATTTGCCACCAGAATATTCCACCATCCGAACGTCCGCTGAAACCACCATCGTGGAGTAATTGAAGCACCAATCTCTCTCCGGGTCAACAAGCGAGGCGCTACCTTTCGAATAATTTGCCATTACATCTGCCACGGCCGAAGCAACGCCAGCTCGGCCCCCCGTCGCACGGCGGCGGAGGGCTTCCTCCTAAAGAGAGGAATCACAAGGTGATGCGGCAGCAAGCCTCAGGGCACTCAGCCGTGACGACTCGGGTCTGCGGCCGAGGATCCGCAGCTCAACTGACAAACACGAGCTAGCCGTGGCCCTCGACCTCCGCGACGCGAGCTTCCTCGGCCCGGCCCTCCCCGAGCCCTTCGTCAAGCTCCAGCTCGAGGAGCACCTCGGGAAGCGGAAGCTCCTCCCCCGGAACGCGGGGAGCGAGGGCAAGGACCTGCGCGAGCGCTGGGAGGTCTACCGCAAGTCGCTCCGACTCCTCGGCGAGCAGGGCGGCGACCTCCGCGTGGCGAGCCACGTCCTCGAGCCGCTCGCCGAGCGACTGAGCTACTCCGCCTTTGACCGGGAGGAGGAGGTCGCGACGCGGGAGGGTCTCGAGGACGGCGGCTGGCTCTTCCGCGGGCAGGCGGGAGAGGAGAGACTCCGGGCGTGGGCGGTCCCCATCGGCACCGACCTCGACGCCCCGAACCGCCGCGGGCGCGCCTACCGCTTCAGCGCGAGCCGCATCGCCCAGCGGGTCCTCCTTGCGAAGGGCGAGCGCGCGGGCCTCTTGACGGACGGCGAGGACCTGCGCCTCCTCCTCTGCGACCCCTCGGGCACGGAGAGCCAGATCGCGGTGCGCCTCGACCGCTCCGGCGGCTGGCGCGCGGCGCGCGACGTCCCCGACAGCTTCCGGATCCTCCTGGCCCTCGCCTCGCCGGCGGGGCTCGCGGCGCTCCCCGACATCCTCGACGCCGCGCGGCTCTCCCAGGCGACCGTCACCAGGAAGCTGCGGATCCAGGCGCGCCGCGCGGTCGAGGGCTTCATCCAGGCGGTGATCGACGAGCCGCGGAACGCCGTCTGGCGCCGGAGCTGGGCGGACCCGGACGTCGCGGCGCGGACCCTGTGGAAGGAAGGGCTCGTCCTCGTCTACCGGCTCCTCTTCGTCTTCAAGCTCGAGAGCTCCCCGGACCCCGCGCGGGCCTTCAGCTTCGCGTCGACGAGCCTCTGGCGCAACACGTACTCCCCCAACACGGCGCTCGGGCCGCTGGTACGGAATCTCGTGGATCAGGGCGCCGGCACGGCGGGCTTCCTCGAGGGGGGCCTCCGGGCCGTTTTCCGGCTCTTCTCGCAGGGGATGGCCTCGAGCGAGCTGCGGGTGAGCCCTCTCGGCGGCATGCTCTTTGGCTCGGAGGCGCTCCCGCTCCTCGACGGCCTCGCCTGGGGAGACGAGGCCGTGGCCCGGCTCCTCGACGCGCTCCTCTGGACCCCGGGCGACGGCCGGTCGGAGCGCGAGCGCGTCCACTACGGCGCCCTCGACGTGGAGGACCTCGGCCGCGTCTACGAGGCCCTGCTCGAGCTCGAGCCGGGGATCGCCGCCGAGCGCATGAGCCGCCTGCGCCGCTCGAAGCTCGAGGTGGTGGTGCCGGCGGCGCAGGGGGAGAGGTACCGGCCGGTCGAGGCGGCGCTGCTGCCCGAGGTCGATGAGGCCGAGGAGGATGGAGCCGAGGAGGATGAAGCCGAGGGAGAGGAGGAGTCCGCCGAGGAAACACCACACCGCGGCAGGAAAGCGCCGGGGAAAAGCCCCGGGCAGAATCGTGGGATAAGCACCGTGCAGTGGATCGAGGAGATCCCCGCGGGAAGGTTCTTCTTGCGGGTCGGCCTCGGCCGCAAGGCGAGCGGCTCCTACTACACGCCGCACGCCTTCGTGCGCTTCCTGGTCGAGGAGACGCTCGGCCCCCAGCTCGCCGAGCGGAGCCCGCCCGCCGAGCCGCGGCCGGCGGCCATCCTCTCGCTCAAGGTCCTCGACCCCGCCATGGGGAGCGGCCACTTCCTGGTCGAGGCGTGCCGGTATCTCGGCACGGCCCTTTACGAGGCCTGCCGCCTCTGCGATGAGCGGGCGCTCGACGAGGAGGCGAGGGCCGAGAAGGCGAAGGACACCGCCGAGAAGGAGCGGCACCTCGAGCGCGCGGCCGAGCTGCGCCGGCGGGTCGAGGAGCTGCCCGATCCCGACGACGAGCTCATCGCCTACCTCCCGAGCCGCGTCCTCGAGGGCGAGGCCGCGGGGCTCTCGCAGCGGAAGGCCGAGGCGCTCTGCCGGCGCCTGGTGGCGGTCCACTGCCTCTACGGGGTCGACAAGAACCCGCTGGCGGTGGAGCTGGCCAAGCTCTCGCTCTGGCTCGAGTCCCATGCCGAGGGCTTGCCCTTGACCTTCCTCGACCACCGCCTCGCCTGCGGCGACTCGCTGGCGGGTCCCTTCTTCGAGCACCTGCTCAAGCTGCCGCGGAGCGGCGACCCCGTCGAGGGGATCTACAGCCAGGGCCTGGCCCCTACTCTTTTGAGAACCGCCGCAAGCTGTTCGACATCGATTCACGCTTCAAGTTCGCCACCCTCGTGGCTCGGCGGGACCGACGCGGGACCATGGACTTCGGCTGCGCGTTCTATCTTCACGACCTCGAGTGGCTTTTCGCGAAACGTGAGCCGCTCCGATACACACTCGAGTTCGTCCGCAGAACGGGGGGCGAGCACCTCTCCTTCCTCGAGCTGCGAACCCCGACCGACGCCCATGTGGCCCAACGCTGCTTCGACCGCGGCAGGCCGTTTGGCGAGGTCTGCGATAGCTTCCATATTCAGCTCGGACGCGAGCTTCACATGACCGACGACTCCCACCGCTTCACCCCCGTCGCCGACGTCCTCCCGGGGGGGGAGGACCCGCGCGAGCCGGAGGTGGCGCGGCGGCTGCTCGAGGAGGGGTACCTGACGCTCCACGAGGGCAAGACCTTCCACCAATTCGACGACCGCTGGGGCGACCGGCCGCGCTACCTGGTCCACCTGACCGCCCTCGCCGACAAGCCCGCCTGGCGCGAGGCGGCGAGGTACTACCGGCTGGCGTTTCGAAACATTGCAAGATCGACGGACGAGCGCACCGCCATCTTTTCGCTCCATCCTCCTGGAGTGGCCGCGGGGGAGAAAGGGCCCTCCGAGAGGCTCCCAGCTAGGCGCCCCGTCTCCCGGGCTCTCATGCTCGAAGCCGTCGGGAACACCTTCGGCTTTGACTATTGCCTTCGTGCAAGAGTCGCGGCAACCGTGAACCTCTTCATCCTCAACGCCTGCCCCGTCCCCCCGCTCTCCCCCGCGGCCGAGGCGTTCCTCGCCCACGCCGCCCTCCGCCTCACCGCGAACCACTCGGGCTACGCCCCCCTCTGGCGCTCCGAGCTCTCCGGCCACTGGCGCGAGCCCTCACCGCCCGGTACCTGGCCCGTGATCCCCGGCGACGGCGCCCGCTGGCAGCTCCGCGCCGCCATCGACACCGCCGTCGCCCAGGCCTACGGCCTCGACCGCGCCCAGTACGCGCACGTCCTCGCGAGCTTCAGCCACAAGAGCTGCCCGCAGGCTCCCGACCTCTGCCTCGCTGCCTTCGACGAGCTCGAGGCGCTCCGCCTCGAGGCCTTCGCGCGCAAGCACGATCCCTACTGGGACGTACCGCTCAACGAGGAGCTTCCGAAGCCCGTGATCGACCTCCCCGCGCCCGTCCCCGCCGGCCCGGGAGCCGCTGCGCCCGAGAAGCCCTTCGTCGGCAGAGGCGGCCAGCTCGAGATGGTCCCGCCCGACTGGGGCCCGCTCTTCGAGACCGCAACCAAGAAGCCCAAGCCCGCCGCCGACCGCACTCGCCCCGCCCCCACTGCGGACAGGGCCGAGGAGAGCAACGGCGCCTTCCAGCGTCTCCTCGCCCTCCTCCAGGAACGGGGCACCCTGGCCTCCCGCGACGCCCAGGACGCCACCGGCCTCAGCGCGGCGGCCGTACGGCCGCACCTGGAGCGCCTCGTGGCCGAGGGGCACGCCGTCAAGGAAGGCGAGCGGCGCGGGACGAGGTACCGGCGCGTGGAGCGATGACGGGGCCTCCAGGAGAACGCGAGATCAGGATATAATCCGCCGTGAAGCCGTGGAGAGAACCACGCCCATGCCCCAGGCGACATTCCCCTACCGGGTGCGCTCATGACCAAGACCGTGAGCTGCCGCCATTCCCTTCTGACCGCAGTCCTTTGCAGTTTGCCCGCGTCGCTGACGGCCCTCGAGATCGCCGTCCCACTCTCCACGCCGAGGCTTACCAGGATCAGCGCGGAGATCCCTGTGGGGACGTCATCGGCGCGCCTCGAGGCGTCGCTCCAGTACGACGAGGTGGGCCGGATCGTCGGCGCGGGGTCCGTCGACGATGCGTCGGTCGCCTGTCGAGGGACGCTCAAACGCAGGGGCGAGGTTTGGCGGTATTCCATCAAGTTTGAGACCCTGACAAGAGAGGTGCGGGTCAGGGTCTCCGGGCTGGTGGGATCCGAGACCGCCGCGGTCAGGTACAGGGGCCCCAAAGGCAAAGTAAGGCTGCGAGCTCACCCGGTGAGCGTCCTGGCCTCCCTGGGCGCCCAAGCGGGGACGGCAG
Source organism: Planctomycetota bacterium (assembly GCA_016209535.1). Lineage (GTDB taxonomy): Bacteria > Planctomycetota > UBA8108 > UBA8108 > SXIK01 > JACQVW01. The sequence goes on along the minus strand of JACQVW010000239.1, from coordinate 8,964 downwards.
ACCTCTCCCTCCAGGTCGACGTCGAGGGCAAGGTCCTTGGGTCCGGGAGGTTCACGAGCGGACTCGGGAACGACCCGCAAGGCACCGGGATCGTGGAGGGCAGGCTCCGGTGCGACTCCCTCCGGCTCAGGTTCGAGTCGGGCAGGCAGCGGCTCTCGTTCCGGGGCACGCTGGAGAACGGGTTCTTCGTGGGGAAGCTCAAGGTCAAGGCGCCACCGGCCAGGGAGACCGTCAAGAACTTCTCCATCGCCCTCGAAGGAAAGCTCCTTGAGGCTCGGATGACGAACCGCGATTGCGAGCCGACCTGCGGCGACGGCGTGTGCGAGGGCGGCGAGAACCGCTTCGGCTGCCCGGACGACTGCCCGCCTGCCTGCGGGGATAGGATCTGCGACCCCGACGAGGACGAGGATAGCTGCCCGGCGGACTGCAGACCGCCGACACCGCCGACCTGTGACGGCAGGTGTGACGGCTCCCTGGACCGGATCCTTTGCCCGTGCGATTGCAACGAGTGCGGCGACGGGTTGTGCTGCCCGGGTGAGGACCGATTCACCTGTTCACGCGACTGCCCTTTTCCGCGCTGCGGCGACGGGGTGTGCGACTTCGGCGAGAACTGCACGACCTGCCGCCGAGACTGCCCGTTTCCCCTCTGCGGCGACGGGGCTTGCAACTGTGGCGAGACCAGCTTGACTTGCTCGCTGGACTGTCGCGCCGTCTGCGGCAACGGGATCTGCGAGTCCGGTGAGACCCACCAGCGCTGCCCGTTCGATTGTCCATGAGGTGGACCCGCGACTCCGCCGCCTCTGGGCGCTCTCCCGTTCCCATGCCTGCTCCCGGTGGCTGGGTGGCCGGTACGGGACCGGAAACGGGGCAGGACTCGCGAGTGCCGTTTCTGTACCGTCAACCGCTCTGGCGTCCTCAGAGCGACTGCCGGTAGGATGTAGCCATGAGTGCCCGTGGGACCGCCACCCCTCTTGACCTGCCGGGGAAGGGCGATGGCCTCCGCCTTCACCCACCCTATCGGGAGCACCTCTCGCAGGCATTCGCCCGGTTCTTCCTGCGAGTCGGGCTGGCTGGGGATATCCCGCCGCTCACGTCATGATCACCCAACTCACCGTCCGCAACCTCAAGCGCCTGCGGGAAGCCGCCATCGAGCTGGGAGACTGCGTGGTGCTCGCCGGGCCCAACAACTTCGGCAAGACGACCGCGCTCCAGGCGCTCTCGATCTGGAGCCTCGCCTGCCAGCGCTGGCTCGACGTCCGGGGGCGCGAGACTTCCAAGGCCAAGGAGCGCACGGGCGTCTCCATCACGCGCCCGGACTTCACGGCGGTGCCGCTCCGGAGCTTCGACATGCTGTGGACCGGCCGCGCCGTCGGCCGGAAGAAGGACGAGCAGCGCCCGCCGCTCGTGGAGGTCCTCGTCGAAGGCCGCGACGGCGAGACGGCATGGTCTTGGGGCATGGAGCTCCAGTACGGCATGCCCGAGGTGGTCTTCTGCCGCCCCACGGCGGAAGGGCCCATGCCGGAGCCCGTGAGGAACCTCACCGTGGTGCACGTGCCGCCCCTCGGCGGCATCCAGACGAACGAGGAAAAGCGGACGCCCGGGATCCAGGACCGGGGAGGGGCGGCCGGGGGAGATCATCCGCAACTTGCTCCTCGAGCTCTGGGAGAAGGACAAGTCGAGCTGGAAGGCCCTCGAGGCCGAGGTCCGGGACCTCTTCCAGATCGACCTCCAGACCCCGAGCTTCTCGGGCACCTACATCACGTGCGAGTACTTGCCGGCGCACCGCGGGAAGGGCCGCAGGCCGAAGCCGCTCGAGATCGCGAGCGCAGGCAGCGGCTTCCAGCAAGTGCTCTTGCTCCTCGCCTTCTTCCACGCGCGCCCGGGCTCCGTCGTCCTCCTCGACGAGCCCGATGCCCACTTGCACGTGATCCTGCAGCGAGACATCTACGCACCGTTGCGGAGGGTCGCGGCGGAACGGCGCTCGCAGCTCGTGATCTCGACCCATTCCGAGGTCGTGCTCGACGACACGGACCCCGGGGGATCGTGGCCTTCACGGGCCCCAGGCCTCATCGACTGGTCAACACCTCGCAGAAGGCCCAGCTCCGGCGCGCCTTGACCCAGCTCCGCAGCCTGGACTTCGTTCTCGCTGACCAAATCGGAGCCGTCCTGTACGTTGAGGGGGAGAGCGACGCGGCCATCCTGCGCGAGTGGGCCCGTGTGCTCTCCCACCCGGCATGCGCGTTCCTGAGCCGGCCCTATCTCTATCCCCTCGGGGGCAACGAGCTCGGCAAGGCGAAGGAGCACTTCTTCGCCCTGCGGGAGGCGTACCCCGCGCTGAGGGCGCTGGCCGTCCTCGATCGGCCGAGCTCGCCCCCTCCCCCGGATCACAAGCTCCCGCAGGTCTTCTTCTGGGCCCGCCGCGAGATCGAGAGCTACCTCCTCGTGCCGTCCGCCATCGAGCGCTACGTGGCGCAACGCGCCCTCCTCGGAGACCTGGCGCGCGCAGTCGTGAAGGACGAGTTCTCGCGGCAGCTTCCCTCGGGATTCGATCCCTTCGACGACACTCTCGTCTTCCTCCGCGACGTGAAGGCAAGCGAGGAATTACTGCTGCCGCTCCTCGGGAAGTGCGGGCTCTCGACCAGCAAGAAGGACCTCTTCCTGATCGCGGCCGCCATGCGACCCGACGAGATCCACCCCGAGATCGTCCGGGCTCTCGACCTGGTGAAGGCCCTGAACCCGCCTCTCGTCGATCCGGAGCAGCCTGCCATCGAAGCCGCCGCGGCGGATACGGCTGAGGACCGTGAACCGTCCCCCTGACTGAAGGCGATGTCACAGCACCAGCCCGAGCCGATCTCGGCGGCAGAAAACCGCGCGCGGTTGCGGCGGGCAAGGGCCATTGCTCGACGCACGGGATTCAACGGCCGCGTGGAGTACAGGCATGTGTTCAGCACCTCGGGCGGTGCGCAGTATGGCCTCGGGCTGGGCCCGATAGCGGACCTCCTCATCGTCTACGCCGACGCGTTTCAAAGAGATGCTGACCCTGACGACTTTTCCCTGGAAGCGATCATCGCTCACGAGAGAGGTCACCAGGTCGTGTGCCGCCACCCCCGCCTGCAAGCGGTGCTTTCGGGCAGTCCGTCGGTCGTCTCCGAAGAGATCCTCGCCTCTGTCGTCGGGTCTCTGGTCACGGATTCCGCCGACGACCGGGAGTCCCTCCTGCTCAAGGCGATGGCCGATGCGGTACAATGCGGCATGAAGTTGGAAGAAGCGGCCCGCCTCGTGTGGCAGATCCGAAACCACCTGGAGATCCTCCTATGATGGGCAAGAAGAAGCTCAGCGTGATTCGCGCCGAATTGCGCCGGGAGCTCGCGAGGGAGTCCGGCGACCCTGAGAAGGCGCTCGAGCGGTTGATCCAGAAGGTCAAGGGCAAATCCGCTCCGGACGAACGTGAGATCAAGGCCCTGTGGATGCTCCGCGACGCTCTGGCCAAGCTGGCGCGGCCTTCCCGCAAGGTGCGGCGGCCGGCCGCCCGTGCGTAGCCCGTGCACCCCCCCAGCCCCTGTGCTCAGCTCTTGAGACCGGGAACCGGGCTGAAGAGCAAACGGCGGAATGCCTCTGGGCCCAGTGAGTCTGCGAGATGACCCTCCACCCCATCACCGTCGTCGACCAGGTCCTCGACGAGTATCGCAGCTACCTCTCCACCGAGTTCCGCGCCCGCGATGCCAGGCTTCGCGACGCCCTCGAGTCGGCCCTGGCGGAGCGGGGGTTCCTGGCGCAGGAGCCCTTCTTCCAGGCCCACCGTCCCTTCAAGCCGGGACGGCGGTGGCGCGACCTTGGGCTCGACGCCGGGCTGTCGCGCGTGATGGAGGAGCGGACCCACTCAGAGACCGCGTTCCTCCACCAGAGCGAGTCCATCGCACAGCTCCTGTCTCCCGGCGCGACGCCCATCGCCGTCACCACCGGCACGGGCTCTGGCAAGACCGAGTGCTTCCTCCTCCCTGTCCTCCAGAACGCCATCGAGGACGCGGCGCGGTTCAAGAGGCCGGGCCTCATGGCGCTCCTCGTCTACCCCATGAACGCTCTCGCGAACGACCAGGAGGAGCGCATCCGGGGGATCCTCGAGAGGTCGCGGCACACCTACATCCGCGGCGCCCGCTACGACCGCTCGACGAAGGAGGAGGAGAGAGCCCGGCTCCGGAGGGACCCACCGCACGTCCTCCTCACGAACTACATGATGCTCGAGTACCTGCTAGTGCGGCCGGCGGACCGCACGGCCCTCTTCGCGAACCACCGCTATCGATGTCGAGAAGCAGATGCGCGACCGCCCCATCCACCGCGGCTCCTTCGACCCCGCGACGTGTTGCTTCGCCCCTGACGCCACACATCCCGTGCCGGCGGTCCTGGCGCCGGCCCGCTCCCGCTGCCTCGTCTGCGGCGCCACGGCGGGCGCCTACAACGTCCTCACCCCGGTCGCGCTCGGCACCTCCGCGGCCGTCCGGGTGATCTCGGAGGGCCTCGTCGAGGGCCTCGCCCGCGAGAACGCTGGCCGCGCGGGGCACGACAAGAAGGAACGCTTGCTCGTTTTTTCCGACAGCCGCCAAGACGCGGCGCACCAGGCCCGGTTCATCACCTACGCGGGCCGCTACGACCGGATGCGGCGCCACCTCGTGCAGGTCCTGGAGCCGTCCGGGAAACCGCTGGCGCTCGAGGCGGCCGTGCACGCGCTCATGGCGCGCGGCGTCGAGCGCCGCGACAACCCCAACACGCGGGGCTATGACGACATCCAGTACCTCCCCGACGCCGTCAAGGCCCGCGCCAGCGCCTGGGAGGAGGCCCCGCTCCTCGACGACGTCGCCGTGAGCGCCGGCTACCGCGCCTCGGTCTTCAACCTGGGCCTCGCCGGGCTTCGCTACCAGCGCCTCGAGGCCTACGTCGAGAGGGAGGGAGGCCCGCTCGCGGAATCCCTGGGGATCTCGCGGGAGGCGCTCGTCCACCTCTCGCGTCCGCTCCTCGGCGCCCGCGACCGCTCTCGCTGCAGCGTCTGCCACGTGCGCATGCCCTGGGCGGCGCCCGGCTCGCCCTGCCCGGCCTGTCACGGAACGCTCGAGCCCTGGCCGGAGGCGGACGTCCTCGCGAGCCGCTACGCCCGGAGGATCTTGAAGCCCGACCACCTTCCGCTCGTCGCCGGGGAGCACACGGCGCAGATCACGGGCGAGGAGCGCATGGCGCTCGAGGAGGGCTTCAAGGCCCCGCCGGAGAAGTCGCCCATCAACGTCCTCGCCTGCTCCCCCACCCTGGAGATGGGGATCGACGTCGGCGGCCTCGACGCCGTGGTCCTCCGGAACGTCCCCCCGAGGCCCGACAACTACGCCCAGCGCGGCGGCCGCGCGGGGCGGACGACGCGGGTCGGCATCGTCGTCGGCTACGCGCGGAGCACGCCGCACGACGGCTACTTCTACGACAAGCCCGAGGAGATGATCGCCGGCGAGGTGCCGGCCCCCGTGACCGCGCTCGGGAACAGGGACGTCGCCCTCCGCCACCTCCACGCGATCGTCTTCGGGGCCGCGGAGCCCGGGCTCGCGGGGCGCATGGCCGAGTACGTGAACCTCCGTGGCGAGGTCCAGAGGGAAGCGCTCGAGAAGCTGATCGGAGCCCTGACCTCGCAGTTCCAGCACGCCGCGGATCTGGCCCTCGAGGCCTGGGAGCCCGAGGTGCTCGCGGCGGCGGGCCTCGGGACTCGAGAGGCGGTCCTGGACGTGCTCGCGGCGCTGCCGGACCGCGTGCGGGACGCCATCGACCGCGTCCGGCGGCAGGTCCTCGAGCTCGACGTGGCGATCGAGCGCTGGCGCGAGGTGGGGCTCGGCGACCGCTCCGCGGTGAACGCCATGGAGCTCAAGCGCCGGCTGCTCGGGATCCGCGATGAGAGGGACGTGCGAGCGGAGGCCGACGACCGGACCTCGGGGCACCCGATGCGGCGGTTCGCCGAGCTCGGGATCCTCCCCGGCTACGAGTTCCCGAACGAGCCCTGTGCCCTCAGGCTCATCGGCGACCCCCACGAGGAGGAGCCGGTGTCGGTCGAGCGGCGCTTCGGGATCGGGCAGTACCAGCCCGACGCGAAGGTCCACGCTCGGGGGCACCGCTGGAGGGTGATCGGGCTCGACGCGGGCTCCCCCTGGAACCCGAAGAGCCCGGAGCCCACCTGGCTCTACGCGATCTGCAAGGACTGCAAGCTCCGTTACGGCGCGCAGGAGCACGTGGCCTGCCCGCGGTGCGGCTCCGAGGAGACGCTCGCGACCGGGCTTCCGGGCCACGACTTCGGGGGGTTCGCAGCGATGCGGGACGACACGCCCGTCCTGGAGGAGGAGGACCGCATCGCCGTCCTGAGCCTCATCGACTGCCATCCCCAGTGGGACGGCGAGGTGGCGGCACGCTACGAGCTTCCGACCGGCTGGGAGGCCGAGCTCCGGACGGGCGAGGACATGCGCTGGCTGAACGAATGGAAGGCTCCGAGCGAGCTCGAGAAGAAGCTCGGCCACCCGCGCCTGCACGAGTAGGCCCGCGGGTTCTACCTGTGCCCCCAGTGCGGGCGGCTCCTCAAGATGCCCGAGCAGGCGACGAAGAAGGGCCGTACCAAGCCGAGGCAGCAAGGCGGCGAGGACCCCTACGGCCACGCGAAAGGCTGCGCGGAGAGCGGCAAACCTCCCCAGCCCCGCGCCATCACGCTCGGGAGCCGGGCGACGACGCTGAGGCTGCGGGTCCTCGTGCCCCTGGAGATAGGGGACGGCGAGTACCTCCGTTGGGGCTACTCCCTCGGCTACGCCCTCCGCATGGGGATGCGGCACACCTACATGCTCGACGGCCCCGAGGTCGACTTCGTCCTCGAGCCCCGCTGGCGGCTGCGCCAAGGAGAAGCCCGAGAAGGCATCGTGCGGGCGGGCGCCTTGACCTTCATCGACGCCGCCCTTGGCGGTAGCGGCTTCCTCGAGCGGGCCGCCGAGGAGCTCCACCTTGTGGCCAGGCGAGCGCTGGACCACCTCGACCACCCCGGCTGCGAGACGGCCTGCTACCGCTGCCTCAAGTCCTACCAGAACCAGAGGCACCACGAGCACCTCTCCTGGCCCCACGTTCTCCCCGAGCTCGAGCACCTCGCGAGCGCCCCGCCCCGGAGGCTCGCGGCAAGGACCGGCGACCGCAGGAGCTCCCGCCCCTGGATCGAGGCTTACGAGGCGGGCGTGGGGTCCCCGCTGGAGCTCAAGTTCCTGAGGCTGTTCGAGCTCCACGGGCTCCAGGTTGAGAAGCAGGTCCCCGTCGCCGCGAACGATGGCGAGCAGCCCATCAGCACGGCGGACTTCGTGGTGCGGGAGAGCGGGGGCAAGGTGGCGATCTACATCGACAGCGCCGCCTTCCACCGCGGCGAGAGGCTCCGCCGCGATCGCCTCATCCGCCGCCGGCTCCACGAGGGGAGCCTCGGGTGGAAGGTGGTCGCGCTCCGCAGCGAGGATCTGGCGAGAGGGGCTCGAGTCGTGGAGGAGATTCGCAGAGCCGCGGGGCCCGTGCCGCGCTGAGGCTCCGGCGGCGGGAGGGCGCGGCTAGGCTCTCCTCCCGCTCCTCCCGCGCAGGTAGTCGAGCGCGCCCAGCGCTGCCATGCGCGCCTCGTCGCCCGGGGGCGCCGCGAGCCCGAGCCGGAGGAGGCCCTTGAGGAGGAGCCGCCCGGCGAAGAGGCCGCGGTGGAGCCGGCCGAGGACGGGGTGTGGGTTCCAGGCGCGCGAGAAGAGGAGCCGGCCCCTCGCGCGGTAGTAGGCCGCGAGGCCCGGCGACGCGGCCGTCGAGCCTCCCCCGCGGTGCCAGGCCAGGGCCTCGGGCACGACGACCGTGCGCAGGCCGGCCTCCTGCACGCGGCGCGAGTAGTCGGCGTCCTCGAAGTAGAGGAAGTACCGCTCGTCGAGCCCGCCGGCGCGGTCCACCGCGTCCGGGCGCATCGCGAGCACGGAGCCGCAGACGAAGCCCGCGTCGCGGACCTCGAGGCGCTCGGGGCCGCGGCGCCGGCCGTGGAGCCAGCTCCGCGGCCGGCCCGAGGGCCAGAGGATCTCACCGCCCACGTTCCACCATGTCTCGGGGCGCTCCTCGCTGAGGATCGCGGGCCCCGCGAGCCCGACGCCCGGGCTCGAGGAGAGTACGCCGAGGAGCCTCGCGAGGCAGTCCGGTGCGAGGCGCACGTCGGGATTGAGGACGGCCATCATCGCGAGGCTCGCGGGTCCCTCGGAGGTCCTCCACCGGAGTGCCTCGCGGATCCCGCGGTTCGCGCCCGCCGCGAAACCGGGGTTCGCCGGGTCCCAGAGGTACGCGCCGCGGGCGGCGACGGCCGCCTCGAGGGCGTCGCTGCGCCCCGGGTTGTGGTCCACGACGACGGGGACCGCCTCGACGCCCTCCGAGGCGAGGACCGACCGGAGGCAGGCGACGCAAGGGGCCTCCGCCCCGTGCTGGACGACGATGGCCGCGGCGCGGGGGAGCCTCACGGGCGAGGAGGGGCTCACGGCCGAGGAGGGGGTCACGGGCGAGGAGGAGCGCACGGCCGAGAGGGGGCCGCGGAGCGCTCCAGCTCCCCCCGGCAGAGGCTCTCGAGGACGCGCCGGTGCTCGCGGAGGAGCCGCGCCCGGAGGGCCCGGATCCAGGGGCGGCTCCGGTAGGTCGCGTCCCCGGCCGCGTAGGCCTTGAGGGCGCGGAGGCGGTCCGCGGTGCTCACGTGGCCCTCGGGGAGGTTGGCCGCCTGGGCGAGGTTCTTGAGGCGCCCCCGGTGCGAGAGGGGCTTCCAGAGGTAGAGGTGGTCGAGGTCGACGAGGAGGATCGATCCGTCGAGGCCCGCCGCGCCGGCGGCCGCCTCGCGGCCCCCCGCGGCCGGCTCGGCGGGGGCGCCGCACCCCGCGGCCCCCCATGCGGCCGGCGCGGCGGCGGCGCACCCCCGGG
>JACQVW010000238.1 GCA_016209535.1 Planctomycetota bacterium | reverse complement strand
CCCCTTCGCCCAGACCTGCCAGAGGAGCGCCCAGCCGAGCTGGACGAGGGTCCTCGCGTCCCGAGGGCGGAGCCGGACGGCCCGCCTCCCGGCCTCGACCGCGTCGGGGATCCGCCCGAGCTTCAAGCACCGCTCGGCGGGCAAGGAGTAGACCTACGCCTTGCCCAGGAGGATGTGCGGCTCCAGGAGCTCCCCCCAGGACGCCCGCGAGAGGGCCCGGGCCTCCCAGAAGTCGGGCATCGCATCCGCGGGGTCGCCGGCGCGAAGCCGCGCCGCGGGCCAGGAGGTCCGCGATCCCCGAGCCCGGGTAGAGCTCGCCCGAGGACTCCTCGAGGGCGATGAGATCGCGGTAAGTCGCGGTGGCCTCCGGGAAGCGCCGCTCCTTCATGGCGCGCCGGGCCCGGGCCCAGGCCTCGCCGTGTGGATCTCCGGCGAGGGCAGGCGGCTCCTCGCCCGAGCAGAGCGCCTCGGCCTTTTCAAGACGAGGGCCGGCGCGAAGCCAGGCCTCCGCGCGATCCCGTTCTCCAGCGCGCGGACCGCCTCGGGGCCGCGCCCGAGCAAGAGGAGCGCCCGGCCGCGGTGGTAGTGCGCCTCGAAGCGCTCCGGAAGCAAGGCCAGGGCGCGATCGAGGTCGGAGAGGGCCGCCTCGAGGGCGGGCCTCCGGCTCTCCTCGAGCACCTTCTCGTACTCCGAGGGGAGGAGGGAAACGCGCTCCGCGGGGCTCCCCTCGATCCCCGCGAGGACCGCTTCCCCCCGGAGGAGCTTCATCTCCGCCGCGACCACCGTCCTCTCGTACTCCCGCGAGCGCTGCTTGCCCGTCTCGACCGCAAGCCGCCAGGCGAGGAGGCCGCAGGCGAGGATGAGCGCTGCGGCGCCGGCCGCGACCGAGAGCCGGAGCTTCTGCCGCGCGAGGCGGCGCAGGATGCGCTCCCAGGCGCCCCGCGGCCTCGCCTCGATCGGGTCGCCGCGCACGAAGCGCCTCAGGTCTTGCCTCAGCGCCTCCGCCGTCGCGTAGCGGTCGGGTGGGTCCTTGCGCAGGCACTTGGGCCGCAAGTCTCTCTTGGCCCCGCCCCCCGCACCGGCGAGGATACCCCGTTGTGCCTGCCTCCCCGTGACCCCAGTCACCGCCGTCCAACGACCCCCGGCATGCGCTTCCCGGCTCGGACGCGCTCCTCCGCATGATAGGTCATCGTTCTCACATCGTGCGTCAAGATCACCCGTCCCTCCACCGCAGCCCACTCGAGGACCTCTGGATCCTCTGCCCCGGAGAGCGGCGTGTCCTGCACGCGAAGGATGTCCAAGTCGGGCTTGCGGCGGCGGAGCCCGCGGACGATGGCGCCGTTCAGGTTCTCATCAGCGGCAAAGCGTAGCACCGCCGTCAGTGGCTCTCCCGGCGCCGGGCGAGAAGGCGCTCGCGGATCCCCTTCGAGGGATGCTTGCGCTCACTCTCGACACGCACCCGAGCGGCTTGAGCCTTCCCTTCACCAAGGTACACATCGACCTCGGCCTTTCGCCGTAGGTAGTAGGTGATCACAGCGTAGATCTCGGGGAGCGTCAGCGCGTCAAACTGCTGCGCGATCTCCTCCGGGGTCCCTCCGTCATTGAACGCGCCCACAACGGTGTCGAGGGTCACTCGCGTCTTCCCGACGCGCACGACGCCGTCGGCGTCCGTCCGTAGGGGGACTGGCTGGGAATCGATCACGAGGGTCACGGAACGGCTCCTTTCACAGCGAAAATATACCACCGGCGGACGACGGTTTTCAAACCATCGCGCACGCCTCCCCCGAGTTGAGCCGCTCGACATGCTCGCCGAGGGCCCCCCGGAGCCTGGCGAGGGCGCGCGCCAGGAGATGGACGGCGGTTTCTTTCGGGCTGCGGCCGATCCTCCGTGGAGCCCTTCGCGGTCGACGAGCCGCCGCCGCGGATCCCGACAGTGAAGCCAGGCTGGCTGCAGGCGGGGGCCGGACCGCAGGGCGGGACCACCCTCTGGACGATCACCCCGTGCCCCGCGCCTCCTTGTACTGGGACTTCCGCTCGCGCCTGAGGTCGGCGGGCATCTCGGGTATCGAGGTCAGGCCCTCGACGGGGACCTCTCAGCCGTAGAACCCCGCCTCGTAGGCGGCGTCGTACATGGCGACGACGTTCTCCGGCGGGACGTCCGCCTGGATGTTGTGGACGCCGTTGAAGACGTATCCCCCACGGGGCTTGAAGGCCTCCACGTTCCGGCGGACCTCCTCTGCGACGACCTCCGGCCTCGCGAAGGGGAGGACGCGCTGGGAGTCGCACCCGCCTCCCCAGAAGACGAGCCGGTCGCCGAACCGCTCCTTGAGGGTCCGCGGGTCCATGCCTCGAGCGCTGAGCTGGATCGGGTTGAGGATGTCGATCCCGTTCTCGAGGAGGGCCGGGATGAAATCGACGCAGGAGCCGCAGGTGTGGTACCAGATCTTCGCCTTCGTGCGCGAGCGGATGTACTGCACGAGCCGCCGGTGGCGCGGCTGGACCACCTTGCGGTAGAAGCTCGGGTTGAAAAGGGGGCCGTCTTGGCCCGCCAGGTCGTCGCCGATCATGATGACGTCCACCACGTCGCCCACCTCGTCGAGGAAGGCCCGGAACCAGTCCATCCAGAACCGCAGGGTCCCGTCGAGCAGGGCCTCGCAGATCTCGGGCTGCTCGAGCATGTCGACAAACCACTGCTCGAGGCCCCGCATGTACCAGCAGATCTCGTAGACCACTCCCGAGATCCCGCTCACGACGGCGAAAGGGGTCTCCCTCCTCAAGCGGAGCGCCCGCTCGCGAAGGCCCGCGAACCGCACGGGATCGTCGCCCCTCGGGAAAGGGTATGCGCGGATGTCCTCGAGGGTAGCCTCGGCGAGGGGATGGCGTGAGATGTCCATGAAGAGCCCCCGGTCCGCGGGCATGGACCAGGTGACGCCGAACTCGTCCGTGAGGTCGTACCAGGTCTCGCCGCGCCGCTCTCGCCGCACGACCTCCTGGCTGCTCGAGCCCGGCCCGGCGGCCACGTAGCGCGTGTCGACGCGGAGGCGCTCGAGGACGGCCTCGCAGGGCCGGGCGAGCTGCTGGACCGCGTCCATGATGGTCACCCCGTCCTCGATCCCGAGGTGCTCGAGGAGCGACGCGTAGGCCCTCCGGTGGATCCCCGTCTGGTTGCCGCCCAGGTCGATGGGCACCCGGTCGGGGACCTGGTGATGGATCGCCCGCAGCACCCGCTCCCGTGGCGTCATCGTCTCTCTTCGCATAGGACGGCTTTCGTGCGTAAGGACGCCTCCTGCACGCGGTCACCGCGATCACGGCGGCCCGCAGTGCCGGAGGCCTCCGCCCGGGCCGCGGCACAATTCACTCGACACCGCTTCTCCGGGCGGGCATACCCAGGAGCATGGCGCGGCGCGAGGGGACCGCCCGTGACCCCAGTCACCGCGGTCTCGAGCCCGCGCGAGTGAGCTGGTGCCCATGACGAGACCACGCGACACCGACAGACGCGACACCGGCAGGCGGATCACCCGGCGCCAGGCCCTCAAGCTCGCCGCGGCGGCGGGCGGGGCGCTGGCGGCGCCTCTCCTCGTACGGCCCGCGGCGCTCGGCCTGGGCGGCGCGGTCGCTCCCAGCGAGCGGATCACGCTCGGCTTCATCGGGATCGGCCGGATGGGCCAGGGGCACCTCCGCTGCTTCCTGGGCTACCCCGAGGCGCAGGTCGTCGCGGTCTGCGACGTCGACCGGTGGCGCCGCCAGGACGCGAAGGAGGCCGTCGAGCGGACGTACACCCAGGCCTCGGCGGCGCAGGGGGCAAGCGGCGGCGCGTACGCGGGCTGCGCCGCCTACGCCGACCTCCGCGAGCTCGTCGCCCGAGGCGACATCGATGCCGCCGTCGTCGTCACGGGCGACCGCTGGCACGCCCAGGCGAGCGTGCTGGCCGCGAAGGCGGGCAAGGATGTCTACTGCGAGAAGCCCATGACGCTCACCATCCGCGAGGGGCGCGCCATGACGGACGTGGTCCGCCGCTACGGCCGCGTGTTCCAGACGGGCCTCCAGCAGCGATCCACGCCCGAGTTCCAGCGGGCCTCGGAGCTGGTCCGGAGCGGCCGCATCGGCCGCGTGAAGGTCGTCTACGTGGGCTTCCCGGGCACGTGCGGCGACGTCAATCTGCCGCCCGAGCCGGTCCCCGAGAGCCTCGACTGGGACCTCTGGCTCGGCCCCGCGCCCTGGCGGCCGTTCAACAACCGCTTCCATCAGCTCGGCCCGCCGCGCGACGTGGTCCCGTGGCACTTCTGCCCCGACTTCGGCGGCGGGAACCTGACCTCGAACGCGGTCCACGCCTTTGACGTCGTCCAGTGGGGCCTCGGCATGGACGAGAGCGGGCCCGTGGAGGTCATCCCGCCCGAGACGGGCGAGGTCCCGTGCCTCACCTACCGCTACGCGAGCGGGACCCTCCTCCAGGTCACGTGGAAGCTCGAGCAGGGGAAGCACCTGGTGCCTGCCGGCTGGGACCCCAGCACGACGATCCAGAACTTCGGCGCGCTCTACGTCGGCGAAGAGGGGTGGATCCACGTGGGCCGCGAGGGCTACTTGCGCTCCCACCCGGAGGCGATCGTCGGGCGCGGGGAGGGCGAGGCCGGCGGGGGCCGCCCCGTGCCGAGCCACCACCACAACTGGCTCGAGTGCATCCGATCGCGGGCGCGGACTGCCTGCGACGTGGCGGTCGGGCACCGGTCCACCACGGTGTCGCACCTCGGCTGCATCGCCCACTGGACGGGCCGGGCGCTCCAGTGGGACCCCGTCCAGGAGGAGTTTCCGGGCGACGACGAGGCGAACCGGCTGCGGTCGCGGGCGTACCGCGAGCCCTGGGGCATCTGACAGTCGCCGGCGGAGCGATACTGATGCGGAGGACACGGCCATGACCGGAGCGAACGATGCGCTGGAGAAGGCCTTCGAGGCCTTGAAGGGCTACGACTGGGGGACGGACCCCGCGACGCTCAAGATGATCGACGACGCGCTCGCCGCCGCCCGGGGCGACGCGGCGTCGAGGAGCGAGCTCGAGGCGCGGCTGGCCGCCGTCCTGCGGAGCGCCGCGCCCCGCGCGGCCAAGGACTTCGCCTGCCGAAGGCTGAGCCGTGCCGGCTCGGCGGCGTGCGTCCCGGCCCTCGCAGGTCTCCTCGGGGACGATAGCCTCTCCCACATGGCCCGCTACGCCCTCGAGCGCCTGCCCTGCCCCGAGGCGGGCTCCGCCCTCCGCGAGGCCCTCTCGAAGCTCGAGGGCAAGCTCAAGGCCGGCGCGGTCCGCTCGCTGGGCGCGCGGCGGGACGTCGAGAGCATCCCGCGGCTCGCGGAGCTCTCGAGCGACCCCGACCCGCTCGTGGCCGCCACGGCCGCCGCGGCCCTGGGGCAGGTCGGCACCGCCGAGGCGGCGGCGGCGCTCGCGGCCAAGGAGGGAGCGGTCGCGGCGGGGAAGGCCCCCGACTCCCTTTGCCGAGCCGCGGCCGACGCGCGGCTCGAGTGCGCCGAGCGGCTCCTCGGCGCCGGGAAGAAGGCGGAGGCGGCGGCGATCTACGAGGCCCTCCGCTCCGCCTCGCAGCCGGAGCACGTGCGCCTGGCGGCGTCGCTCGGGCTCGCGGCAGCGACGGGGAAGAGCTGAGACAGGTCATGCGCTCGATCCTGTTCCCCCTCGCCCTCCTCGCCGCGCTCGCCGCCGCGGGGCTTGCCGCCACCGTCGCGGGGGCCGACCCGAGCGAGGCGGACAGGGCCAGGATCGAGGCGGCCCTGCCCGCCGAGGCGCCGGCGCGGCCCTCGAAGCCGCGGAGGCTCCTCGTCTTCGACCTCAACGTCGGGTACCCCGGGCACGCCTCGATCGCCCACGCGAACCTGGCGTTCGCGCTCCTCGGGAAGAAGACCGGCGCCTTCGAGGCGGTCGTCTCGCGCGACCCCGCCGTCTTCGAGCGGAAGAGCCTCGCGGGCTTCGATGCCGTCTTCCTCAACAACACCGTCGGGAACCTCTTCGAGGACCCCGCGCTCCGGCGGAGCCTCGCCGACTTCGTCTACGCGGGCGGCGGGCTCCTCGGCGTCCACGGGACGAGCGTGGCCTTCACGCGCTGGCCCGGCGCCCACGAGGACTGGCCCGAGTTCGGCCGGATGCTCGGCGCCCGCGGCGCGAGGCACCGCGCGAGCGACGAGCGCGTCGCGATCCGGCTCGACGACCCCGCCCACCCGCTGCTCCAGCCTTTCGCCGGGAAGGGCTTCGAGTACCGGGACGAGCTCTTCCGCGTCGACGCCCCGTACTCGCGCGACCGGGTGCGCGTGCTGCTCTCGATCGATGTCGAGCGGACGAAGGCGATCCAGGGCGCGGCCTGGGGCGACCCCATGCGTCCCGACGAGGACTACGCCCTGGCCTGGGTCAAGGGCTACGGCCGCGGCCGCGTCTTCTACTCCACGATCGGCCACAACCCGCACGTGTTCTCGGACCCCCTCATGCTCCGGTTCTACCTGGGGGCGATCCAGTTCGCCCTGGGGGACCTGCCCGCGCCGCTCGAGCCAAGCGCGCGGCTCACCCCGGCCCTGCGGGCCCAGGAGAGGCTCGGGTGGCGCCTCGCCATGACGGCCTACAGCCTCCACAAGTACACGCTCTTCGAGGCCATCGAGAAGACCGCGGAGCTCCGGCTCTCGTCGCTCGAGGGCTTGAGCTTCCAGAAGGTCTCGAAGGAGATCCCGAAGGACCTGGACCCGGCCCTCTCGGACGACGAGGTGGCCCAGGTCCGCCGGAAGCTCGACGAGTCGGGCGTGCGGATGGTGACCTACTACTACCACCAGATCCCGGGCGACGAGGCCGGCTGCCGGCGCGTCTTCGACTTTGGCCGCAAGCTCGGCATCGAGGCCTTCCTCTCGGAGCCCGCGCCGGAGGCGCTCGGCACCATCGACAGGCTCTGCGGCGAGTACGGGATCCGCGTCGCGATCCACAACCACGATGCGAAGGGCTCGCCGGTCTACTGGCGGCCGGAGGGCGTCCTGAAAGCCTGCGAGGGCCGCTCGAGGTGGATCGGCGCCTGCGGCGACCTCGGGTACTGGATGCGCTCCGGCATCGACCCGATCGAGGCCGTGCGGAGCCTCAAGGACCGGCTGATCAGCCTCCAGGTGCACGACCTGCACGAGCTCAGCCCCCAGGGCCACGACGTGCCGTGGGGCACCGGCGCGGCGCGGCTGGACGGGTTCTTCGCCGAGGTCCGCCGCCTGGGCCTCGCGCCGATCTGCTTCGGCCTCGAGTTCTCCTACGATTGGCTCGACTCGATGCCCGAGATGGCGGCCTGCCGGGACTTCTTCGAGAGGCAGGCGGTGGGGGCGCCGTAGCCGGGCGGGGCGAGGCCGGCTGGCGCCAGGCTCGCTACGGTCCCGCCTCCGGCGGGCGCGCCGCGGCCGCCAGGCGCTGCCGCTCGGCGGCGCGGGCGAAGGGATAGTAGACCCCCATGGCGAGGACGATCGAGATCGCTCCCCAGACGGCGGCCCGCCAGTCCCAGTCGCTGACGAGGAAGTGCCCGATGATGGGCGGCGTGGTCCAGGGCACGTTGACGCAAGGCCTCCGGATCACGTTCCACTCCATGAGCAGGTAGGTCCCCGTCGTCAGCAGCAGCGCATTGAGGATGTACGGGACCATGAAAATGGGGTTCAGCACGATGGGGAAGCCGAAGAAGATGGGCTCGTTGATCTGGAAGATCTGGGTCGGCAGCGAGACGCGGCTGATCTGCCGGAAGCCCGGCTCCTTCGACCGGAGCATGAGGAGGGCCAGCGCGATGGTAGCCCCGGTGCCGCCGACGTTGACGAAGGTCGTGAAGAAACCCAAGGCGGTCACGTACGGGAGAGGCTGGTGCTGCCTGGCGGCCGCCGCGTTCGCGTCCAGGTACTGGATGAAGATCGGCGCCACGATGGCGTCCATGGCGTTGTCGCCGTTGATCCCGACGGACCACAACAGCGTGACGAGGAAGGCATAGACCAGGATGCCGGGCAGCGTGTTCAAGGCGAAGACCAAGGGCTCGAGGGCGCCCTGGACCAGGCGGTTCAAGTCCACGCCCGCGGCGTGGCGGACGAGCCAGAAGACCAGGAGGAGGGAGAACATCGGGACGAGGGAGAGGAAGGACTCGCGGACGATGGGCGGCACGCTCTCGGGCAGCTTGAAGACGAGGTCCTTATCGGCGAAGAGCTTCTGCACGCGGACCGAGACCAAGGCCACGAGGATGGCCGTGAAGAGCCCCTCCGAGCCGAGGCCGTCCATCGAGAGGGCCTGGTCCTCCAGCTTGATCTGGATCATGAGGAAGACCAGCGTGGCCAGGGAGGCGCTCACCACGGCCTCCTGCTTGAGCTTCTTCCCGAGGTCGTAGCCGATGAAGAAGCAGGCGAACACGGCCAGGAGTCCGTACGTGGCCGTGTGGGGCACCTCGAGGAGCTGGCTATAGGGAGCCAACCGCTCCTCCCAGCCGGGGATCGGAGCGTGGGAGATGATGGTGAAGATCCCACCGATGATCGTCAGGGGCACCACCGACACCATCCCGGCGCGCACGGCGGACAGGTAGGTGTTCTCGCTGAGGGCGGTCAGGACCGATACGGCGCGTCGGCTCAAAAGGCGCATCCAGCTCATGCGGAGAGTCAACACCAGCGAGGCGCTGGCGACAAGGGGCAGCCCCTTGAGGCCGGCGCCTCCTACTCGAGCTCCGGCACCCCCACCGCCTCGCCGCGCCGCTGGGCCGCTCGCTCGGCCTCGGAGTAGGTGCCGTAGAAAGCGGCGTTGCCGTCGAGCCAGAGGTAGATCCGGCGGCGCTCGTCGTCCGTGAGACCGGTCTCGCCCGCGTGGTCCTCATCGTCGATGATCCGCGCGAGCGGGCTCTCGTCGGCGCTCATGCGGCCCGGGCGCGTGACGGTGCCGCCGATGCTGCTCCCGCCCCACTCGTACCAGCGCACGTGAGGCTTCAGGCTCTCGTAGGCGACGCTGAAGCGCTCCGTGAGCGCGCCCCTCAGGTCCGGCGGCCAGCTCCCCGCATTCCCCGCGCCCCCGTGGCACCGCACGCAGCGCCGGTCGAGGACCGGCTGCACGAGGCGCGGGAAGCTCCACGGGCGGCTGCCGTCGGGGCCAGGCTCGATGCGGCTCGGCGGGCCGCGCAGGGCGAGGGGCGGCGGGCCGCTCGGGCTCGTCCCGGGCGGCTCGTGGCAGCCCACGCAGCCGCGGCGCTCGCCCGGCTGGAGGTAGGCGGCGCTGCGCATGCCCTGCACGGCCTTGCCCTGGGCGTCCACCGCCTGGAAGTAGAGGGGCCTCCGGGCCGGGGCGCGGAAGCGGGCCGAGCCGTCGGCGGCGACGGGCACCGTGCCGAGGGGCATCCGCGCCGGCTCGGCGTTGGCGTAGCCCAGGCGCGGGTCGTTGGCGACGTGCGTTTCGCTCTTGGGCAGCACCTGGAAGACCCGCAGCTCGCGGATGGGCCGCGAGGCGGGCATTGGGAAGAG
Source organism: Planctomycetota bacterium (assembly GCA_016209535.1). Taxonomy (GTDB): domain Bacteria; phylum Planctomycetota; class UBA8108; order UBA8108; family SXIK01; genus JACQVW01. The sequence goes on along the minus strand of JACQVW010000238.1, from coordinate 2,717 downwards.
GCTCCTCCCCACGTCCGTGACCAGGAGCTCGCCCTCGTCGCCCAGCTCCGGGTCCCGGTCATCGGGGATCTCGGGCGGCGCCGGCCGCGGGGCGAGCGGGATCGGGTACATGCACGAGACCCCGCGCTCTCGGTAGAGGAGCTCCAGGTTCCCGAAGCGGTCGAAGAGGTAGAGCCCGCACTCGGTGTCCCGATCGACCCGTGGGCCCATGCCGGGGAGCGGATCGAAGCTGAAGCCGACGAGGTAGAAGTCCTCCGAGAGGGGCCACGGGCCGTGGAAGTAGCTCCCCGGCCAGCCCGGCGCCTCGGGGAAGCAGACCTCCGGGGTCAGGACCTCGATCGAGTCGAAGGAGTCCTCGCCGGTTTGCCGGTCGAGGCCGGCGCGGGCCGGGTCCAGGAGGACCAGCGACCCTCCGACGCTCGCGTGGTGCGCCCCGGCGATGAAGGCGATCTTCCGCGAGCCCGGCACGGCGCGCGGCTGGTAGCACGCGTTGATGCGCTGGGTGTAGCTCCCGAAGAGCTGCGTCGTCTGCGTCCCGTCGGGGCGGCTCGCCCACAGGCCGTGGAAGTGGGCCGCCGAGCGGTCCACGTAGTCCCAGCGGATGTAGACGATGCGCCCGTCGGCCAGTACGCTCTGGTGCCACTCGTTCGTCTCGTGGAACGAGAGCGTGCGCAGCCCCGAGCCGTCGGCCTCCATGCGGTGGAGCGTGTAGGCGGGGAGCGGCTCCCAAGGGTTGTTGCACCGGCAGAATCCGCCGCGGCGGCTCGACATGAAGGCGATGCCGCCGTCGGGCAGCGGGCAGGGGTCGAAATCGTCGTCGGGGCCGCCCGTGAGCTGGCGCAGGCCCTCGCCGCCCGAGCCCACGGCGTAGATGTGGAACGATCGGCGCCCCGGGGAGTAGTAGCCGGGCTTCCGCGCGGCCCGTGGCGCGAAGGCGAAGTAGAGGGTCTTCGCGTCGTAGGAGGCGGCCAGGGTCGTGAAGTTGCCGCGACCGAGCTCGTCCGCGACGAGCTCCCGCGCCGCGAGCGAGCGGCCCGGATCCTCGAGGACGTGGACGCCGCCGCCCGCGATGTCCCCGTAGTCGTAGTAGTAGCCCATGTACTCGTGGAGCATCTGGCAGATGAACCGCCGGCGCTTGAGGAAGGCGATGGGCCGCGAGCGGACGAGAGGGTTCTTGAGCGCCAGCTCCCGCCCCCACCAGCGGACGTCGCGGTAGAGGGCCAGCCGGCCGGCCTCGTCGAGGGACTCGATCTCGTCGAGGCGGCGCCGGAATCTCTCGATGGCCGCCCGCTCGGACACCTCGGTGGCAGGATCGAGCCTCGCGAGGCTCTCGAGGAGCCGCTCGACGCGCTCGAGGGCCTTCCGGCTCGCCTCGGGGTCGCCCGCGCGGCGCCCCGCCCGCTCCTCCTGGCGCCTCCAGTCGTCCTCGACGAGCTCCCGGAGGCCCGGTGCGGCCTCCGCAGTGGGCCCGGCGGTGGCCATCGCGCCTGCCAGGAGCAGGGTCGCGAGGGCCGCGAGGCTCACAGCGCGCCCCAGCGGTCTCCGGCGGCTCATCGCACGCGCATCCTGTCGATGGCGTCCTCGTTCAAGTCGACGCCCAGTCCCGGCCCCTCGGGGACGTGCACGAAGCCCTCGGCGTCGACCTCCATCCGCTGCTTCGTCACCTCCCAGCGGATGGGCGTCTCCTCGACGCAGTACTCGAAGATGAAGGCGCTCGGCCGCGTGGCGAGCCAGTGGAGGCCCGCGGCGAGGTTGATGCCGGTCGTGTAGAAGTGGTTCACGACCCTCAATCCGCGGTCCTCGGCCATGTCGGCGATCCGCACGCTCTCCGTGAAGCCGTTCCGGGCGATGTCGACCTGGGCGATGTGGATGCCCCCGCGCTCGATCAGGTCCCGCCAGGCGTGGCGGCCGCACTCCCCCTCGCCCGCGGCGATGGGGATCCTGGAGACGCTCGTGAGCCTGCGGTAGCCCTCGAGGTTGTCCTGGTCCAGCGGCTCCTCGAGCCAGAGGATGCGGTACTCCTCGAACTGCTGCGCCCGCCGGACGGCGGTCATGGTGTCCCAGCAGCAGCCCGCGTCGATGCAGACGTCGTTCGCGGGTCCGACGCCGCGCCGCGCGCCCTCGACGAGCTCGAGGTCCAGCGCCTCGCTCCGTCCCATGGGCGCCCAGCCGAACTTCACCGCCGTGAAGCCGCGGGCCACCCACCTCCGCCCGATCTCGCAGGTCTCGGCGCCGTCCTTGCCGAAGAGGATGCTCGCGTAGGCGCGGAGCTTCTTCCGGAACGCCCCGCCGAGGAGCTGGTAGATCGGCTTCCCGTAGAGCTTGCCCGCGATGTCCCAGAGCGCGATGTCGAGCCCCGCCATGGCCTGGACCAGGATCCCGCGGCGGCCGACGTAGAAGGTCGAGCGGTAGAGCTTGTCGCCGATGACGCGGTGGTCGAGGGGGTCCATGCCGACGAGGAGCGTCCCGAGTCCCGAGGCGACGGCGTGGGTGAACGGCGCCTCGATCGCGGCCTTGGCGGCGCGCGGCAGCGAGTCGACCTCGCCGATCCCGACGATGCCTTCGTCGGTGTGGACCTTGACGATGACGGAGCTCTGGCCGGCCGAGGCCTTGTCCAGGACCTCGCGCTCGGGCAGGCGGATCTCGATGGCCTCGACGCGGGTGATCTTCAAGGAAGCGCTAGTACCCAGCGGCGGCGAACGAGGGGCGAGACCTAT
>JACQVW010000246.1 GCA_016209535.1 Planctomycetota bacterium | reverse complement strand
GTGGAGGGCGAGAGGTGCGCTCCCGGAGGAACCTGAGGATCCTCAAGAGCTTCAGCGAGCTCATGCGCAGCCTCGCGGACCACCAAGGGCTCCTCGAGGCGGCCATGGACACGGTCTTCGACAACCTCGAGGTGAAGCGCGGCTTCATCGGGTTCTTCACGCCCGAGGGGAGCCTCGAGATCCGCGTCGACCGAAACCAGGGCGCGCGAGTCCTCGCCCGGGAGGCCCGTTCCGCCGCAGGAGACGCGCGGGGGGCGGGAGATCTCTCCTTCAGCCGCTCCATCGTCGAGAGGGTCCGGCGCGAGGGCGTCGCGCTCCTCTTCTCGGCCGTCCCCGAGGAGGCCCAGGGGCCCGCAGCGCCCCCCGACCCGAGGAGCCCCGAGGCAAAGGCCCTCGAGTCGAGGAGCATGGTCCGGCTGAACATCAAGAGCGCCATGTGCTTGCCCCTCTTCCGCGGAGAGCAGGTCGCGGGTGCCCTCTACCTCGACAACCGGGATCGCTCCGAGAGCTTCTCCCAGGAGGACCTCTACTTCGCCACGATCCTCTCGCACCTCATCTCCCTCGCCCTCGAGAAGGAAGAGCTCTATGAGAGGATCCGGGACGAGAACATCGAGCTCAAGACGATCCTGCACCAGAAGAACCGGCTCGTCGGCTTGAGCCCGGCCATGAAGGACGTCCACCGCAAGCTGAAGAGGGTGGCTGGTTTCGACACGACCGTCCTCATCGTGGGCGAGAGCGGCACGGGGAAGGAGCTCGTGGCGAGGGCGATCCACGACCGTTCGCCGAGGCGCGGCAACCCCTTCGTCGCCGTCAACTGCGCGGCGATCCCCGAGACCCTCCTCGAGAGCGAGCTCTTCGGGTACGCGCCCAAGTCGGGGATCAGCGGGAGCGACCCCAAGGGCAAACCCGGGAAGTTCGAGCTGGCTCACGGCGGGACCCTCTTCCTCGATGAGATCGGCGACATGAGCCTGCAGACGCAGGCGAAGATTCTGCGGGTCCTGGAGGACAAGGTCGTCGACCGCCTCGGCGGCATGGAGGGCCTCCGCGTGGACCTGCGGATCGTCGCGGCGACGAACAAGGTCCTCGAGGATGCCGTGGCGGCGGGCGGCTTCCGGGAGGACCTGTACTACCGCCTGAAGGTGTTCAAGATCGACCTGCCCCCGCTCCGGGAGCGAAGGGACGACATCCTCCCCCTCTGCCAGCACTTCCTCACGGTCCACCAGACCGACTCACGAGGCCCCCTGGAGCTCTCGCCCAGGGCGCGGGAGCTCCTCCTCGGATACCACTGGCCGGGGAACATCCGGGAGCTCAAGAACACGATCGAGCAGGCCGTGCTCCTCGCGAGCGGCCGCATGATCTACCCCGAGCACTTGCCCGGCGACCTGCGGCGGAATGACATCCCCCAGCCCTTCTGCACGCTGGCCGAGATCGAGGCCCAGCACATAGGCCGCGTCCTCCAGAGCGTGAACTGGAACAAGCGGCGAGCCGCCGAGGTCCTCGGCATCAACCGCTCTACTCTCTACGAGAAGATCCGGCTCTACGGGATCGAGAGGCCGCGCGACCCGGCCGCGCTGTCCTCCGCGTCCCTCCAGTAGGCTCGCACCACCCATGACCGTGACGCAAGAAACAACGCCCATCGTCGACGGCATGCGGGAGCATGTCCGCAGGACCCAGGAGATGCTCTCGCAGATCGACTACGACGCCGTCGCGAAGCTCGTCGACAAGCTGCACGATGCCTACGAAACCGGGCGGAGGGTCTTCATCTTCGGCAACGGCGGATCCGCCGCGACGGCTTCGCACTTCGCCGAGGACCTTGCGAAGAGCACCGTGAAGGACATGACGGTGCCGAAGAGGCTGCGGGTCCAGAGCCTCACCGACTCGGTGCCCTTCATCTCGGCCCTGGGGAACGACTGGGGCTACGATTGCATCTTCCGGGAGCAACTCCTGACCGCCGCCGCCCCCGGGGACATCGCGATCGCGATCAGCGGCTCCGGAAACAGCCCCAACGTCCTGCGCGCCGTGGAATGGGCCCGGGAGAACGGAGTGTTCACGTGCGGTTTCACGGGCTTCGGCGGTGGGAAGCTCAAGGGGATGGTCGACCTCTGCGTCCACAGCCCGATCCTCGACATGGAGATCGCCGAGAACTGCCACATGATCGCGGTCCACCTCGTCGTGGGGGGGCTGCGGGCGAAGGTGAGGGCCGCCCGGACGTAGTTCCCCCCCGAGCGCGTCCCGTGGCTCAACCGCAGCCTGTGGAGCAGGCAAGGGTCTCGAGCTTCGCCTCGAGGGCCATGGGCTGCTCGGGCCGGGAGCCGTCGCGGTAGACCGTCACTCCCTTGAGGCCCTCGCGGAACGCGCGGAGGTAGATGGCGCGCACGTCCTCGACGGTCGCCTCGCGGGGGAAGTTGATCGTCTTCGAGATCGCCGCGTCGCAGTGGCGCTGGAAGGCGGCCTGCATGCGGACGTGGTCCGCGGGCGCGACGTCCCGGGCCGTCACGAAGACGCGCTTCACGTCCTCCGGGACTCCCGGGATGTCGCGGAGGGAGCCTTCGCGGAGGACCGCCTCGACGAGCCGCTCCGAGTAGAAGCCCCGTTCCCGGGCCACCCGCTCGAAGATGGGGTTCACCTCGAGCAACCGCTCGCCGGCGAGGATGTTGCGCTGGAACGCGAGGGAGAAGAGGGGCTCGATCCCTCCGGAGCAGCCGGCGATGATCGAGATGGTGCCCGTCGGGGCCGCCGTCGTCACCGCGGCGTTCCTCTGGCGGCGGCGGCGCTCGGTGTCCCAGCGACTGCCCTTCCAGTTGGGGAAGTCGCCCCGCGTGGCCGCCAGCGCCTCGCTCTCCGCGTGGGCCTCCTCGTCCAGCGTCCTCTGGACAACCTCCCCGAAGCGCACCGACTCGTCGGTCCCGTAGCGGATCTCGAGGAGGTAGAGCGCGTCGGCGAATCCCATGACGCCGAGGCCGATCTTGCGGTTCCCCTTGCAGATCCTTTCGGTCTCTGGGATCGGATAGCGGTTCACCTCGACGACGTCGTCTAGAAACCGCGTGGCGACGCGCGCCGTGTGCCCCAGGGCATGCCAGTCGAAGGTCTTGTCCCGGACGAGCGCGGCGAGGTTGATCGAGCCTAGCGTGCACGCCTCGTAGGGGAGGAGCGGTTGCTCGCTGCAGGGGTTGGTGGCCTCCATGGCGCCGAGCTGCGGCGTCATGTTGTCCCCGTTGATCCGATCGATGAAGAGGACCCCGGGCTCGCCGGTCGCCCAGGCCCGCTCGGCGATGAGCTCGAAGACCTCGCCGACCGTCCAGGGGGAGCCCGGCCTGTCCTTCCGGGGCAACGGGCAGAGCTCGTCCGTGCGTGGGTTCACCACCCCGTGCGGGCTCCCCGGATCGAGGACGACGCGCTCCACGAACTGGTCCGGGAGGGAGACCGAGAGGTTGAAGTTGGTGAGGCGTCCCGGGCTGTCCTTGGCGTGGGCGAACTCCACTATGTCGGGGTGCGTGACCTTGAGGATCCCCATGTTCGCGCCCCGCCGGAAGGCGCCCTGCTGTATGGCGCGGCTCGCGGCGCTGAAAGCATCGAGGAAGGAGACGGGCCCCGATGCCCTGCCGCCGCTCGTCGAGACCAGGTCCCCGGCCGGCCGCAGGTGGGAGAAGTCGAAGCCCGTGCCTCCGCCGGCCTTCTGGATGAGGGCCATGTGCCGGATCGTCTCGAAGATCCTCTCGACCGAGTCCTCGACGGGGAGGACGAAGCAAGCGCTGAGCATCCCGAGCTCGCGGCCCGCGTTCATGAGGGTGGGGGAGTTGGGGAGGAAGACGCCGCGGGCCATGAGGTCGTAGAACGCCTCTTCCCACCGTGCGCGCTCCCTCTCCGCGCAACCCGGTGGCGCCCAGACGGCCTCGGCGGCTGCCACGGCTCGGGCGACGCGGCGGAAGAGGTCCTCCGGCGCCTCGCAGGTCTCTCCCGTCAGCGGATCGCGAAAAAGGTAGCGGGCGCGCAGGACGTGGAGGGCGTTCGGCCCCCAGCGGGACGCGGCAGGTCTCTCCGTCGCCATGCGTCCATTCTACCGGGGACCCGCACCCTGGACCGGGGGTCCTGGCGCCGGCGGGGGGCTCTCCTCGAGCCCCTGAAGCAAGGCCCGGACCTCCCCCGCCGGATCCTGCGAGCCGAGGACCGAGGAGGAGACCGCGACGCGGGTCCCGCCCGCCGAGGCGACGAGCCGTACGTTCGAGCTCGAGACGCCGCCGATGGCGAAGGTGGGGATCGAGACCTCCCCGAGCACCCGGCGCAGCCCCGCGGGCCCCAAGAGGGGGCCCGCGTCCTTCGTGGACGTCGGGAAGATGGGCCCGGCGCCGATGTAGTCGGCCCCCAGCCGCTGGGCCTCGAGGGCCTGCTCGGGGGAGTGGGTGGACACGCCCACGAGGATCTCCCTGCCCGCGAGCTTCCGCGCCTCGGCCACGGGGAGGTCTTCCTGGCCCAGGTGGACGCCGTCGGCGTGGCAGAGGATCGCGATGTCGACGCGGTCGTTGACCAGGAACAGCGCCCCGCTCCGCGCCGTCGCCTCCCGGAGGGCCCGCGCGTCCCGCAGAAGGTCGCGGTCGGACAGGCCCTTCTCCCGGAGCTGGACGGCCCGGACTCCCGCCTCGAGGGCCGCGCGCACCGCATCCTCGAGGGGCAGCCTCGCCAGCCCCGCGGTCGCCAGGAGGTAGACCTTCGCCTCGAGCAGCCTCTCCAGCGGGCGCGAGCGCGGCCCGAGGCTCCCCACTCCCCTCTCGATCGCGTAGAGCCGGTAACGAGCCTCGAGGAGCTTCGGCGCCGCGTCGGGTGCCAGGAGCCGGCAGGCCTCCTCGAGGACTCGCAGGGCCTCCTTCGCCCGCCCCAGGTTCCGGAAGGCCATGTCGGCTGGATCCCGGCCCGAGCCGGGCGATGCCGTCTCCCGGCCAACGTCGCCCTCGATGTCGCGGCGCGCGAGGAGCGACGGCCGGTCGATCCCGCCCGCCGAGAGGATCGCGAAGACCTCGTGGCGCAGGGCCTTGAGGTCGGCTGCGAGCCCTTCCGAGCTCCAATGGAGCCTGCAGACTTCCTCCGCCACGCGCAGGGCTTCCACCGCGCGGTTCAGGTTCGCGTCGAGGATCCTGAGAGTCGAGCTCCGTTCCCTGTCGTCCATGGGGGCTCCGCAGGCTCGCCGGCGCCGCCACGCAGGGTCGCGCGCCGGCCCGCCGGCTTTCCACCGGGGCCTGCTTCCCATATAATCCTCGCCGCGCGCGCCGCCGTCACCCACTTTACGCAGTGAGCATGAGCGCTCGAACCCGTTCTCGCGCCCTGGCGTTGGCCCTTACGCTGGTTCCCGGCTGGGGGCACGTCTACTGGGGGCGCGAGAGGCTGGGCCTCGGCCTCTTCACCGCCTTCGCCGTGGCGGCCTTCGCGCTCTTCAATGCGGTCGTGATCTACGTCGGTGTCTGGCGCAGCCTCTTCGTCCTCCTCTCGAGCCTCGCCCTCTGCACCTCGGTCCTCGGGGCCTGGGTCCACATGGCGCGTCTGACGAGCTCGGGGCGGCTCAGAGTCTCCGAGGAGCGGCGCGCGCGGTCACTCCGGGAGGGGACCCTGGCCTACCTTCGCGGCGACCTCGAGGCCGCGAGGGCCCAGTTCCGGAGCTGCATCGAGGACGATCCGGTGGACGTGGAGGCGCTCTTCCGCCTGGCCGTCGTCTGCGCCCGGTCCGGCGATGCACGGCAGGCGAGCCTCCTCTTCCGTAGGACGCTGAGGCTTGACGTCGAGGAGAAGTGGCGGTGGGAGATCGGGCGGGAGCTCGAGCGCTTGAGGGCGCAGGCCGCCGGGCCGCCGGTGCCCGCCGAGGGCGAGCGGCAGCAGGTCTGACCGGGGGCGTGGCGCCGCGAGGCGGTCCCCGGTCCTCGAGGCCTCAACGGTCCCTCCACTCGCCGCCGTAGACCTCCACGGCGGGCCCCGTCATGAGCACCGAGCCTCCATCGGGCCAGCGGACGCGGAGGTCCCCGCCGCGCAGATGGACCGTGGCTTCCCGGTCGCACCAGCCATTGAGGACGCAGGCCACGAGGGCCGCGCAGGCGCCGGTGCCGCAGGCGAGGGTCTCGCCGCTCCCGCGCTCCCAGACGCGGAAGTCGATCTCCCGGCGGGAGCGGACCGCGATGAGCTCCACGTTGGTACGGTCGGGGAAGAACGGGTGGCGCTCGAAGCGCGGGCCCCATTCGGCGAGGGGGACCTCGGCGAGGGGCAGCGGAGCGTCCCGGCCCGGTGGCGGACTCCCCTCGACGTCGAGGCGCACGACGGCGTGCGGGTTGCCCATGGACACCGCAGTGAGGAGGAACGTGCGCCCCAGCACCTCGATCGGCACCTGGATTGCAGGCTTCGCGGGGTCTCCTCCATCGCGGAAGGGGATCCTCCCGCGCTCGAGGATCGGCGGTCCCATGTCCACCTCGGCTTCGCCCACGAGCCCATCGGGCCGCAGGAAGACGCGCACGGTCTTCAGGCCCGCGTCCGTCTCGATCCGGACCTCGGGGGAGCGAACGATGCCGCGGTCGTGGACGAGCTTGGCCACGCACCGGATGCCGTTCCCGCACATCTCGGCACGGCTCCCGTC
>JACQVW010000232.1 GCA_016209535.1 Planctomycetota bacterium | reverse complement strand
GCCCGGCGCCTCGCGAGGCACCGCGCGAGGCTCGCGGGGCTCGCCTGCTTGCTCGCCCTCGTCGGCCTCTCGGGGTGGCTGGCGCTCCGGCTGGCGAGGGAAACCGAGAAAGCCCGCACCCACGAGGCCGCGAGCTACGAAAAGATGGTCCTCGCGGCGGCCATGAAGCTCCTCCGGGGCCGCACGAGCCTCTCTCCGCAAGGGGGGCCCGAGGGCGGCGTCTCCTCGGCGACCTTGTTCCCGTCGCAGGGGCTCTGGGGAGCCGCCAGCGAGGGGGCGCGGCGCGCCGTCGAGGAGGCGGTGGCCGAGCTCGAGCAGGCGGCCGAGGCGCTCCCCGATCGCTTCGAGGCGCGCTTCCACCGCGCGCGGGGGCTCCTCCTCCTCGCCCGGAAGGCCGAGGCGCTCCGCGAACTGGAGGCTGCGCTCCGCTCGAGCCCCGGCTTCGTCCCGGCGAGGGTCCTCCGGGCCGAGGTCCTCGGAGGGATCCTCGGAGGGAAGGGGAAGCGAAAGGGCTCGAGGGAGCAGGGAGGCCCGAGCGCGGAGGAGCCGGCGAGCGAGCCGCGCGAGCCCTGGGCCCGCTCGTGGCTCGAGGCGCACCGGGCCGTGCGAGCGAGGCGCTGGCGCGAGGCCGCCGAGGCTTACGGCGACCTGATCGCCCTCGAGGCGCGAGGAGGGGCCGAGCCGTACCTGGGGTCCTCGATCGAGACGCTCCTCGGCCGCGGCGCGGCGCTCCTCGAGCTCAAGGACCTGAAGGGAGCCCAGAGGGACTTCCTCCGGGCCTGGACCCTGGGATCGGGGTTCCTCGAGCCCCCGCTCCTCCTCGGGAAGGCCTGCTACCTGGGCGGCGAGAGGCGCGAGGCCGGGCACGTCTTCGCCGAGCTCTTCGAGGGCGCGGCGGCGAGGGACGAGGCGGCGCTCTGGATCGCGGAGGTCTACCGGTCGCTCGGCGACCTCGAGAAAGGGCTCGAGTGGGCCGGCAATATCTCCGGGGACCTCGTCCGGGAGCGGCTCGAGGCCGCTTGCCTCGAGAGCCTCGGGAGGTTAGAGGAAGCCGTCCCCGCCTGGCGGCGGGTGGCGCAGCTCGCGCCGGGAGACGCGGAGGCGACCCGCGAGCTCGGGGGGGCGCTCCTCCGCCAGGCGTGGGTCCGGGGCGACTGGGGCCGGCTCGAGCGGGGCGAGATCGGGCCGGAGGAGGTCCGCGAGATCATCGAGGCCTCCCGGAGGGCCGTCGAGCTGGCCCCGGGAGACCCTCGTGCCGCGAGGCTCGCGGGGGCGATCTCGCGGGCGATGGAGTCGAACAGGTCGGTCAAGGACACGGAGACAAGCGTTGGCACGGACAGCGCCGGAGCACGCGAAAGGAGTACGAGCATGCTGCGACAAGAGGCACAACGTACGGCGGTGGCGGGGGCTCTGGCCCTGGGTCTACTCGGCGGGCTTCCTGGGGCCGATGCGCCCCGGGGCAAGTTCACGGACTGCAGGAACGTCGGGCCGCGGGTGAACACGGGGTTCATCGAGTACAGCGCCTTCATCTCACCGGACGGGCTCGAGCTTTACTTCATCACCGCCGGGAATGTGGATCCGCGCCGCGCCTCGAGCTGGCGGGGTGATGAGGACGGCTGGGTGGCGGCGCGAGCGACGACGAACGAGGACTTCGGGGAGGCGATGAACCTCCAGGACTTCGCTGGCGAGGGGGTCGTCCTCAACGGCCCGTGGGCCGACGGCGCCACTGCCCTCTCGGCCGACGGCCGGGAGCTCTACTACGCCTCGGACCGGGAGGGCACCTGGGACATCTACGTCGCCACGCGTCCGGAGGCCGGGGCGTTCTACGAGACCGCCATCAAGCTCGGCCCCAAGGTCAACACGCCGGACCTGAACGACAACGGGGCCTTCGTCACGGCCGATGGGCTCACGCTCTTCTTCACGCGCAACCTGGAGCAGGCGAACGGGCTCCCGGGCGTTCGTGACATCTGGTGGGTGACGCGCGAGAACGCGCGGGAGGTCTTCGGCGACGAAGAGGGCCCCGACCCGGTCCGCCTCGAGGACTTCGACATCTCCTACGACGAGTGGAGGCCGAGACTCTCCTCCGACGGCCTGACGCTCTTCTTCTCCGACATGATCCACCACCCCGTCCGCCCCCGCGGTGAGGGCCTCGCCGACGCCTGGGTGGCCACCCGCCCGAGAGCCGATGCTCCCTTCGGCGAGCCGGTGAACCTCAACGACCTCTGGCCAGGATCGTGCGTGAACACGCCGTTCCACGACGGGCTCGTCGCCCTCTCCGCCGACTGGCCCGCGGCCGGCTCCAAGATCTACTTCACGTCAGACCGCCCTGGGACCGGAGGCCCCGCCGACATCTGGGAGGCCACCTGGGTCCCGGGCCCGCTACCGGTGAGCTTGCAGCGGGGGTAATTGCCCCGGCGGGCAGTCCCGCCCCGGGGCGCTGGCAGGCCAGGCCCGGGCGCCCCGACAGGTCGGGCTGCCGGGCCAGCGCTGTCCAGGGTAGCGAGGAAGGGGACGACCCACGGGGGGAGCCGAGCCCCCCACGGGGTCGCAGCTAACGCACCGAAGCCCGCTACAATCACCCGGGGCGGGAAAAGCGGCGTCTTCCTGCGCGATCCCGTCCCGCGCGCGGACCGGCTGAAGGCATCGGACGGCGGCACGCTCCCGTGGGACGCTTGCTTCGAGGCCCAGATCAATGCCGATGACCCGAACTACTCGACGGGCAGTATCTGGGACCTTGCCAAGGCGCCCGCTGGGCTCCTCAAGGCGGGCGAGTGGAACGAGATGATCATCAACGTCGAGGGCGATCGCGTCCAGACCTGGGGGTGAACGGCAAGCCCGCGGCGGACACGCGCCAGACGCGTTCCAAGCGAGGCGCGATCGGCCTCCCGGGCCACGGCACGGCTCAGTACCGGGACAAGGTGCTCGAGTTCCGGAGGATCGAACTCGCGCAGGGGCGTTGAGATAGGGTCTGACCACCCAGCAAGGTAGGCCTTCTCACCGCGTTGAACGTGGGGTATCTTGCGGTCGCATGAGACTGCAACAGCCGGCTCTTGCGCTGGTCTCGGCCGCGCTGCGTCATGTGCGCGACGCGGAAACGCTCGCCGATCCCTCCAATCCTCGAGCCTCCCTGGACCAGGCGTATCACCTGGGCGGATACGGCCCCGAGTGCGCGCGTAAGGCGACGCTTTCGATCCGCTGGCTGGACAAGGCCATAGGACACCTTTTCGGGTCATCCGAAGACCCTCTCGCGTTGGCCACGGCCCTGGACCTTTTCGCCCTGCGGTATCAGCCGCTGGCATGGGCCGCCCGCTTCCCTCCGCTGGCCGAATGGAGCGAGCAAGTCCGCTACCGACGTACTGGGTCCTTTCCGCGTGCGACGGTGCAAACCTTCCTGGAGTCGGCCCGCAAAGCCGTCGATGAGGTCGTGCTGGGCCTGTGGGCCGACGGACGCTTGGGGGAGGGCGGACTTCCATGATGACTTTCGAGCAGGTGCTCCCGAATCTCGTCAGGACCTGTGAGGCGCTGCCAGGATTCGCAGCCGTGGAGCGCGCCTGCGTCGTGCGCGACCTCCAAGGTCGCGTTCGTCTCGCCATCAAGCCGGGCAGGCCCGTGCCGGACAACAGGGCGATCGAGGATGCCCTCCACCAGTCTCTGGGGGCCTACTTTGCCCCGCCTGTCCTCTCTACGGAAGCAGCAGATCCAGACCAGCGTCGCTTCGCGGCCAAGGTCCTCGAAATCGGCCGCGAATGGACCCTTGAATACACGGACCCCGCGACCGGTGCGTTGCGAGGATCCACCGAGGGCAAGTGGCGCAAGCTGGAGCGGCGCGTCTCGAAACAGGTATGGCTGGAACGGGAGCCGCGTCCTCCACCCTGGCCACTGGACGCCGCAACCCCCATCGTGACCTTCTACTCGTTCAAGGGTGGCGTGGGGCGAAGCACGGCTCTCGCGGCGTGTGCCTGGCAACTCGCGGACCAGGGCAAGCGTGTAGCCGTTATCGACCTCGATCTCGAGGCTCCTGGCCTAGGCGCGCTCTTCGGGGTAAGCACCGAACGCGGCGTCCTCGACTTCGTCATCGACCACCTTGCGGTCGGGTCGAAAGACCTCAGCAATCTCACGGGGGCGCCTGGTGCCCTGGATCCAAGGATTGCGAAGCTGATCGACGTCCTCCCTGCTGGCAGGCTGAGCCCGGAGTTCATCGAGAAGCTCGGCCGCCTCGACTTTCTGTCCTGGACCCCTTGGGACGAAACCCCGCCGGAGCGCAGTCCAACGGAGCAAGCACTCATCGCACTCCTTGGCGCCGCCCGCAGTGAACTGAAGCCAGACTACGTGCTCATCGACGCCCGGGCCGGCCTCCACGACCTCGCGGGGCTTTCGATCCACGGCCTGGCTCATATCGACGTGCTGTTCGCCCGCGCCACGGAGCAAAGCTACCAGGGCCTTGAGACCGCGCTCCGCGCGCTCGCTTCCCGAAGAGGCAGCGACCTCCTCACCGTGCTCGTCCATGCTTTCGCTCCCTCCGACCCCGAGTCCCCTGACGGGCGCGCGGAGATCGAGGAGTTCAGAGATCGTGCGTACAAGCTGTTCGACGCCGTCGTCTACCCCGCTTTGGGCGACGAGGATGCGCCCCCGCCCGAGGATACGGAGGCCCAGCACCGGCCGTTTCCGCTGCCTGAACTGGAGCGCCTCCGCCGGGTTACGGCCCTGGCGCGCGTAAAGGACGAACTCTTCTCGGCCCCCTACCGGGATCTCGTGCGGAGGATCGTCGAGCTTGGAATGCCCGAGAAGACGGAGTAGCTGCAATGGACGGAGCATCGCGAGCCGACCTCCTGGAAGGCGTGAAAGCCCTCGCCAAGCGGGAAGCCGAGAATGTTCCCTCGCTGTCGACGTTCCTGCCTCGGCCCGTGCATGGCCTCGCCCTGCGACAAGAGACCGTCGTGGTACGTGGGGGGCGAGGCGCCGGCAAGAGCGCGCTCTTCCGTCTGATCCGGGAGACGAAGCCCGACCAGCTCCAGCGACTCATCGACGACGAAAGGATTCCTGCCAAACCGGTCTGGCTCGACGCTTTCTCGCAGAGCCGTGAACACCCCGAAGTGGGCGTTCTCGCCGCCTTCACGGGCTCCGATGTCCCTGACCCGACACTCCGAACGTTCTGGATGGCTCACCTGCTGTTCCGCCTGGCTCGAGACCCCCAGACTTGCGCAGCGGCCCAACTCCCCTCGGCCCTCCACGCCTTGGCGAAGAGACCCCGCAATGACGTCAGAGAGTGGGTATCGGCAGCTCAGGAGAGGCTGGGCGAGGTCACCACGGCTCTCGATGAGACGGAGCACAGGCTGGCCCAGCAGGAGCGCCAGGTCTTCGCCAGCTACGACCACCTGGACCGGATCGACCCGATCCAGGGCGCGGCACGCAAGCGGTACGTCGCGGCGCTCCTGAACCTTTGGCTCTCGCTCTCCAACCGTTATCGGTGCCTGCGGGCCAAGATCTTTCTGCGCGAGGATCTCTTCGAAGCCGCCGAGAGCGCGTTCCCCGACGCTACCAAGCTGCGGCCGCGGTCCGTGTCCCTCGAGTGGGACGTGCCAGCCCTTTACCAGGTCGTCGTCAGGCACATGGCGGGAACGGAGGCTCTGCGCCGCTGGCTCGCGGAGGAAGCGGAGATCCAACTCTCGGATCGGGGCGACATCGGCTGGATGCCCAAGTGCATGGACGAGGATGCACAGAGGCGATTCGGGACGAGGCTCGCGGGCGAGACCATGGGCAAGGGGGTGAAGAAGGGCTATACGTACCGATGGATTCCGAACCGCCTCCAGGACGCGAACGTTCGGATCGTCCCGCGCTCCATGCTCTGCCTGCTCGGGTTTTCTGCGGAGCATGCCATGCGTCAGGCGACGAAGCCGCGCGGAAAGCGGCTGCTCACGCCTCAAGACCTGCACGCGGGGCTCGAGAACACCTCCAAGGAGCGAGTGAGTGAGGTCGCCGAGGAATACCCACTCGTGAGGCGGCTTGCGAACTTCAAAGGGATGCAGGTCCTACTCGACCGCGACGGAGTCATCGAGTGCCTCAGCGACCCGGTGGAGGGCGATGGAGCACCCGGCGTTCGCGACGGTCCGGAGGTCCTCGCCGAGCTCCTCCGGCTGGGAGTCCTGAAAGTGCGCCCCGATGGCAGAATCGACGTCCCGGACATCTACCGGTACGGCTTCGGAATCAAGCGCAAGGGGGGAGTAGTGCGGCCAAAGTGAATCGGCACGCCTGGGCTCGCTTGGCTTGCAAGGGTCCACGCGGTTTGTTGAGCCTTGGGGCCAAGAAGACCCTTGACCCAAGCCCAGCAACTCCGGAGACTTGGGTCGACAGTGCCTATCCCCGTCCGCGACCGCTACGGCCGCCTCCGCTCCGGCCAGACGCTCCTCCTGGCACGCCGGCTCACCGAGGCGGGAGTCCCCTTCGTCGCCGTCCACTTCAACGAGATGACTCAGTGCGACGGCTGGGACACCCACCAGAAGAGCTTCGAGGCCCTCCAGGGCGAGCTGCTTCCGCTCCTCGACCAGGGTCTCTCGGCCTTGATCGAAGACCTCGAGCAGCACGGCCGTCTGGACGAGATGCTGATCGCCTGCCTGGGCGAGCTCGGCCGCACGCCGAAGATCAACCCGAGCGCGGGGCGGGACCGCTGGGGAGACTGCTCCTCGACGCTCCTCGCCCTCGGCGGCATCCGCGGGGGCGCCGTCCACGGCGAGTCGGACCGGCACGGGGCGGTCCCGAAGTCGGACCCGGTCGATCCCGTGGACATCCAGGCGACCCTGTACCACTGCCTTGGGCTGGACCCGGGCCTGGTGATGTACGACCACAACCCGCCGCGCCACATCGGCGCCGGCTCCGGCTGCGACTTCTGAACGGGAGGCCTCATGAGCGATCACCCGAAGGCGCTGGGCGGCACGTGCAGCGCCCGATTCGACTCCCTGCGCGAGCTGTTGGCAGCCAAGCTCGAGTCGGGTGAAGACCTCGGCGCCTCGCTCGCCGTCAACATCGACGGCGAGATGGTGGTGGACCTGTGGGGCGGCTGGGCCGACGT
>JACQVW010000044.1 GCA_016209535.1 Planctomycetota bacterium | reverse complement strand
TTCCAGGTGGGGGAGCCCGCGCCGCCCCCGACGAGCGCCTGCTTCTCGGCGAGCGCGACCTCGGGCCTGGCCCCCCTGAGCGTGGACTTCGACGCCTCGTGCTCGTTCTTCGCATCGCCGGCCGTGTGTCGCGAGTGGACCTTCGGCGACGGCGGGACCGCGAGCGGCGTGGCGGTCTCCCACACCTTCCCCGCGGGCGGCGAGTACCAGGTCACCTTGACGGTCAAGGACCAGGACGGCGCCACGGCGAGCGCCTCGAAGACCATCACGGTGTTCGAGAGGGCGAGCTCGTTCGCGGACGACTTCGACCGCCCCGACGGTCCCATCGACGGCTGGACCGTCTTCAGCGTGCCGGGCACGTGGAACATCGCCTCGGGCGAGCTCCACACGGGGCCCACCGGCGAGGAGCGCTGGATCTGGGCGGGCAGGCCGGCGTTCCTCTTCCCCAACCGCCTGGTCCTCGAGCTCGACATGCGGTTCCTCGGCCCGGGGACGAACGCGGCCGTGGGCCGGCACGCCGGCGCGGTCTTCTGCGCCAACAAGCCCACGCACCGGTACGATCCGACCTTCACCGGGTACTTCATTGACTGGATCGACCGGTCGAGCGACCACGGCCTGCGCTTCACGCGGGTCGACGCGGGCCAGCTCGTCGAGATCGTGCGCGGAGCGCCGGGGAGCCCGGCGGAGCCGCCCCTCGTCTGGCGCGTGGAGATCACGGGGCAGAACATCCGCGTCTTCGGCGACGGGACGCTCTACATCGACCTCGTCGACGGCACGTACCGCGGCGGCCACGTGGGTCTCTGGACCTGGGCGGGCGGCCAGGACGTCGCCTTCGACAACGTGTCGGTCTCGGAGCCCTCGAACCCCCTGACGGCCTGCTTCACCTACTCGGCCGCGGGGTACGCCGTCGCCGGCGCCGACATCGCCTTCAACGCCACCTGCTCGGAGAACGTGGGGGCCGGCACGGTGAGCCACTCCTGGGACTTCGGCGACGGGAGCCCCGCCGGCTCGAGCCCGGAGGTCGCGCACGCGTACGCTGCCCCGGGCCGCTACACGGTCAAGCTCACCCTCACGGATACCCTGGGCAACACGGCGGCGACCTCGCAGGAGGTCGTCGTCTACCAGCGGGCGCTCGCCTTCAGCGACGACTTCGAGCGCGCCGACGGGCCCGTCACGGGCTGGACGGTGTTTTCCGTGCCGGGGACCTGGACGATCTCGAGCGGCGAGCTCCTGACGGGCCCGACGAACGAGGAGCGGTGGGTCTGGGCCGGCGACACGCCCGTGCTCTTCCCGAAGGACGTGGTCATCGAGTGGGACCAGACGTTCCGCGGGCCGGGGACGATCCCCGTGGTCGGCCGCCACGCGGGGATGGTCTTCTGCGGGAGCCGCGCCACGCACCGGGGCGATCCGGCCTTCTCGGGCTACTTCGTCGACTGGATCGACCGGACCGACGATCGCGGACTGCGCTTCACCCGGGTCGACGGCGGCCGCTTCGTCGAGATCATCCGCGGCCAGGCCTCGATCCCCGTCCCCGACGAGCCGCCGGTCGTCTGGCGCGTCGAGTTGGACGGCGACCACATCAAGCTCTTCGGCGACGAGACCCTCTACATCGACCTTGTCGATGGGACCTACCGCGGCGGGTTCGCCGGCCTCTGGACCTGGGCGGGAGGCCAGGAGGTCTCCTACGACAACTTCGCCGTGACGGGGAGCCCCATCACGGCCTGCTTCACGACGAGCCCCTCGGTCCTCACGACGGGAGCGACGGTCAGCTTCGACGCGAGCTGCTCCGAGGTCTTCGGAGGCGCCGTGAGCTCCTACGAGTGGGACTTCGGGGACGGAGGCACGACGGCGGGGGCCACGGCCAGCCACGCCTACGCGGCCGCGGGCGACGTCACCGTGAAGCTCACGGTGAGGGACGGGGCGGGCGGGTCGGACGTCCTCGAGCGGCGGCTCACCGTCCACGAGGCGCTCCTCCCCTTCGCGGACTGCTTCGACCGCGCCGCGGGCCCCGCCGGCGGCTGGACCGCGGCCTCGGGCACGTGGAACATCACGGCGGAGGGCGACGTCGAGACGGTGACGGGCGGCGAGGCCTTCCTCTACGCCGGCGACCCGCCTCGTCCGCTCGTGGGGGACTTCGTGGCCGAGGTCGACTGGCAGCTCCTGGGCGGGACGCACCCCGTCGTGGGGCGCCACGCGGCGCTCCACTTCTTCTGGAACTTGCCCACGACGAACCGCTTCGGAGGCGACAGCCGGGGCTACTCGGTCTTCTACATCGACCGCGCCGGCGACCGAGGCCTCACGCTGGCGCGCTGGGACTTCGGGCCCCTCACGGTCCTCAACCCGCCCGGCGGGACACCCGCGTTCTCCGAGCCGCCCGCGAAGCTCCGCATCGAGGTCACGGGCCCCCGCATCCGGGTCTTCGCCGACGGCGAGGTCGCCATCGACGTCGAGGACGCCACGTACCGCGATGGCCTCTTCGCGCTCTGGTCCTGGAACGAGAACACGGTGCGCTTCGACGACGTCCTCGTCGGGCAGACAGAGCTGCCCACGTGCGACGTGGTGCCGCCCGAGCCCCGCTTCGTCCGCGGCGATGCCGACGCGACCGGGGTCATCAACCTCACCGACGCGCTGCGGGTCCTACTCTACCTCTTCTCGGGCGGGGCCGAGCCGCCCTGCTTCGACGCGGCCGACGCCGACGACAACGGGCAGCTCCAGCTCACGGACGCGATCCGGATCCTGGGCTGGCTCTTCCTCGGCAACCCGGCGCCGCTCCCGCCCAGCCCGTCGGTCGCGGAGTTCCCGCCGGCGGACTGCGGCGTGGACCCCTCGGCCGACGAGCTCGGCTGCGCGGCGTTCCCGCCCTGCCCGTGAGCGGGAGGTGAGCGCGAGCGGGACCGCGCGCCCGCGACGTTCCGGGCATAGAATGGGGGCCTGGCGTGGCGGAGGGACGCCTCGCCAGGCCCCACTCGTTCACTGGAAACGCTCCATGACGCGCACCGCGCACGCGCTCCTCTTCTTCTTCCTCGCCGCCGTCGCGGCCGCGGGCATCGCTCGCGCCGACAGCACGGTGGTCTTCAACGAGGTCATGTACCACCCGCCGGGGAACGAGGCCCTCCTCGAGTGGGTCGAGCTCCACAACCCGATGGCCGTGGACATGGACATCTCGGGCTGGTCGCTCTCGGACGGCGTCTTCTTCGTCTTCCCCGAGGAGACGATCATCCCCGGCGGAGAGTACCTCGTCGTGGCGGCATCGCCCGGGGACCTCCAGGCGGCGGGGTTCGCGGGGGCCCTGGGGCCCTTCGAGGGACGGCTCGACAACTCGGGCGAGACCCTCACGCTCCTCAACAACAACGGCCGCGTCATGGACGAGCTGCGGTACCGGGACTCGGGCGCGTGGCCCGCCGCCGCCGATGGCTCCGGCGCCTCCCTCGCGAAGGTCCACGGGGACCTCCCCAGCGCGCCCGCCGCGAGCTGGACCCACAGCGCCAGGGTCGGGGGCACGCCCGGCGAGCGGAACTTCGACGACGGGACGGGCTCGAGCGACTACCCCCGCGAGCTGATCTCCTACTGGAGCCTCGACCAGCCGAGCGGCTCCTTCGCCGATGTCGCGGGCGGCAACAACGGCACGGCGGGCTCGGGCGCGACGCGCGTCGCTGGAATCGTCGGCACCGGCGCGGTGTCCTTCAACAACACCTCGAACGCCTTCATCAACGTGGGGTCCGGCAGCGCAACGAGCTTCTCGACCACGACGGGGATCACCGTGGAGGCCCTCATCCGGCCCGAGTGGTCCGGGGCGTCGGGCGACCAGGACGAGGTCTTCCGCAAGGAGGACGGGGCGAACCGCATCCTCCTCTCCTTGCAGAACGACGGCAACGGGAACGGGCTCTCCCTGCCCGCCGTGGGGCCCGGGCCGGTCCTCTCCTTCGGGCTGAACGTCGGCGGGACCTACACGGAGCTCGACATGCTCCTCGACGGGCAGGAGGGGCGCCCCTCCCTCGCGGACCTCAAGGACGGAGACGCCCACCACGCCGCCGCGGTCTACGACAGCGCGACGGGCCTCAAGGCCTTGTACCTGGACGGCGCGCTCGCCTTCAAGGTCGAGCTCACCCGGGGGAGCCTCATTGCGTCGGGGGGGAGCGCCATCGCCTACATCGGCAACATGAGCGGCCGCGGCGAGCCCTTCACCGGAGTCATCGACGAGGTCGCGGTCTGGAAGAAGGCCCTGAGCGCCGCCGAGGTCGCCCAGCACTACGCCCGAGCCCGGGCAGGGAAGAGCTACTTCGAGGCGGAGCAGGGTCCTCCCACGGGCGAACCGCCCGTGGTGGCGTTCAACGAGACCTTCGCCTCGGGCCTCGCCGAGAGCTGGGTCGAGCTCACGAACGGCGGCAGGGAGGCCGTCGAGCTGAAGGACCACGCGGTGCGGAGCCTGGTCCTCGCGACCGAGCGGGTCCTCCCCGCCGGCAGCCTGGCCCCGGGCGGCTTCCTCGTCCTCTCGGAGGGCCAGCTCGGCTTCAAGCCCGCTGCCGGCGACACCCTCTTCCTCTTCACGCCCGACCGGGGCGCCGTCCTCGCCGCCGTGCGCGTCGAGGACGGGCTGCGCGGGCGCCGTCCCGACGCCACAGGGGACTGGCTCTTCCCCGACCGGCCGACGCCCGGCGCCGCGAACAGCTTCCGCCTCCGCGACGAGGTCGTGGTCAACGAGATCCTGTACCACCACCGGGGCGCTGACGCGGGCGGTGTCTTCCGCGAGTCGGCGGAGGCCTGGATCGAGCTCTACAACCGGAGCGGGGGCCCCGTAGACCTCACGGGCTGGAGCCTCGACGGCGGGATCGAGTATCCCTTCCCCGATGGGACCGTGATCGCCGCCGGCGAGCACCTCGTCGTGGCGGCCGACGCGGCCGCTCTCCAGGCCCTCTACCCGGCGATCCGCGTCCTGGGCAACTTCGCGGGGAGGCTCTCGCACAAGTCGGACAGGATCCGCCTCGTGGACTCGAGCGGGAACCCCGCCGACGACGTGCGCTACTTCGACGGGGGGCGCTGGCCCGACTACGCCGACGGCGGCGGATCCTCGCTCGAGCTCCGCGACCCGCGGGCGGACAACTCCAGGGCCGAGGCATGGGCCGCGAGCGACGAGGGCGCGAAGACGACCTGGAAGGCCTACGCGTACCGCATGACGGCCCAGGCCAACATCGGCCCCACGCGCTGGAACGAGCTCGTGATGGGGCTTCTCGATTCGGGCGAAGCCCTGATCGATGACGTCCATGTGGTCGAGACGCCCGCGACGGCCCCGAAGGAGCTCATCCAGAACTCCACCTTCGACGCCGGAACGGACAAGTGGCGCATGCTCGGCAACCACAGCCACAGCTTCCTCGAGGCGGATGAGGCCGACCCCGCGGGGAAGGTCCTCCACCTCGTCGCCACGGGTCCAACCGAGCACATGCACAACCACCTCGAGACGACCTACGCGGGGAACGTGCCCATCGCGAACGGGAGGCAGTACGAGGTCTCCTTCCGCGCGCGGTGGCTCGGCGGCTCGAACCAGGTCAACACGCGGCTCTACTTCAACCGGTGCCCGGAGACGATGCTCCTCGACGTGCCCGCGCAGAACGGCACCCCCGGCGCGAGGAACAGCCGCTTCGAGGCCAACATCGGCCCGACCTTCGGCGGCTTCCGGCACTCGCCGGTCGCGCCGGCGCCCTCGCAGCCCGTGACGGTGAGCGTGACGGCGGAGGATCCCGACGGCGTCGGCGGCGTCACGCTCTTCTACTCGGTGAACGGCGGCGCCTGGGTCCAGGGGCCCATGGCGCACCAGGGCGGCGGGCTCTACCAGGGCACGATCCCGGCGCAGGCCGCGGGAGCCCTCGTCCAGCTCTACGCCGAGGCGGTGGACCTGCGCGGCGCGAAGGCGGCCTTCCCGGCGAAGGGGCCCGGCTCGCGAGCCCTCTATCGCGTCCAGGATGGGACCGCGGTCCTCGGGCGCGTCCACAACGTCCGCATCCTCATGACCGCGGCCGACACCAACCTCATCCACCTCGAGACGAACGTCATGTCGAACGATCGCCTCGGCGCCACGATCGTCTACGACGAGCGCGAGGCCTTTTACGACGCCGGCGTGCGCCTCAAGGGGAGCGAGCGCGGGCGCAACCAGCCGACGCGCGTGGGCTTCAATATCCGCTTCGCGCCCGACCGTCTGTTCCGCGGCGTGCACGAGCGGATCGACGTGGACCGCTCGGGCGGCTGGGGAATCGGCGTCACCTCGGGGCACGACGAGATCGTCGTCAAGCACATGATCCAGCACGCGGGAGGAATCCCCGGCATGTACGACGACATCATCCGCGTCATCGCCCCGCGCCCCGCGCAGACGGGCACCTCGCTCCTCATCATGGCGGGCTTCCAGGACGTGTTCCTCGACTCCCAGTTCGAAAACGGAAGCGAGGGGCAGCTCTTCGAGCTCGAGCTGATCTACTACCCGACGTCGACCGTCGGCGGGGTGGAGGCCCTCAAGCGCCCGGAGCCTGACGACGTGCTCGGCGCGGACTTCCGCGACCACGGGAGCGACAAGGAGATCTACCGCTGGAACTTCCTGATCGACAACCACCGCGACCGCGACGACTACTCGAGTCTCATGGCGCTCTGCAGGGCCTTCGGGGCCTCGGCGGCGACTCTCGACGCCGCGACCCAGGAGGTGATGGACGTGGAGCAGTGGATGCGGGCCTTCGCCATGACCTCCCTCTGCGGCGTGAACGATGCGTACACGCGCGGCAACAACCACAACCTCGTGGTCTACTTCCGGCCCGAGGACGGCCTCGCCATGGCCTTTCCGTGGGACAACGACTTCTGCTGGTCGATCTCGACCAGCTCGTCCTTGTGGGGAGACCAGAACCTGTCCCGCATCATCCAGCTCGGTCCCAACCGCCGCCTCTTCTATGCGCACCTGCTCGACATCCTGGCGACGACGTACAACACGACCTACATGGGGCGCTGGATCACGCACTATTCGGGCCTGGCGGGCCAGAGCTGGGGAGCCGTCACCTCGTACATGACCCAGAGGTCGTCCTTCGCGAAGTCGGCCATCCCGGCCAAGGTGCCCTTCGCGATCACGACCCAGAACGGCGAGGACTTCACCGTCGAGACCCAGACCGTGGTGATCGATGGGAACGCGTGGTTCGACGCGAGGTTCATCCTGCTCGAGGGCGAGGACGCGCCCCTCGAGCCGGCGTGGCCGTCGATCACGAAGTGGCGCGCGACGGTGCCCTTGCAGGGAGGGCCGAACCTCCTCCGCTTCGTGGCCCTCGACCTCCAGGGGAACCCCGTGGGCTCCGACTCGATCACGGTGACCTGGAGCACGGGGCCCGTGGTGCCCCGGTTCATCCGCGGCGACGTGAACCTCGACCGCTCGCTGGACCTCGCGGACGTGCTGCGGCTCCTCTTCCACCTCTACCTCGGGGCCGCGATCGGCTGCGAGGACTCGGGCGATGCTACGAACAACGAGATCCTGGACGTGGCCGACGCGATCTTCCTTCTCAACTACCTCTTCCGCGCCGGCGCGGCCCCCTCGGCGCCCTTCCCGTCTCCCGGCGAGGACACGGGCTCGACGGAGCGCCTGGATTGCGAGCGGGGGGTGTGAGACGGAAGTCCTTTGCAGCCCTCCTGCTGGTGGGTTACAAAGGTGCCTTCCCGTTCAGTACCATCCCGCAGATACGAAGGAGGCTCGCCATGTCGCCACGGAGCTTGTCGGTTCTCTTCGTCCTCGTCCTGCCGGCCGGGCTTTGCGCCCAGAGCGAGGAGCTCGGGAAGTGGATCTCGCTCTTCAACGGGAAGGACGCGTCGGGGTGGACCAACGCGAAGTCCTTCGAAGCGAATGCCTGGACCGTCGCGGACGGCGCGCTCACCCAGGCCGGGGCGAGGAGCAACGACACCTCCACGGCCGAGCAGTTCGGGAGCTACGAGCTCGAGCTCGAGTACAAGCTCGGGAGGGGCGGGAACAGCGGCGTCTACCTGCGCGGCTGGATCGAGGTCCAGATCCTCGACAGCCACCCCAACCGGAACGCGAAGCCCTCGGGCGGCGACGCCGGGGCCATCTACGGCGCCGGGCCGCCGCTCGTGATCTCATCGAAGCCCGCGGGCGAGTGGAACAAGTACCGGATCCTCCACATCGGGAGCCGGATCACGGTCTACCACAACGACGTCCTCGTCCAGGACAACGTGTACAAGGCCGACGCGACGCCGGGGAGCATGAAAGGCTCGAAACGCGGCGATGAGCTCAAGCTCGACGGCTCGCGGGGGCCCATCATGCTCCAGGGCGACCACGAGAAGGTCTGGTACCGCAACGTCCGCATCCGGCGCCTCGTGGACCCGGCCGACGGCTGGAGGCCCCTCTGGAACGGGAAGGACCTCACGGAGCTCACGGCCCGGGGCGACCAGCGCGCGAAGGACGGCCTGCGCTGGAAGGTCGAGGACCACGCCTTCACCAACACGGGCGTGGGCGGGAACGGCCACGACATCTGGACCAACGAGGCCTTCGGCAACTTCCTCGTCCACTACGAGTACCGCTCGGGCTCGGACGACCGGAACAGCGGCTTCTACCTCCGCGACCAGTGGGAGATCCAGATCGAGGGGAAGAACCACCTCTCGAACAAGCACATGGACGGCGACCTCTACTCGATCTACCCGGTGGCGCAGCTCGCGAGAAACGCCCCGGACCAGTGGAACCACATGGACGTCAAGGTCGACGGCATGAAGATCTGGGTCTGGCAGAACGGCAAGCTCATCCACGACGGCCGCGTCTGCGCGACCCGGACGGACGACCACGGGGTCAAGACCGACAAGTGGTCCAAGGCCCCCTTCAAGCTGCAGGGAGACCACGGCAAGGTCGCGTTCACGAACCTCTACATCAAGCCGCTCCCGGACTCCAGGTGAGGCTCGGGGCTCGCGGAACCTTTCGCACCTGGAAGGCTCCTCGCGGCGGCGACGGCGTGCGGTTACGATCGCGGGCATGCTCCCCACGGTCCTCGCTGCCGTCGCCTCGCTGCTCGCTGCCCCGGCCGCCGCCGAAGGCCCGCTCCCGCGCTGCGCGCCGGGCTGGAAGGTCGAGACGATCGCCGTCGCGCCGGACATCCTGCACCCGACGGTCGTCGCCTTCGCGCCCGACGGCAGGTTCTTCGTCGCCGAGGACCCCATGGACATCAGCGCGCCGGCGGACGCCACGCTGGGCCGTGTGCTCTGCTTCCACCCGGACGGTCGCAGGACCGTCTTCGCCGAGGGGCTCCACGCGGTCTTCGGCATGGGCTGGCTCGAGGGCAAGCTCTACGTCCTCCACAACCCGAAGCTCACGGTCTTCGCCGACGGAGGCGCCGCGGCGGCGGGCCGCGAGGACCTGATCTCCTCGACCCTCCCCGAGCCCTGGGCCCTCGACTGGAACGACCATGTCCCCGCGAACTTCCGCCTCGCCATGGACGGCTTCCTCTACGCGAGCGTCGGCGACAAGGGCGTCTACGACTGCCGGGGGCGCGACGGGAAGGCCGTGAGCCTCCACGGCGGCGGCGTCCTGCGACTGCGGCCCGACGCCACGGGCCTCGAGGTCTTCGCGACGGGCACCCGGAACCACCTCGACGTGGCGATCACGGCCGAGGACGAGGTCTTCACCTACGACAACACCGACGAGCGGGACTGGTGGTCGCGCGTCGCCCACATGGTCGACGGCGGGTACTACGGCTACCCGTGGGACCACGTGCCGCCGCGGCCGCACATGCTGCCGGCCATGGCCGACTACGGGCCCGGCGCGGCCACGGCGGCGCTCTGCTACGAGGAGGACGCGCTCCCCGAGGAGCACCGGGGCAGCCTCTTTCTTGCCGACTTCGGCCGCCGGGAGGTCTTCCGCCTCCGGATCGAGCGCTCGGGGGCCACGTTCCGGGTCGCGGCGCGGGAGGACCTGCTGTGGGACGCGCCCGAGGACTTCCGGCCCGTGGGCCTCGGCCTCGCGCCCGACGGCGTCAGCTTCGTCATCGCCGACTGGCGGCACTCGGACGTGAAGGCGAAGGTGCAGGCCGGGCGCCTCCTCCGGCTGACCTACACGGGCGCGAGCCGGGCGCGGGCGTTGCCTCCCTGGTATCTCTCCGCGGCCCTCGGGAGGGGCTGCGACGCGAGCGATGAGGACCTCTTCTCGGCCCTGCGCCACCCGTCTCGGGACTTGCGCCTCTGCGCCCAGCGGCGCATCGCCGAGCGCGGGCCGCGCGTCGCGCCCGCCCTCGAGGCGCTCCTCGCCGACGCCTCGGCGCCGGCACCCGCCCGCTGGCACGCCCTCTGGGCCCTCGACGCGATCGACGGGGGCGTCTCGGGCCGCAAGGCGATCCTCGCGGCGCTCGGCGACGGCCACGCGAGCCTGCGCCGCCAGGCGGCCCGCCAGCTCGGGACGAGGCGCGCCGCCGAGGCCGCCGGACCGCTCGCGAGGCTCCTCGGCGACGGCGACGCGTCGGTCCGCTTCCACGCGGCGGCGGCCCTGGGTCGGATCGGCGATCCGGCGTACGTGCCGGCGCTCCTCGCCCGCCTCGGCGACGAGGACGCCTTCGCGCGCTTCGCCTGCTTCACGGCGCTGGGCAGGATCGGGCGCGCGAGGTCCGAGGCCTGGACCGCGATCGCGAGGGGCCTCGAGAGCGCGGACGGCCGCGCCCGCGAGGGCGCCCTCCTCGCCTTGCGCGACGCCTACGACGAGCGCGCCGCCGCCGCACTCGAGGCATTCGCTGCCGACGCGAGCCGGCCCGGCGATGCCCGCGCCGGGGCCCTCGCCACGCTCGCCGGGCTCCACCGCAAGCTCCCGCCCTGGGACGGCGGCTGGTGGGCGTACCACCCCGTCGAGCGGCCGAGGCCGCGGAAGACGGTCGCGTGGGGAGGCACGGAGGCGGTGCTGCGCGCCGTCGAGGCGAGGCTCGCGGACCGGGAGCCGCTCGTCCGCCGCGCCGCCGCCGAGGGCCTCGCCGAGGCCGGGGGCGACGCGGCCTTCGATTGCCTGCGGGCCCGGCTTGCGGAGGAGCGGGACCTCGAGACGCGCCGCGTCCTCCTGCGCGCCGTCTCGCGCGGCCCGGCCGCGCCGGCCCGGGACGCCGTCGCGGGCGTGATCGAGGGGCCCTTCGAGAGCGAGGCGCTCCTCGAGGAGGCCTTGGCCGCCGCCGAGTGGCTGGGGCGCGACGGCAGGCTCGCCGGCGCCGTCGCACGGCTCCTCGAGCGGCCGGTCCCGAGCGAGGCCCTCGCGGCTCGCGCCGCCGCGGCGCTCGCGAGGATCGGGTCCGAAGCGGAGGCGCCGTCGGTCCTCCGCCTCCTCGAGCGCCCCGAGGCGGCCGTCCGCAAGGCGGCCGCGTCGGCCCTCGGCGAGCTCTCGCGAGGCGCCCCCTGGGACGCCCCCGTCATCCAGGCGCTCCTCGAGGCCTCCTCCCGCGACGACACGCGCCTCGAGGCGGCGCGAGCCCTCGCGCGCAGGCCGGACCCGCGAGCGCTCGACGCCTACCTCTTCGGCCTCGCGCTCAAGAGCCCCGCGCTGCGGGAGCCCTTCCGCCAGGCGCTGCGGGCGATCGCCGGGGAGTCGCGCCCCGACCTCGAGCGGCGCGCGGCCGGAGGGGCCCTCGGCCGCGACGCCACGATCGAGCTGCGCCGCCTCTACTCGGAGCCTCGAGCCGTGCGCCGCTGGCGCGTCCTCGGTCCCCTTCCGCACCCGTCGCCCGACCCGTTCGACCCGGCTGCCGCCGGGACCGCCTCCGTCGCCTGGAGGGAGCTCGAGGCGGCCGAGGACGGGAAGATCGCCTTCCCGGCGGCGTCCGGCGCTGGCGCATCGGCCCACTACGCCCTCGCCGAGGCTCCGTCGTCCTCGGTCCGCTCCGCGGAGCTGCGGCTCCGGGCCGACGGGGCCGTCGCGCTCTGGCTCAACGGCCGGCTGCTCTTCGAGCGCCGCGACGGGAGCTGGGGCGGCGGCGAGCGGACCGTCGAGGCGCACCTTAGGAAGGGATCGAACCACGTCCTCGTCCGCGTCGCGGACCTCGCGGGCGGCGGGGCGGCCCTCCGGCTCCAGGTGCCCGAGCCCGGGGCGGGTCCCCTCTTCGAGGGCGACCTCGGCGAGCTCGACCCCGAGGCGCACGCGGAGCTCGCCCTCGGGACCCCCGGCGACGCTGGCCGCGGGGGCGAGCTCTTCCGAGACCTCGAGGGCGCGGCCTGCGCGAAGTGCCACGCCGTCGCGGGCGAGGGCGGCCGCGTGGGCCCCGACCTCGCCGGGATCGCCGCGCAGCAGGACCGCAAGGCCCTCCTGGAGAGCGTCCTTTACCCGAGCCGGCGCGTTCGGCCGGAGTATCAGCAGGTCGTGGTGGTCACGCGCTCGGGCGAAGTCCTGGCGGGGATCCTCCGCGGCGAGACGGGGGAGGAGCTCACCATCGTCGACGCCGAGGGTGCAGCGCGCGCCGTCCGCAAGGCCGAGATCGAGCGCCGCGAGCCGAGCGAGCTCTCCCTCATGCCCGAGGGCCTGAGCGCGGGCCTGACGCCCGAGGAGCTCGCGGACGTGATCGCCTACCTCGAGAGCTTGAAGGCGCTGCAGGGGAGATAGGTGCCGGGAGGGATGGGGGCTTGGCTCGATTCCCTCTTGCCAACCCCACCCAGGCTTCCCGTAAGCTGTCTCCCCTCATCCAGTCCTCCGGTCTTTGTACTCGGAGATCTACCTGCGCCTCGAGTCGTTGGGCCTCGAGCTCGTCGCGGCGGCGGCGCGCCTACTCCAGGTCCTTCCAGCGGCAAGAGACAGCCCGTTCTGCGAATCCCCCCACTCCGAGGAGCGTCACGCCGCGGCTCCTCCTCCGCCAGGGGTCGGCGTAGCCCTTCGACTCGATCTGCGAGATGGCCGTCTCCGGGGAATCCAGCTTGAACTCGATCACGTAGACGCGGTTCGGGGTCTCCACCACGGCATCCAGGCGTCCCTTGTCGGTGGATTCCTCCGATCGAATCTCCGCGCCCATGAGCGCCAGCGTCAGGTGAAAGAGCGAGTGATAGTAGGCCTCGCGCGGCAGATGGATCTGGTGAGGTATGGACGAGTAGAGAGCCCGGATCCGCTGCTCGAAGCCGTGTCGGTCTCCGCGGTACAGGGCGTCCATAGGCGCATCCGCTTCCGGCCGCGCTCGCTCGGCGCCTCGGGGGAGGTACAGGTCCATCAATCGCTCGAACCACGCCTGGCGGACTTCGAGGTTGGGGTATCCCAGGCGGTAGCGCCGGAGCATCGTCGGGCCGTGCAGGACCTCGCGGATGGTCAGATAGCCCGTTTGCCACAGGAGCGCGGTGAGGTCCCACCGGTCGACATCTGCAGCCTCCAGAGCCAGCTCCCCGACCTCGCGGCCCTCGAAGTCCTCCGGAGCCGCACGTTGCTCGCGAATCGAGTCCACCAAGAGGGTCGGCGTACCGGAAGCGAACCAGTAACCGCGCAGCGTCCCGTCGGCGAGGGAAGAGAGCAACGACCAAGGGTTGTAGAGACGATCTCCTGCTCCCCACCAGTAGCCATCGTAGTAGCGCTCGATCTCCGCCCAGGTATCGGGAACGGAGATCTTGAGCCGGAGCGCGAGAGCTTCCACGGCCGGGGTCAGATACCGCCGCAGCTCCTCCGCCGTGTATCCGCAGACCTCGGCCACGTCCGGGGTCAGTGTCAGGTCGCGCAACTGGTTGAGCCCCGAGAAGATCGAGACCCGCGCGAATCTCGACACTCCCGTGAGAAAGACCATCCGCAGGTGCTCGTCGCAGGCTTTGAGAACGCCGTAGAAATCGCGCAGGACGTCTCGAAGGGCCCCGGCCGCCGGCGGGTCGGTGATCCGATCCGCGATGGGCTTGTCGTACTCGTCGACGATGACCACCGCCGGCGTGCCGTGTCGGACCGCCACGCTGCGAAGCAGACCCTCGAACATCTTGACCAGGCCTGCGGAGGCGACCGTGACGTCGAGCGATCGCGCGGCGTCGAGGATCGTCTGGCGGAGCGATTCCTCCAGGGCCTCCGGAGAGCTTCCGGTCTGGAGCGACATGTCCACGTAGACGCAGCCGTCGCGGCGGAGCGCGGCGAAGTCCTGGATTCCAAGCGGAAGCTTGAGGTCCACTCGGGGATTCTCCCCTTGGAAGCCTGGGCGGTCAACTGCGGCCGGGCGATGCCGGCCGCATCCTATCCTCGAGCCTGCTCAGCCCCGAGCGTAGGAGGCGCGCCGCGGTGTTGCGGCTCACGCCGAGGCGCTCGCCGATGGCCTCGAGGGTCCATCCCTCCGAGTAGCGGAGGAGGAGGACCTCCTGCTCGGACTCGGGCAGGCCCGCGATGGCCTCCGCGAGGCGCAGGACCTCCTCCTCGCGGGCCGCGCGCCCGCTCGGAGAGGAGCCCTCGGCCGCGAGCCAGCCCTCGAGCCGGGCCGATGACTCGTCGAGCGCGGCCTCGAGGGACCGCTCGCGGCTCACGTCGCGCTTCGCCAGCCGCAGGTCCCGCCCGGCGTTGCGGAGGTTGTCGGCCAGGATCCGGCGCAGCCACGCCGCCTGCTGGCGCGCGTTCGTGCCGCGAAAGAGCGCCTGCGAGCAGTGGGCCTCGAGGAGCGTCTGCTGCACGATGTCCGAGGGCTCCAGCTTGCCGCGCAGGGCCGGATCGAACCGCACGCGGGCGAGGAGCGACAGGTACCCCCGGAACCGCTCCAGGGGGAGGACGGAGTCGGCGGGGCCTCCGGGCTCGGTGGGCATGACCCCAAGTGTATCGCGGGGAAGGCCTTCCCGGCAGGCTTCGAAGAGCCCGTCGCGAGTTTCCTTTCCCGCCGGCCTCCCCATCGCCTACAATGCGCCCCGTTGTCGTGAGCCGGCCGACGGCGAGGGGACGCGGAGGATTCAAGGAAAAGGGGACGGGCGTGCGCTCAAGGGCGAAGCGATGGCCTCTCACGGGCCGGACGGGTACCGGCGGGCCGGTGGTTCCTCTCGCCTTGGTCCTCGCCTTGGTCGTCCCGGCGCTGGCGCCGCTCCTCGCCGAGGGGGAGGCGGTGCTCCTGCGCCCGCCCGAGCGGGGCGCCCTGCTCGCCCTCGAGCGCCTCCGGGCCTCCTCCGGCGTCCCCGTCACCGTCCGGTGGAGCCCTGCGACGGGGCGGGTCCTCTCCCTCGAGGGACGCTTCGCCCTCGAGCCGAGCGCGGAGCTCGCTGACCGCTGCCTCGCGCTCCTCTCGCGCGAGCCTCTCCTCTTCGGGCTCGACCCCGCGCACGAGCTGCGGCTCGTCTCGAGGAGGCGCGGCCTCGGGACGGAGCACCTCCGCTTCGAGGCCTGGACGGCCGGGCTCCGGATCGCGAGGAGCACGGTCGCGTTCCACATCGACGTCTCGGACCCCGCGAGGCCCGTGCTCGTCTACCTCGAGAGCCGCCTCGAGCCCGGCACGCGGCTCCCGGGCCCGGGCGGGGCCCCGCCCCCAGGCGGCGCGCCCGCCCCGCGGCTCGGCGCCGCCGAGGCGGCCCGCATCGCCGAGGCGGCGGTCGCTGCGCGAGCGGAGCTGCGCGCGCCGAGCGTCGCGCGCCTCGAGGTGGACCCCGTGCCGGCCCCCGGCCGCCTCGCCTACGCCGTCCGCGTGAGCTCGCTCGCCCCGCGGGGCCTCTTCCTCGTCCGCGTGGACGCATCGAGCGGCGAGGTCCTCTCGGTGGGCGACCTCCTGCGCTACGCCCCGCCGGGCACCGCCGACGGGAAGGGCCGCGCCTTCCTCGTGAGCCCCATGGTCGCGCTCCGCGACGCGAGCCTGCGGGACCGCGACGACGCGGCCGACGCCGTGCCCCTCGCGGCGTACGCCGACGTGGTCCTTCGAGACCTCGACGGCGGCGGGATGCTCGCGGGGCCCTACGTCACGACGGAGCGGACCTACCGGGCGGCGCGCCGCGTCCGCCTCGACTTCTCCTCGCTCCGCGACGCGGACCACTTCGAGGAGGTCATGGCCTACTACCACATCGACCGGGCCCAGCGCAGCATCCAGTCCCTCGGCTTCACCGAGGTCTACAACCGTCCCATCCCCGTCTACGCCAACTCCGAGCCGCCGGGGGTGCCGTACACCGAGGACCAGGCCTACTACCAGCCGAGCTTCGATGAGCCCGGGACGGGAGAGATCGCCCTCGGCTCCGGCGGCGTCGATGACGGCGAGGACCCGGAGGTGATCGTCCACGAGTACGGCCACGCCTGCCAGGACAACCAGGTGCCCGGCTTCGGGCAGGACTTCGAGTCCTTCGAGACCTTCGCCATCGGCGAGGGCTGGTCCGACTGGCTCGCGGCGGCGTACCTCTCGGCGTGGAGCGGGGGCGAGGGCGACCTCTGCCTGGGCGAGTGGGACGCGGCGGGCCGCGATGAACCGTTCCCGGGCGAAGGGCCCAGGGGCTGCGTGCGCCGCCTCGACTCGACGAAGCGCTACCCCGACGCGCTCGTCGGCGAGCCGCACGAGGACGGCGAGATGTGGAGCGCGTCCCTGTGGCGCATCTTCGAGGCCCTCGGCCGCGAGGACTCGCTCAAGCTCGTCTTCCAGAGCAACTTCTACCTCGGCGTGAACGCGACCTTCGAGGACGCGGCGAACGCGGTCCTCCGGGCGGACCGGGAGCTCTTCTCGGGGGCCCACGAGGACGCGATCCGCGGCGTCTTTGCCGACCGCGGCTTCTTCCTCCCGCCCTTGAGCTTGAGCTGGTTCCACGTCCGCAAGCACGCCCCCGCGACGCCCTTGCCCGAGGACGGCGCGCTCGTCTCGAAGCTGCTCCTCACCCGGCCCGGGTCCGTGCCGCCGGGGAGCGCCGGGCTCGAGGTGTACGTCAGCCTGGCGCACCCGGCGCCCGGCGAGGTGGAGATGTCGCTCCGCTCGCCGTCGGGCACGGCGGTGCGCCTCAACGCGGCCGGGAGCCGCTTCCTCCCCGGCGGGCGCCCGCTCGTCTTCGGAGCGACGCTCGAGCCCCTCGAGCCCCTCGATAGGCTGGGCGGAGAGCCCATCGCGGGAATCTGGGCCCTCGAGCTCCGGAACGGGTTCTTCGATCAGGGCTCCCTCTCGGAGTGGGGGCTGCGCTTCCAAGGCTTCCTGCGGGGCGACGCGG
>JACQVW010000043.1 GCA_016209535.1 Planctomycetota bacterium | reverse complement strand
GAGGCCCAGGTAGACGCTGATCAGCGCGAGGTAGTAGATCAGCGTGCTCAGGCTGTTCCGCTCGGCGACCTTCGTGAGGAGGTGCGTGATCCCCACGGGGCCCGAGAGGTTCTTCGCCGAGACCTCCCTCCTCAGGAGGCTCTTCAGCGTGAGGAAGATCTGCTCGGCCGTGATCACCGTGCGCCTCAGGCCGAGCCGGATGGGCTCGAGGCCTTTCGCACGGATGCTCTTCTGGAGGAAGTCGAGGGGCAAGCCGATCGGCTCCACGGGCTCGATCCCCAGGACGACCGTCGCCTGCTTCTCCTCTCCCGAAGCCGTCCGCCATGCCACATCGACGGAGTCGCCTCCGCTCGAGACGGCGAGGGCCTCCACCATGGCCTTCCAGGTCCGGACGCTCGTCGCGCCAATGCGGAGGATCGTGGAGCCGGGCCCGATCCCCGCGGAGTCCGCCGGCCCCCCCGTGGTCACGGCGGCGATGGGCGGCATCGTCTGCCACTCGACTCCGGCCGCCTCGAGGATGCCCCTGCGGGTCGCCTTGATCGTCGTGACCGCCCCGCCCCTGCGGACCTCGAGCGACACGGTGGGGTCGGGCTCCCCGCCAGAACGGAGGACCTGCTCGAAGTCCTCGGGCCCGAAGAGCGGCTTCCCGTCCACCGCCGTGATCAGGTCGCCCGGCTTGAGGCCCGCGGCCTCGAGAAGGGCGCCAGGCGCGATCGATGCCACGAGGGCCGAGTGCCGATCCCAGTGGACCTCGTTGCGGAGCAGCCAGGCGAGCAAGGCCTCTCGGTCCACCTTGGCGAGCCGCGTCGCCCCGTCCCGGCCGGCGATGCTCAGCTCGAGCTTCCCGTCCTTCCCCTTCCAGCGCTCGAGGACGAGGAGCAAGTGCACGACGTGGACCGGCTCTCCATCCACGGCGAGGACCTGGTCTCCGGGCCGCAGGACTTCGCGGGCCCCGGAGCCGGGATGGACGGCCCGGACGATGTTCCCCTCGCCCGGCAAGACCCCGAGCTGGGGGCGACGCTTCCCTCTCTCTGCCTTTCGAGGGGGCACCTCGACCTGGACGGGCCTGCCCTCCCGGAGCACGTCCAGCTTGAACGGCTCCGCCGGGCGGAACCTGTCGAGGTCTCCGAGGACGAGGAGGAGGGATCCTGGCGGTAGAGACGCGAGGTGATTCCCCGCGACCTCGATCCCGGTCAGCGAGTCGCCCTCGCGGAGGCCGCTCCGCTCGGCGAGGCTCCCGGGCTCGGGCTTCTCCAGGACGCCCGAGTACGTCGGTTCGACGCCGATCACGTTGTAGCCGTGCTCGGGGCTCCACCGGGGGGCGACGTGCACTTCCCTCTCCTCGGGGGCGCCGCGGGATGTGCTCCGGACCGTCAGGCGGAGGGGCGCGTCGCGGCGGGCGAGCGCGACCCCGAGGCGCACCTCGTTGAAGTCGAGGACTTCCTCGCCGTCCATGGCGAGGACCTCGTCTCCAGGCTGGAGCCCCGCTTCCCAGGCGGGGCTCCCTGGCTCCACCATGCCCACCTTCGGCTCCGGGAAGGGGACCCCCATGGCGAAGGCGACCATGAAGAAGACGAGCGCCGAGAGGACGTTCATGAGCGACCCCGCGGCGAAGACGATCGTGCGGGCGCCCACGGATTTCGCAGGGAGCTCGTCGGGAGCCGGAGCCTTTCCGGGCTCGGGAGCCATCTCGCCCCCCGCGAGCTTCACGTACCCGCCGAAGGGGATCACGCCCAAGACGTACTCCGTGTCGCCGCGCTGGAGCCAGAACAAACGCAGGTTCTTGCCCCGGAAGGGTGGATCGAAACCGATCGCGAACCGCTCGACGCGGACGCCGACTCGCCTCGCGGCGATGAAGTGCCCCAGCTCATGGAGGAAGATGATGAGGCTGATTCCGACCAGGGCGTAGACGATGTAGAGTGCGATCATCGGGAGTGAGAGGGGGTGGTCTGGATGGTGTGTGAGGCCGCGTCGCGAGCCGCCGCATCGGCGGCGAAGATCTCGTCGAGGGTCGGGTCCGCCACCACATCGTGGTGGCGGACCGTGCGCTCCACGCAGGCCAGGATGTCGAGGAAGGCGATCTCCTCCCTGAGGAACGCCGCCACGGCGACCTCGTTCGCCGCGTTGAGGACGGTCGGAGCCGTGCCGCCAAGCCTCAGGACATCGTAGGCCAGACGCAGCGCGGGGAAGCGGCCCGGGTCGGGCGCCTGGAACGTCAGGCTCGAGAGCTCTTCGAGGCGAAGCCGTTTCGTGGCGAGGGGCTTCCGGGTGGGGTACGTGAGGGCATACTGGATCGGCACCTTCATGTCCGGGGTCCCGAGCTGGCACACCACCGAGCCGTCGTGGAACTCCACGAGGGAGTGAACGATGGACTGCGGGTGGATGACGACGCGGATCTTCTCCGGAGGCAAGTCGAAGAGCCAGCGGGCCTCGATGACCTCGAGGGCCTTGTTCATCAGCGTGGCCGAATCGATGGTAATCTTGGCCCCCATCTTCCATGTGGGGTGCCGGAGAGCGGTGGCTTTCGTCGCCCTGCGCATCTCGTCGATCGATGCCTCACGGAAGGGTCCCCCGGAGGCGGTCAGGATGATCGACTCCACCTCGTCCCGCCCGCCGGCGTGGAGGGACTGGAAGACGGCCGAGTGCTCGCTGTCGACGGGGATGAGGCGGCGCCCTCGTTCCCTCGCGAGGCGCGTCAGTATGGCGCCGCTCATGACGAGGGACTCCTTGTTGGCGAGGGCGAGGTCCTTGCCCGTCTCGAGGGCAGCGATGTTGGCGGGGAGCCCGGCGGCGCCCGAGACGGCCCCGAGCACGATGTCCGCTTCGGTGGCGCGCACCATGTCCACGAGGCCCCTCGCGCCGGCGTAGACGCGGGGCTTGCGGCAGGTGGCATCCCGATCCAAGGCCTCCTCGAGGCGCGTGGCGCCCGCAGGATCCGAGAGGGCAACGCTCTCGGGAGCGTGTCGCAGGACCTGTCGGAAGACCTTCTCCCATTGGGAGTTGGCAGCGAGGGCGACGAGCTTCAAATCCGCCGGGAGGTTCTCGACCACCTCGAGCGTGCTCTCCCCGATGGAGCCCGTGGAGCCTAACAAGACGACGCGCTTCGGCGGCATGACCGGGAGAGGATAGCTTTGGCCCCTTGCCTTTACCAGCCTTTTGACCGGGGGACGCTCCACGCAGGGCGCAGGCCAGCGGGCGGCCGGTCCTGGGCAGGAGCCTCGCCTGCCCCGAGGGAGGACGCCGGACTCGGCGGGCTGGATTTCCCCCTCGCGGAACCCCTGTGGGATGCCTAAGATGCGCCCATGCTCCCCCGGCTGTTCGAGATCCCCCTGCCCGGCGGCCTGAAGCTGCCGATCCACGGGTACGGCGTGATGATCGTGCTGGGTTTCCTACTCGCCTGCCACTTGTCGGCGCGAGAAGCCCGCAGGAGGCACCTTCCGGACTTCGTCTACGACCTCGGGCTCGTCATGCTCCTGAGCGGGCTCCTCGGGGGGCGGCTGCTCTACTATGTCCAGCACTTCGAGGCGGAATACGCGGACAAGTCGTACCTCGAGTTCTTCAAGATCTGGAGAGGAGGGCTCGTCTTCTATGGCGGGGCCATCACCGGCTTTGTGGGCGGGCTCGTGTACTGCATCAAGAAGGGCCTCCCGGTGAGCGACTGCCTGGACGTGACTTCCCCCGGGGTCCCCGTGGCCATGGCGTTCGGGAGGCTGGGTTGCTTCCTGAACGGCTGCTGTTACGGGGACCTTTGTGATCCGAGCTACCCCTTTGGCGTCTGCTTCCCGACGGACTCGCCGGCCGCGGAGCTCCAGCGCTCGCAGGGACTCCTCGATCCGGCATTGGCCAGCGCGGCGCTCCCCATCCACCCGACCCAGCTCTACCAGGCGGGGCACGACCTTCTCCTGGCAGCCTTGCTCTTCGGGTTGCTGAGGCGGGGGTACTTCCCGCGTGGCGGCGGGATTCCCCTCCTCTTCATGCTGTACGGCATGGGTCGATTCTGGCTCGAGATCCTCCGGGGGGACAACCTTCCCACCTTCACGGGTCTGACCCTGAGCCAGAACATCTCCTTGGCACTGCTCTTGGTCTTCGGAGCGCTCTTCGTTGTGCTCTTAGTGAAGCCTCTGCAAGGACTTAGGTCCGCCAGCGATTCTTTTCAAAAAACCAGTTGACCTTTCCGATGATGGTGATACATTCTGGGGACCTTTCGAGGCGGCGCGCACCGTGATTACGCCCAGAAAGTCGTAAGCATGTGCGATACGCGCCACTGCGAAGTGTGCGCGAGGTAAGCGTGAAACGTTACGCGCCTCGGGAAGGGGGGCGGGCGCTGGCAGCGTGTAAGAGCCGGCTCGCGGGTCCAAACCTCTGGGCCCCGACAAGTGGGTGAAAGCTGCTCTTTGATAATTCGGGTTCCTACGAGTTAGGGATACGGAAGCCCGCCAGGCCCTTGGCCGAACGGGCTTCACGATCAATCAATAACCTTGCCACATTCTTGGGTCTTGGAGCCCGCGGCAGCCCTTCGGCGCCCAACCCCTCGGCGGCAGCGTCGGGAGGTGGGCCGGGCGGCGGATCTGGGATCCAGGCCAGTGAAATTCAAGCGAAGGGTTTGATCCTGGCTCAGAACGAACGTTGGCGGCGTGGATTAGGCATGCAAGTCGTACGAGAAAGGT
>JACQVW010000255.1 GCA_016209535.1 Planctomycetota bacterium | reverse complement strand
TGCTCGACGAGCCCACGAACGGCCTCGACCCCGCGGGCCGCAGGGCCATGCTCGACCTGATCCGGAGCCTCCACCGCGACTTCGGGAAGTCCGTGATCCTCTCGAGCCACCTCCTCGACGACGTGGCGAGGGTCTGCGACTCGATCGTGATCATCGACGGGGGCCGCGTCCTCGCCCACGGGCGGATCGACGTCCTCAAGGCGCACCTGCGCGGCCGCTACCGCCTGCGGCTCGAGGGAGACGCCGCGCCCTTCATCGCGCGGCTGCGCGAGGCGGGCGTCTCGGTGCGCGAGGAGCCGGTCCTGGGCTCGTCCGAGACGGAGCTCGTGGCCGACGTGCCGCCGGGCTTCCGGCCGCGCCGCTTCTTCGAGGTCCTGGCCGAGCTCGACGGAGCGCGAAGGGCGACCTCGGCCGCGGGCGGCGGAGGGCCCGTCCTCCGGGGCCTCGTGCCCGACGAGGAGAGGCTCGAGGACGTCTTCCGCCGCGTCGTGGCCGCTGGCGCGCCGCGGGAGGTGGGTCTTGCAGGCTGAGCGCCTCGGATACCGCCCCTGGGACGGGACCCTCCGCAGCCCCGCCCTGCGCTGGATCCCCATCGCCCGCTGCGGGCTCCGGAGCATCTTCCGGAGGAGGATCTTCTGGCTCTTCCTCTTCCTCGGGCTCCTCAACTTCCTGCTCCACTTCGCCCTGATCTATGCCCTCAACACCTTCCCGGCCCAGGTGCAGCCTGACTTCGCGCAGCGGAGAGGCGGCATGCCGCGCCTTCTGCGTGACGCGATCTTCACGGGCACCGGGGAGAGCTACCGCAACTTCATCTCGTTCCAGGGAGGCGTCGTGATGCTGCTCCTGGGCTTCGCGGGCGCCCACCTGATCGGGAACGACTTCCGCTTCCGCGCCGTGGCGTTCTACCTCTCGAAGCCCGTGGGCAAGGTGCACTACTTCCTCGGGAAGCTGGCCGCCGCGGCGGGGCTCACGGCGCTGATCACGCTCGTGCCGGCCCTCATGCTCTTCCTCGAGTACGGCGCCTTCACCGAGAGCCTGGACTACTTCCGGGACTCGCAGCGGATCCTCTGGTCGATCGTCGGGTACGGCCTCCTCGTGAGCGTGGGCTCGGGGGTCCTGATCCTCGGCGTCGCGGCCCTCCTCCAGCGCACGATCCCCATCGTGGTCGTCTGGGGCGGCATCTTCGTCTTCCTCCCCCTCGTGGGGGAGATGTTCCGCGCCCTCTCGCGCGAGCGCGGCGAGGACGTCTGGCAGTGGGGGCTCCTGAGCTTCTGGTCCGTCCTGAGCTGGACCTCGAACAGCTTCTTCGGCATCCGCGACGACAGTTACCGGCTCCCGTACACCCTCCTGACCCTCGCCGCGTGGCTCGCCGCGGCGCTGTGGCTCTTCTGGAGGCGCGTGCGCGCCGTCGACGTGGTGAGGTGACGCCATGAGCTCCATGACTCCGGCGGCGCCGCCGATCTCGCTCCGAGGGGTCTCGAAATGGTACGGGCCCGTGATCGGCGTGAACGGTGTGACGCTGGAGGTCGAGCCGGGCATCACGGGGCTCCTGGGGCCCAACGGGGCCGGCAAGACGACTCTCATGAAGCTCATCACGGGCCAGCTCCGGCCGTCGGTGGGGGAGGCCCTCGTCTTCGGGCGGAGCGTCTGGAGCCGGCCGGATGCGCGGCGGCACGTGGGCTTCTCGCCGGAGGTCGACGCCTTTCACGAGGAGATGACGGGCCGCGAGTTCGTCACGGCCATGGCGCGCCTCTCGGGCATCCCGCGCCGCGAGGCGCGGCGGCGCGCCGAGGGGGCGCTCGAGCGCACGGGCATGCTGGACCGGTGCGACAAGCGGCTGCGCGCCTGCTCGAAGGGCATGCGCCAGCGGATCAAGATCAGTCAGGCCCTGGTCCACGACCCCGCGGTGTTGGTCCTCGACGAGCCCCTCTCGGGGATCGACCCGCCGGGCAGGATCGAGCTCATGGGCCTCCTCCGGGATCTCGCCGGCGAGCGGAAGACGATCCTCCTCTCGACCCACATACTCCACGAGGTGGAGGCCGTCACGGAGCGGATCGTCCTCATGGCCCGGGGCCGCGTCCTCGCGGCGGGCTACGTGGGGCAGATCCGGGAGCTCCTCGCGGAGCACCCGCTCACGGTGCGGATCGCCTGCGACCGGCGGCGCGTCCTCGCCGCGGCGCTCGTGGGCCTCGAGTCCGTGGCCGGCGTGGCCCTGGGGGCCCCGGCATCGGCCGGGGAGCCCGAGGGTGGCGACGGCCCCGGCGACGTGGTCGTGAAGGTGCGCCGGGCCGGCGACTTCTTCCGCCGGCTGCCGTCCGTCGTGCTCGAGCAAGGGGCGGAGGTGGAGCGCGTCGAGGCGCTCGACGCCTCGGTCGAGGCCGTCTTCGGCTACCTCGTGAGCGGCGCGGGCTACGGCGGGTACGGCGGCCATGGCTGGGACGGGGGGAGCTCAGGATGACCGGCCTCCGCTCGCTCCTCTTCCTCGTCGCCTACTCGTTCCGGCGGCAGCTCCGGTCGCGGAAGATGCTCCTGGCGGCCATCCTGCTTGCGCTCATCGCCGTGGTCGTCGTCCGCTTCGGCGTGCGCGCG
Organism: Planctomycetota bacterium; assembly: GCA_016209535.1. Classification (GTDB taxonomy): domain Bacteria; phylum Planctomycetota; class UBA8108; order UBA8108; family SXIK01; genus JACQVW01. Next base: position 8,926 of record JACQVW010000255.1, on the reverse strand, counting down.
ACCTGGAGCGCCCGGAGATTCGGCGACCTCGTCGTCCTGAAGCTCCTGGGGCTCTTCTTCGTGCCCGTGGTGGCCCTCATGTTCGGCACGGGGGCCATCGGGGACGACCGGGACGAGCGCAGCCTCGTCTACCTCGTGACGCGGCCCATGGCGAGGTCCGGCATCTTCGCCGGGAAGCTCCTCGCCGTTCTGCCGCACGTCCTCGTCTTGAACGGCGGGGGGCTCGTGCTCCTCTGGCTCCTGGCCACGGTCTGGGGCCGGCCCGAGCTCGAGGGCGCCCTCGCGCACTACCTGGCCCCCGTCCTCCTGAGCTCGCTCGCCTACGTGGCGTTCTTCCACTGCCTCGCGGCCCTCTTCCGGCACGCGACCTTGATCTCCATCGCCTACGTGTTCTTCGTCGAGGTCTTCCTGGGCAGCGTGCCGGGGATCCTGAAGCGCGTCTCGATCAGCTTCTACACGGCGTCGATGGTCTACGGCTCGGGCGCGCCGCTCTCGCCGCCGCCGGTCTTCCTGCCCATCGACGCCTCGACGGCGCGGTGGGTGCTCGCCGGGCTCGCCGTCGGCTTCCTCGCGCTCGGCGCCGCCGCCTTCTCGCGCCGCGAGCAGCACGACCCGGTGTGACGAGGTACGGCGGGGCGGGCGGCCGTCCTGTCGCCAAATTTCGGGAGTCCCCGCGGCGGAGAACTGTGACGCCGATCCCCTGCCGTCCGTCAGCGGCCCTGTCGTCATCACCTGGGACCCGGTCACGCGTTCTCATCCCGAGCTCGGCAGGACGGGAGAGGAGATCGAGGTGGTCAAGTACCAGGTGATCGTGGAGATCGAGGAGCCGGAGAAGCTTGTCTTCAGCGTCGACCTGCCGCCCTCGGTGACCGAGGTCGAGGTCCCGTCGGGGTTCATCGCCCTGAGCTCGGAGCTCAAGCTGGAGATCCTGGTCCGAGAGGCCAGCGGCAACCAGACGGCCGTCGAAACCTGTTTCACCGTCGAGTAGCGATCGGCCCACCGGCAAGGCCGTGTGAGCAACGTGCTGGCGGCGCTCGCACGGCCAGACTGGCCCAGGTCCCCGGGTCCCAGGACGCGCGGGCGATCGTTCTGGCCATGTACCCCGAGTCCGTCGGCCCGTCGTGCGCGCGCCGCCGGCCGCGGGACCCAAGGGTACAATGTGGCGCGATCTATCGAACCTCCTCGGCCCCCGGCACGGAGTCCACCCATGAGCGAGCCCACTTCCCTTCGCGATGCGACCGTTCAGGAGATCCAACTGGAGCTCGTGCGCCGGACGAGCTTCAACGCCCTGGAGGGGGAACGAGTCCATGCGAGCCTCCTCAAACACCGCGAGCTCTGGCTGGCCGTCCTGCTGGATCGGCCCGGTCTGCCGAACTACGCGGAGCCGAGCCACCTGCTGATGTCCGGCTTGATCAAGCTGCGCGACCTGTCCCAGAACTTCTGGAATGCCGACACACTGTTCGTCCTGTCCGGGACACGTCAGGACGCTCGCGAGCTGGCACGGATCATCGAGGAGGAGGACTGGGGAGGCGAAGTCCAGGTCTTCGAGGAGCAGGCGGACATCGACCGTGCTCTCGGGACCGGCCGACGGGAGCACGGGCTTCTGTCGGTCTGGTGGGACTGAATCGCTGAGCTTCTGGGGCGCGCCCCGGAGGGGGCCGAGGCCGAACACGAAGGGGAGACCACGACGATCGATTCAACCCCGACAAAGGGTTGGGTTCCATCAGGAATCGCTCGGTGCCGCCGCCTTCTCCCCCCGCGAGCAGCACGACCCGGTGTGGCGGGGCGTGGCGGGGTGTGACGGGGCGCGGCGGCGTGGAGCAGGGTGTGATAGGATCGCCGTCCATGACCGCGCGCGCGACCTGGTACCTCGGCGTCGACCTGGGCGGGACGAAGGTCTCCGTGAGCCTCTGGAGCGAGTCCCCGGGCGGCGCGCCGGCGAGGGCCGGCGTTGAGCGCTGGGAGACGCTTCCCGGCGGCCCCGGGCCGAACGTCGAGCGCATCGCGGCGGCCGCGGGGCGGCTCCTGGGTGCTGCGGGCACCGGGGGCAAAGCGCCCCAGCCGGCCGCGATCGGCATCTCCGGCGGTGGGCCCCTCGACCCCGAGCGCGGCGTGATCCTCTCGGTCCCGAACCTCCCGGGCTGGGTCGACGTGCCCATCGCACGGATCCTCTCGGAACGCCTCGGCGTGACGGCCTGGATCGAGAACGACGCGAACGCCTGCGCCGTCGCCGAGTGGCTCCACGGGGCCGGCCGCGGCGTGCGGGACCTGGCTTTCCTCACCTTCTCGACGGGGATCGGCGCGGGCTTGATCCTGGGCGGTAGGCTCCACCGCGGCGCCCGCTGCCTCGCCGGCGAGGCGGGGCACCAGGTGATCGTGCCCGACGGCCTCCCCTGCGGCTGCGGGAACCGCGGCTGCCTCGAAGCCTACGCGAGCGGTGCCGGCATGGCGCGCCGTCTCGCGCCGCTCAGGGAGCGCGACCCGTCGCTCCCCTCCACGGCCAAGGAGGTCGTCGAGCGGGCACGGGCGGGGGACCGGTTCTCGCGGGACTTCCTCCGGGAGACCGCCGAGTACCTCGCCATGGGCCTCGCGAACCTCGTCTACATCGCCGACGTGGAGCGGATCGTGCTCGGGACCATCGCGGCGGCCGCAGGGGACCTGCTCCTCGCCCCCCTCCGCGAGGCCCTCGCGAGGCGCCTGTGGCCTCCGTTTCGCCGAGGGCTCGAGGTTCTCCCCTCGGCCCTCTGGCCCGAGCTGGGGGACCACGCGGCGCTGGCCGTGGCGCGGGACCTGCCGGGGCTCGTGGGGCGGTGAGGGGGCAAGCGAGGGGCCGGAGCTCGCGGGGGCCTCAGGGCCTGTAGCCCGGCGGGGCGTACTTCAGGTCCGGGCTCTGGCCTGATCGTCCGAGCTCTCCTTGCTTGTCACGGTTTGACAACCCTGATACTGTGGAGCCGTAACTGGATTTGTCTTGCGGCCCCATCGGGGTCTTCGGCCGGTTCCTGAAGACTGGCCGGGGGTGGAGTGAAGAGAAGCATGGCGAGACTCGCCTTCAAACCCGATGCCAGTTTCTTTCGCAAGATCGCGATTGGCGCCGTTGGTACCCGCGCAGTCTGCGCTGATCTCCGGCGGCACGGCCACCAGGCCGTCGAGCTGGAGCGGGGCTCCACCGACACGAAGCTCTGGAAGGACGTCAAGCGCAAGCGGGTCCGCATCCCTGATCTGGTTTGCACCCGCTGTGGCCTGCAGATCGAGAGCCGCGCGAAAACCGCCGCCGACCTCTCCATGTCCCACAGCCCGACGGACGCCGAGCGGGCCTGGGACTTCGGCATGGTGGACGGTGACTGCATCGCCTTCCCGGTCTGCACGGTGGTCCGCGAGGCGCTCTGGACGGCCAACCGCCTCGGCCCGGACACGTCGTACTGGCACGAACGCAGCTGGGTCCAGTGGCAGACCGTCGGGGCGATCAACTACTTCCTCGTGCGGTGCTTTCGCGCCACGCCGCACACGCGGACGAGCACCAAGGGCGTAACGGAGGGCTCCGAGACGACCGTCGCCTGGCCGGCGACGTTCTCCACCCGCGCCGGCCTCGTGGAGGCCATCGAGGGCAAGAAGGTTGCCGTCGTCCGTGCTTCCGACCAGCACCGCTACACCTGGACTATCGGCGCGGGGCAGAAGCTCGCGGTCGCCGCCGGCCAGGCGGTCGCCGAGAACCAGGTGATCGCCTCGGCCGTACCGCCGCTCCCGTCGGCACAGCTCGCCTGCCCGGGTAGGCTGCAGAAGAACCACATCCGGGAGCTCCTCAGGTCCCGGGAGCGCACCCAGCGGTACACAGGCGTCAAGCTCGCGCGTGTCCGTACCGAAGCAGCCTACCGTGAAGCCGTGACCGACCTCGCCAACGACGGCGAAGAGGACGTGTACATCCGGCTCGAGGGCGCGTCGTACCTCGCGGCGGTCTGCGCAGTACCGGCCGAGGCGCTGTTCACGCCGTTCCTCCGCGGCACCGACCCACAAACTCAGCTCGAGGCTGTGATCACCCTGGGGGAAGTCGGCACCCCAGCCGCGGTGGAGCTCCTCGCCGGGATCTTGGCTGCCGCCAAGCAGCCGTACTTCCTCCGCAGCGCCGCCGCCTGGTGCCTCGGCCGCGTGCCGGCCGCAGACGCCACGAACCGAACCGCCTCATCCGCGCCTTCGCCGACGTTGACCGGGCCATTCGCCAGGAGGCCCTCGAGGGCATTATCTCCGTTGGCGGGCCGGCGCTGCCGATCCTCCTGGCGGGCATCCGCGACGCGAGCACCGATGTCGCCGCAGGGTGCGCCGAGGCGATCCGGCAGCAGCAGCCCCTACCGGAGGCGGTCATCACGAAGCTGGTCGACGAGCTGCGGGCGCCGACGCCTTCCCCCTGGGTGGTGTGGCTCGTCGGACACCTGCCCCGGGAACTTGTTGCGACGGCCATCGCCGATCTGCAAGATAGGGCGCCACAGCTCCACTACGCCGTCAGCGTGCTGTGGTCGTTTGTCGAAAGCTGGATTGCCCGCCGCTGGGAGCTCAACCCCGGCGCGGTCTTTCCCGCAGGAGAACCCCATGTTTAGGTTGCCGAAGGAAACGCACGTCTACCGGACCCGCCGGGGCTTCCAGGTCTGCGGCGATAGCCGGGAGATCCTGGAGCTGCTGCCGGCGGCTTCGGTGGACCTGATCGTCACCAGCCCGCCGTTTGCGCTCTTGCGGCAGAAGACGTACGGCAACGAGGAACAGTCGGCCTACGTCGCGTGGCTGGCCGAGTTCGGGCGCGCCGCGCACCGGGTCCTCAAGAACACCGGCAGCTTCGTCCTCGACATCGGCGGGGCCTACCAGCGCGGCAAGCCGGTGCGCTCGCTCTACAACTTCCGAGTCCTGCTGGAGTTCTGCGACACGCTCGGCTACCACCTCGCCGAAGAGTTCTTCTGGTACAACCCGGCGAAGCTTCCCTCGCCGATCGAGTGGGTCAACAAGCGCAAGGTCCGCGTCAAGGACGCGGTGAACCCGGTCTGGTGGTTCTCGAAGACTGAAGCGCCGAAAGCTGACGTCACCCGGGTGCTGGTGCCGTACTCCGACCGGATGAAGACCTTGCTGAAGAACCCCAGCAAGTTCTACAGGCCCAAGGACCGGCCCTCGGGCCACGACATCGCCGCCGCGTTTGCCAAGGACAACGGCGGGGCCATCCCCTCGAACTTGCTGCAGATCCCAAACACAGACAGCAATTCGCACTACCTCAGGACCTGCAAGCTCCTGGGCAAGGAGAGCCACCCGGCCCGCTTCCCCGAAGAGCTGCCGGCGTTCTTCATTAAGTTCCTCACGGACCCAGGCGACGTGGTGGTGGACATCTTCTCCGGTTCCAACACCACCGGCGTCGCCGCCGAGCAGCTCCAGCGTAATTGGCTGGCGGTCGAGCTCGAACGCGAATACGCCGTGCTCTCGGCCGTCCGCTTCATGGAGGGCTGGCTTGAGGAGGACATCTTCGCAGCGATCAAGGAAATCGCGGCTGGCGAGGTCCCGGAGCTCAAGTTCACGCCGGGTCCTAGGCTGAAGGCGGCTGGCGTCGAGCAACTCCTCTTCGGCTTCTCAACGGAGGCTCCTTATCGTCCTGGAGTGGGCGCGCCTTGATGAATCCCGCGATCCCGGTACGATCACCCGGGTCCCCATGCGCCTCATCGGCAACAAGACGCGGCTCCTCGCCGAGATCGAGGGGTTCCTTCGCGACCGCGGGGTCCGCGGCGGCACGTTCATCGACATCTTCTCGGGGACGGCGAGCGTCGCCCGGCACTTCAAGCGGCTCGGCTTCCGGGTCATCGCGAACGACCACATGGCCGCCTGCCACGCCCAGGCCGTGGCGGCCCTCGAGGTCAACGCCTACCCTCCCTTCGAGGCCGTGCGCGAGAAGCACCGGCGCACCCTGCGGTCGGCCGAGTTCCGGCGCGGCTTCGCCGTCCAGCCGGTCCTCACCGCCCTCGGGGCCCCGGCCTCGGACCCGGTCCCCCTCGCCGAGGTGATCCACCTCGTCGGCCGGCAGCTTCCGCCGCGCGAGGGCTTGATCTTCCGGAGCTTCTGCCCCGGCGGCGGGAAGGGGCGCATGTACTTCCGCGACGAGATCGGCAGGCGCATCGACGCGGTCCTGGGGTTCCTTCGCGAGAACCACGAGGAGGGGCTCCTGTCGCGGGGAGAGCTCCACCTGGTCCTCGCGGCCCTCCTCGACGCGGCGGACAGAGTGGCCAACATCTCCGGGACGTACGGGGCCTACCTCAAGACCTGGCAGCGAAGCGCGCTCGCGCCGATCCGCCTCGAGGTCCCCGAGGTGATCGAGAGCCCCCTCGAGCACGAGGCCTTCCGCCGCGACTCCAACGAGCTCGTCCGGGAGCTCCGGGGCGATGTCCTCTACATCGACCCGCCCTACAACAAGCGGCAGTACGGCGCGAACTACCACATCCTCGAGATCATCGCCGAGCACCACGAGGTCGAGGACCTCGAGGCCTACGAGGCCGCGCTCTACGGGAAGACGGGCCTCAAGCCCTACGATGGCCTCAAGTCGGCCTACTGCGTGCCGCCCTGCGCCGCGCGCCGCGGGGAGAACGTCCTGAGCGCCATGACGGACCTGATCCTCTCTGCCCGCGCGGACCACGTGCTCGTGAGCTACAACGAGGAGGGGCTGCTCACCCGCGAGGAGCTGGGGGCCATCCTGTCGCGCTTCGCCGGCACGCGGTCCTTCGCCTTCGACCGTGACATGCGCACGGTCCTCCACAAGCGCTTCTGCAGCGACTCGGATCGCTCCGCGGGCGGCGCGAAGGGGAAGCGGCGGTACCGGGTGCTCGATGGAAAGGGGCGCGGTGAGATCTCGGAATGGCTCCTCCTGGGGTCGCGCGAGAGGAGGCCGCGGCGGGCGCGGAGGAACGCCGAGGCGACCCAGGCGACCCGGGCGACCCAGGCGGCCCCATGAGCGAGACGCGGCTCGCGGCGCGGAAGGTCCTCCTCCTCGCGAACCCCGGAAGCCCCCCGGCCCGGGAGGCGGCGGTGCGCCTGGTCCCGGAGCTGGAGCGCGCGGGCTTGAACGTGGGGGACCGGCCGGGCGCCTTCCCCGAGGCCGGGGCGGCCATGGCCGACATCATCGTCGTCCTGGGAGGCGACGGGTTCCTGATGGAGAGCCTGCGGCTCCTCGACTACCCTTCCACGCCGGTCTTCGGCGTGAACTTCGGCACCGTGGGGTTCCTCATGAACCCCACGGAGTGCCTCTCCGGGCTCGCCGGGACGATCCAGGCGGGCCGCTTCGGAGAGGAGCGCCACCCCCTCCTCGAGGCGACGGTCGCCCTCGAGGCCGGCGGGGGCGTGACGCTCCTCGCGTTCAACGACCTCGTGATCGAGCGCATGACGCGCCAGAGCCTGCGCCTCGAGGTGTCCATCGACCAGGTGGCCTTCAGCCGCTACGCCGGGGACGGTTTCGTCCTCTGTACACCCGCGGGCTCGACGGCCTACAGCCTCGCCGCCGGAGGCCCCGTCCTCCACCCATCCGTGGAGGCCATGGTGCTCACGCCCCTCTACCCGCACCGGGCCTCGCCGTTCCACTCGGTCCAGTTCTCCCTGACCTTGCCCCTGAGGAGCCGGATAGGGTTCGCCGCCACGGACCTCCCGAAGCGTGGCATGCGCGTCGTGGCGGACGGCCGGGAGGTCGAGAGGGTCGCCTCGGTGGAGGTCACCGGCTCGGAGCGAAGGCTGCGCCTCCTCAGGCCGCTCGAGCACTTCTTCGTCAAGACGCTCACGAGGAAGTTCATCGGGGAGTGACCCCGTCGGGGGGGCGATAATCGACAACCGTCCCGTCCAAGGAGGGCGGCTGCCCTGAAGACCTATCCACCGATCGTGAAGCTCCTCGCGAGGATCGCCGAGGCGACCCCCGGCCGCGAGGTCTTCTCGGAGATCCTCGACGCGCTCGCACGGAGGATCGACTGCGAGCGCGCCTTCCTGTTCAGCCTCAGGCCCCGCGGCGGCTTCAGCGTCCTCGCCGCGCGCACGCGGGACGAGGAGGACATCTCGCGTCCCGGGGAGCGCATGAGCCACCACGCGGTCCGGAAGATGGTCGCGACCCGGGACACGGTCTTCGTGGAGGACGCGCGCCGCGACAGGCGCTACCGGGCCGAGGAGGCCCTCGAGGGGAAGCCGACGGCAAGGTCCATCCTCGTGATCCCGCTCGCGGCGCGGGGCGAGGTGCGGGGCGGGATCTACGCGGACCACCGCTTCGCCGCCCTCGAGCCGCCCGCCGAGGACGACGAGGCGGTGTGCGGGCTCGCCGCCCTGGCGGCCCTGGCCCTCGAGATCCGGGAGCGGCCTCGCCGCGGGCGCGAGGCCTCGCGGCCCGCGCAGGAGGGCGCCTGGGCGGCGGCGGGCGCCGGGGGCGAGCCGGCGGGGACGGGCGCCACAGACGAGCGGACGGCAGCGGGCTCCCGAGACGAGCCGCCGGTGGCCGGCGAGGCGCGGCTGGCGCGCGTCCTGGAGGGGCGCGGCGGCCGGCCGGAGCTCTTCCAGGGGCTCCTCTCGACCAACCCGGACATGCAGGACCTCTTCGAGACGGTCCGGAGCCTCGCGCGCTCGGACCTCCCCGTCCTCATCCAGGGCGAGACCGGGACCGGGAAGAGCCTCCTCGCCCGGGCCGTCCACGCCGCGTCGACGAGGTCCGCGAGACCCTTCGTCACGTTCCACTGCGGCACCGCGCCCGAGAGCCTGGTGGAGGGCGAGCTCCTGGGACACGTGCGGGGCGCCTTCACGGGCGCCGAGGCGGACCACGAAGGGGTGCTGGTGACGGCCGACGGCGGCACGCTCTTCCTCGACGAGGTGGGGGACATGAGCCCGGCGGCGCAGGCGAAAGTGCTGCGCGCGCTCGAAGAGGGCGTCGTGACGCCGATCGGGG
>JACQVW010000244.1 GCA_016209535.1 Planctomycetota bacterium | reverse complement strand
GGGGGCGGGGGGGGGCGCGCAGGTCGGTTTCTTGTGGGACGGGAAGGCGCTTAGCGGCAGGGGCACGATCGTCAAGCGGTTCTACCGCCTCCGCAAGACGAACCAGTGGGAGCCCGAGAGGCTCCCGAAGCTTTGTCAGCTCGCCCTCGAGACCGGAGACGCGGTCCTCAAGGTCTACGCGACCTTCTACCAGGCCCTCATCGCTGGCCACGAGGGGCGGAACGACGAGGCCTTCGCGAAGCTCAAGGAGGCCGTGGAGCTCGGCTACAGGAACGCCCTCGAGATCGAGGAGGCGCCGGAGCTCGCCGGGCTCAGGGAGCGCGAGGACTTCAAGGCCCTCCTGGATGGCCTGAAGCGGGACCTCGCCGAGAAGATGCGGGCGGACTTCGAGGGCGCCCTCGAGCGCGGCCTCGAGACGGGGCAGAAGTCCCCGCCCGAGCCCTGGGCCCGCGACCTGAAGACCCTCGGCGGCGAGCCCTTCTGGAAGCCGGGCCGCGCGACCTGGGTCGCCGTCGCCAGGCTCGACGACGACCGCCTCGCGACCTACGCGCCGGTCCTCGAGAAGGCCCGAAAGCGCGTCGCCGTCGGGCTCGTGCTCTACGAGTACTACCCCCTCGACGAGCGGGAGCTCCGGCAGGCGCGGGCCTGGCTCGAGCGGCTCGGCGTCGCGGAGATCCTCGTCGCCGTCGTGGACCGCGCGGCGTACCTGCCGCTGCGCGCCCAAGCCTGGCGGAACTTCGAGGACTCCCAGAAGGGCAAGCAGCGCGCCGAGGACGAGGAGGAGGAGGTCTTCCGGGAGATGTTCCCGCTGACGGTGCTTTTCGATGCCCGCGGAGCGCCGCTCTACAGCATTGCCGGCGTCCTCGAGCCCTGGCAGGCCGACCTCGTGATCGACGCCTTCGCGAAGATCGCAGCCGCCCAGGCGCCCCCCGAGAAGCCTGCGGAGCCAGAGAAGCCAGCGGAACCAGAAAAGCCTGCAGAGGCCGCTCCCGAGAAGCCCGCCGAGCCGCCCGCTCCGCCCAAGGAGGAGCCGAAGCCGTCGCCGCCGGCCCCTCCGCCCGCCGATCCGCCGCCGAAGGAGCCCGAGGCGAAGCCCGCGCCCACGCCGGCTCCCGCCGAGCCGCCGCCCAAGGAAGCCGACCCGAAGCCCGCGCCCGAGGCCCCGGCGAAGCAAGAGAAGCTCGAGAAGCCGGAGGAGCCCGAGAAGGTAGAGGATTAGCCTCCCCGCTTCGGCTCCCCCGCGGCGTCCGTGCCCCCGGCGGAGGCGGTCTCCTCGGGGAAGAACTCGCTCCAGTGGACCGTGCGGTTCTCGCGCATGGCGATGTTGGCCATGAGGCACGGCACGGCGCCCTCGAGGCCCACGGTGACGCTGGCCTTGAGCATCTCCGTGACGTCGCTCCCGGCCCGCTTGGCGCGGATCGTGTCGAGGAAGGCCCCGACGGCGAGGAAGGTCTCCCCCGTGTCGTAGGCGCCCTCGAGGGGCTTCGTGAACTTCACCCAGTGCCGCTTGTCCTCCGGTACCTCCACCAGCTCGCCCTTCGGCCGCTTGAGGCACGACGGCGCGATGGTGGCGCCGGCTCGCAGGGCCTTCTTCGCGCCCCCGGGCTTCCCGGCCTTCGCGGCGAGCTGGGCCGCCTCCTCCTCCAGGGCGACCTTCTCCTTGAAGAGCTCGGCGCCGCCCGACAGGCACGCCTCGAGGGTTCCGCGGGTCCCCAGGATGAGCTCCGAGGGCCCCAGGTGCGCGTTCTGCATCATCGAGGTGTACGCGAGCTTCACGTGGCGGTAGCGCGGGCCGCCGTTCTCCCCCTTCGACCCGGGGATGGGCACCTTGTAGTCGAAGAGGATGTGCACGTTGTCGGCGGTGTCGCGGCCGTCCTGGTACCAGTCGACGCCGCCGTAGCCGCACACCGAGTCCGGGTGCGTGCCGACCATCCAGTTCGCCACGTCCACCTGGTGGCTCGCGAACTCCGTGGTGAGGCCGCCGGAGAACTCGCTGTAGAGGCGCCAGTTGATGATCTTCTCCAGGACCGGGTCGGGGCAAGGCCGGCGCTCGACCTGGTTCTGGTTCCACTGGGCGCGGATCGCCGCGACCTCGCCGATGGCCCCCGCCTGGATCAGCTCCTTCACGCGCTGGTAGAGGAGCGAGTAGCGCCGCTGGTGGCCCACCTGGAAGACCAGGTCCCCCTTCGCGCGCACGAGGCGGGCGAGGTCCTGGTTCTCCTTGATCGTGTAGGCCATGGCCTTCTCGCAGTAGACGTGCTTGCCGGCCTCGAGCGCGTCCATGGCCATGGGCGCGTGGAGGTAGTGGGGCGTGGCGATGACCACGGCCTCGACGTCCTTCCGGTCCAGGACGCGGCGGTAGTCGGCGTAGTCGGCCGGCTGGTAGGTCTCCTCGAGCGGCGTCTGCGACTCCTTCTTGATCTTGTCCACGAACTCCTTCCGCTGCGCCTCGCGGATGTCGGCCACGGCCACGGGGAAGCAGCCCGGCGCCTGGAGCGAGCTGCGGAGGAGCGATCCGCCGCGGTTCCCCACGCCGATGTAGGCGAGCCGCACCTGGCTCTCGGGCTTGAGGAACTCGGAGTAGTCGTGCCGGCTCGGCCTCGAGAAGTAGTAGGAGAGCCCCGTGGCCACGCCCGCCACCGTGAGGGTCGCGCTACCGATGAACTCGCGGCGGCTGACCGCCCCCTCCCCGCCCCCGTTCGTGCCTTGAGATCCCATGGTGGCTCCGTGAAGAACTTGCCTTTCACTCTCCGGAAGGCGCCAGTGTAAACGCGGGCTCGCCGATATGGAAGCAGCCGGTGCGGAGCCCGCCCCAAACTCCCGGGTCCTCCTCGACGAGCAGGGCCGAGACGCGCGCCGCGCCGTCGGGCGGCACCCACGCCTCGGCGAGCCGCGCCGCGCACCCGCCGCTCTCGAAGGCCTCGCGCCCCAGGACGAAGAGGGCCGTCGAGAGGACGTCGCCGAGGACGGCGCTCTCGGTCCAGACGGTGCAGCCCCGGATCTTCCGCGCCGGACGGCCCGTCCGCGGGTCGAGGACGTGGCCGTACTCCTTCCCGCCGCGGACGAAGCGCCGGGCGTAGGCCCCGGAGGAGGAGATGGCCCCCGGCTCGGCGAGGATCGTGCCGAGGGCCTCCTCGGGGTCCTCGGGGTGCACGACGTCGAGGGCCCAGCGGTCCTCGCCGGGCGGCCGGCCCCAGGCGACGATGCTCGAGCGGCCCGAGATCACTGCGCCCGCCTCGATCCCGCGGTCCCTGAGGCCCCGGGCGACCCGGTCGACGGCGTAGCCCTTCCCGATCCCGCCCAGGTCCACCATCACGCCCGGGCGATCGAAGCGGGCCGTGCCCGCCTCCTCGTCGACGAGAACGCGGTCCATGCCCCGCGCCTCGAGGAGGGCATCGATATCCTCGTCCGGAGGCACCCGTCCGGACATGTCCACGAGCCCCCAGGCCGCCATGAGGGGCCCCACGGTGGGGTC
>JACQVW010000260.1 GCA_016209535.1 Planctomycetota bacterium | reverse complement strand
GGTGTCGACTGGTCCACCCCGCCCAGGGGGCCGGAGGGGTATCCGCCCCTCTCTGCATTCTTCTCCAGGGGCACTTTACTTTCAGCACACATGCCATGAGCGCGGTGGACGGGCGGCCCCCGTCCGCGGAAGATGGTCCGCGTGAACAACCTTCAGGACTACTTGAGCTACTGGCAGGGAATCGACGCGCAGGAAGCTCGGCTCGAGGCAGAGCGCGATCGAGAGGCGGGCCTCGCCTACCTGCGCACCCGGTGCCCCGAGCCCTCGCCGCCACCGCCGCCCCCGGCACCGGAGAAACCAGAGCCCCCGACGGCCAGGGCCCGCCACGCCACGGCCGCATGGCGACGCCGAGGCGCTCGTGGGCTCAACGCTCGGTGCCTCCGCTGTAAGCGCGTCACCGTTCCCCACAAGGGGCGTGGGCTGTGCGCGAGCTGCCTCGACACCCTCAGCGGCCGCGACCGCCGCAGGTACCCGCGCCGTCGCGACTACTTCGCTCGCTGGCGGGGCGTTCACCGCGAAGAGCTCCGCGCGTACTGGAGGGTGTACGACGGTAAGCGGTAGGTCCGGCGGTGCTGTTTTTGTAGCACCCCTCGCCGCCGCACCGTCGGCCGGGTTCTTGAGCAGAAACTCCCCCAGTAGCCGGTACGTCGAGGGGGTCAGGGGCTACTCAAGGCAGATCCCGTACGCCTCGGAGCCGAGCTTGTCGGGCGTAGGGGCCGGGCCGCGGGGAAGAGACCGCCGAGGCCAGCGTACGCGAGAAGGTTGGGGTGTCGGGGCTCGAAGCGGCACCGAGGGCGTTGCCCTCTTGCGCGGTGGCGGCCGCGCGGCTACCGTGGACTCCGGTTGTTCACCCACTGGGTCCTTGTCTTTCTTCGTAGAAAGGGTCCCCCATGCGAACCTTCCGCCTCGCGGTCCCCTTGGTCCTCGGCTTCGCGCTCGGCGCGCTCGCAGTCGCTCTCAACTTGTCCGTCCGGGCGGGCGGCGGCCTTGCAACGGCCGCCCAGAACGGGGACACGAACGGCGACGGTGCAATCGACGTGAGCGACGCGGTGTACCTCCTTTTACACTTGTTCAAGGGCGGGCCGGAGCCGGTCGCGTGCGCGGACACGCCGGAGCTACTGGCGCGGGTGAGCCTTCTTGAAGAGAAGATCGTTCCGCTTGAGAATCTGCCCGCAAGAGTGACGGACACCGCCGCGGACCTCGCGACGCTGAAGGACCAGTTCGAGAAGATCGGCGGGAACTACGTGCTCCTCGTGTCGAACGCCTACGTCAAGCTTCGGCGAATACAGGGGAACCGATTCGGGTTGGCCCTCCTGGGTCCAGACCCGGGCAGCGGCGACCCACCACTCATTCTCTTTGGAGGAACGATCGACGCCGAGCGAATACGATTCCCGACGGAACGCCCAGGACATCTGCTGATTCGCTTGGAGGGGTCTTGGACGAGGAACGAGTCGTGCCCCATCGAACTGTTCATCGATGGCGAGAACCATCGACTTTACGCCTATTGGCACGAATCTATCCAGGCCAGATTTCTCTGGGAGTGGACCGCGCCGTATACCATCTCTGGTGACCATGAGCTTGTTTTCATCTGCCCCTGGAGTGGTGAGACGGGGGGTGACGAGCTACCCTTCTGGTTGGTCGGCTGCACCCTCACGGTGGAATTCGTGCCTGCAGACACGCCAGGCGGGTAGGGCGGAAAGGAAGCGCGGGTCCCAGTGTGGCCGACCTCAGAAGAACATCCTGTGTCCGAAGCCGCTCGGGCCCTGACAAGGCCAAGGGGTGACCATTGCCCACGCCTCGGGCCGTGGATAGACTTCTGTCGTCGGCGCTCAGAGATTCAGCTCTGGGAAGGGATCAACTCACGACTGAAGAATTCCTCACGGGGAGAGATCCGCATGCAGAACGCGGGACCCAATCTTCGAGCCTTGTGCGTCATCGTCGCCATTATAGCCAGCGGATGCTCCTACGGGCCTGAGCATCTTGACGACCTCTACGCTGAGCGAAGCCGCGTCCAGGGGATCATCGAAGGCATCGAGAGACAGTACCGCATTGCAAGCCGTGATCCTGAGCTACAGCGACAGCGTATGGAGCGGCATGCAGCGGATCTAGCCGCCATTCGCGCCAGACAGGAAAGGGAGCGAGTTGGGCAAGAGGAAGCGAGACGAACAGCGCAAGCGGAGCGCGAACTCCTGGCGAAGGCGGCTGCCGAAGAGGCGGCCTTCCTGGCTTCGCTAAGCCCGGAGCAACGCCTCCAGTGGATGGTGCACCAGGAACAAATGGCAGCCCTACGTCGCCAGGAGCAACTTGAGAAAGAGCGAATCGCTGCCCAGCGGACCATGCTCAAGGAGACCTTGGAACAACAGGATCGGGAAAGCCGGCGTCGGGTGATTCTCGGCGAGAAGCAGAGGATCGAGATCGAGCATGTTCCTAGCCCGTATGCACCAACCGCTGGGGAGATTATGCTTCAACAGCAGCGGAGGTGACCACCTTGCGCGTCGCCCCGGGCTTGGATCTCCCCACTGGGATATCCAGCCGAGGAATCGAGCCACTGGGAAGGTCTCCCGCTTCGCCTGGCCGAGCGCACCAAACTCGGTGTTTTTCTTGGGCCATGGTCCAGAGCAAACGGAGTCAAAGGATACCAAAGGCGAGCACGCGCCCTCCTGACTGTCGCCCTCACGCTCTCTTCGTCGCCTCCGCGCTCACTCAGGCAAAGCGTTTCGAGCGGGGAGCCCTGCGTCACGGGCCGCGGACGGCGAGGGCTCAGGATCATGGGGCGTTGCGCACGGCGCGGACGTAATAGCCGTTGACCTTGTCTTCGCCGTAGACCTCGCCGGCGCCGAAGCTGACGCGCCACGCATAGACGGGGTCGACTGCGTGGGACGTAGACGACCAGTGAAACGTGAAGGCCGCCGCGCCGAACACCGGATCGAGCGGAGGATCGTCCCGCCCGTAGTTCACGATGCTCTGAAGCTCCCGCACGTTCGGGAGCCGCCAGTTGTCGTGGTCAGCGAAGGTCAGGCTCTCGCAGTAGGCCAGAGCATCGCACCACGGGACAGCGTCCCCACCGTCCCACTCCTGGCTGAGCCGCCCATCCCCGTTCACGTCCGCCGTGTCCTTCTGCCACATGAGACCCGTGCAGTTGTCCGTCACCGTCCCGTCCCCGTTGTCGACGAAGCGGGCCTCCGCTGGACAACCCGTCGCGTAGAAGCCGTCCTGGCCCTGGCAGGTCGCGCTGTCGCAGGGGCTCTCTGCGTCGTTCTCGTCATAGCACTTCGTCTGACCTGTGTCGGGCAGAGAATGATACTGGATACAATCACGCAGACTTGTGCTGCAGTCAGACAGGTCCGACTGGCAAGTCGTCACCTTGGTGTCCTTTGCGGCCAGCTCAGCCTGGAGAGAGGCCAATCCATCTGAGCATTCTGCCAATGCAACATGGAGAGAGGACAGTTCAGCGGAACATCCTTCCAGTGTTGCGGACTTCCTCGCGAGCTCGGCTTCCAATTCTACGAGCCGAGCCACAAGTTCAGGCGAGTCCGCGCACCCCACAGGGGCCGGTCCTCCCTTGAAGAGATAGATCAAGGTGTAGACCGCGTCGGCGATGTCGATGGTGCCGTCGCCGTTGACATCCCCGTTGCCCGAGGGCGTGGCACGACCTCCGGCGCGGACGCCGAGCGGCAGGCCAAGGAGGAGGACGGCGAGGACCGAGCCCGTGAAGGCGGCGAGCGAGACGAGGAGGAGCTTGCGCATGGCTGGACCCTTTCGGCGGGGTTGACCCAGGGTGAGCAGGCCGGGGACCCCGTGCCCCGGCCCTGGAGCGCCATGGTACCCGCGGGCGGGCCTGGCGGGGAGGCTCGGGGAGCCCGTCACGTGAGGAGCGCGAGCCAGGCCGCCTTCCAGCCCTCGATGGCCTCGAGGGCCCGGGCGAGGGTCTCGGCGTCCCGGGCTGCGAGGATGCCCGCCGCGGCGTTCCCCATGTCGGCGAGGTCGTCCCGCCAGGCAGGGTCCCGGCCGAGGGCGCGGGCCTCCTGGGCGCGGAGGTCCCACAGCGTGGCCACCTCGCCGAGGACCTGCTCCCAGGCCCCGTAGGCCGCCCGGCGGGGGTCCTGGAGGGCCTCGAGGACGGAAGGCTTGGCCTCGAGGAGGCGGAGCGCAAGTCCCTCGGCGGACTGGGGTCCCCGGATCACGAGGCGCCCCTCGGCGGAGGAGACCCGGAGCCCGGCGGTGCGGGCCTCGAGGAGGAGGGCTATCGGGTCCACTCGACCAGCTCCTCGGGGTCCTCCGCGATGGGGTCGTTGAGGCTCTCGTCCTGGGTCGTGTCTCCTAAAGTCCGGTTTTGCGCCGAAATCTTGGCGTTTAGGAGACAAGAGCCCATCGACACCAGCCGAAACAGGGGTGCCGGAGGCCGTCCCGTTGCGGCGCCTTCGGCCGGCACGATCACCGCGAGCTTGTGCGCGACGAGGGCCATGAGATCCCTCTCCGCGTGGTCGGCGTCTCCCTTGTGGTCACGCATGCCTCGCGCGACCTCGTGGGGCTTGGCCTCGCCCCCGTGGGCCTCCACCCAGCGGACCAACCTCAGGAGCTTCGCCGGCAAGGTCGCTCCCCGCCCCAGGACGGCCCGGTAAGTGCGCCGGGCTTCCCGCCAGAACCATTCGGCGAGGGCAATCCCCGTCCGGATCGCGTCCTCGGTCACCGGGCCGGGCTCCGGCGCCCCGGACTCCGCCCATGTCGCCAAGTGAACAACCAGCGCCAGTCTTGCAACGACACCTCGGACTTTCCCCGCCGCCGCGCCGATGGGTCCGTCGAGGTCGGAGGTCTTCTCGGCCCAGGAGTCCACCCAAGCCCGGAAGACCGCTTTCCCCTCGCGGCTCACGTCGAGATCCACCGGCTCTGGATTCCCCTCCGCGTCTCGGCCCAGCTCGAGAGTCGCCAGCCGCTCGAGGACATCGCGGTACGCGGCCTCAACATCGGGCGCGATCTCATGGTCGGTCCACAGACCAGGGGCCGGCGGCGGGAATGCGACGAGGAGCCTGGCGAACAGCCCGCCGTCGAGAACGTCGGGAGTGAGTTTCCGTTTCAGGACGTCCGGCGGGATGCAGCCGTGGAGGCTGACGACGGCGCGCTCGAGACAGATTGCGGAGCGCCGGCCGGTCGCGGGATCGGTGGCCTTCCGGTCAACGCGGAGAGGTGCCCCCGAGTAGAGACTCTCCCACTTCGCGACGTCACCGCCTCGGCCGTGTCGGTACGCGTCGAAGGACCCGAGCCACGCGTGCAACTCGTCAAAGAACACGAGGACGCCCCGCGGATTGTCGGAGAGGAGCTCGGCCAGACGTTCCAGCGTACAGTCACTCGTCACCCGCCGGCGTTCGATGGGACGTGACGGTTCCGCGGGAGGATCTCCCCCATGGGGCTTGCGCTTCCATTTCGTCAACGCGGCTTGATACACCAGGTCCCTCTTCTTCCATTCCGCGTGCTGCTTCTCGAAGGCTTCCCGCTCACGGCCTTCGATCCGGAAGAGCGGCTGGACGGCAGCGAAGGCTGGCGGGCTTTTCAATGCGCCGCTCCGCGCGATCGTGCATGTCCACAGTGCTGCGGGCTCTGTCCAACCCCTCTTGAGGCGGATTCTTCGAGCGAGCCCGATCAGTGACGCGGCCACTGCGAGCGAGGACATGAGCGGGTACGCCACGTCACAGCCGAACGCGCGAGCCCCGTTCTCCACGAAAGCGCGCACCGCCAGCGGCAAGCCCCGCAGGGACGGCGGCATGTAGAGCGTGAGCGGCACTTCGCCGGGCTCCTCGAGAATTTCGCTCTCCTCCTCGCCCTCTTCCTCCCGCGCCTCCGCCACGGCGCGGGCCGGCTCCTCCTTCGAGCCTCGCTTCGGGACGGCCTGGAGGATCTGCTCGAGAAGCTTTGCAGGGCCGGCGCAGCCGCGACGGTCGAGGTCTTCGAGGACTTGGACGGGATCGGGCGACGCGCCGTTGTGGATCGCGCCCTGCAGTTCCTCGACGAGCTCAACGTACACCCCAGTGAACTCTGAGGCGCAATACGCGAGCAGGCCGCGAAGGGGCTCGAGGTCGCCGAGATGCCACGCCGCAACGGCATCGCGGAGGCCCGCCTGGAGCCGCTCCCGCTTGCGGGCCGAGGGATCCGCGCGGGTCATGGCCCCACCTCCCCGCGCGCGACCCGATTCCAGAAGCGCTCGAGGATGTCCGCGATGTGCTCGAAGCCTGTGCCGCGGTGCAGCCGCGGGCGGCGGGGGTGAGGCGGGGTGAGGGCGCGCGTTGCCCGTCGGTTGCGGTGGAGGGCACGGTTGGGTAGGCTGTTGGAAATCATGGTCTGGTCTTCTTTTCTCGGGAGGAGGGGAACCCGTAGCGCCCTGCTCCCGCCATAGAGCGCGAGCCCGACGACTAGACCGGGCTCGCGCTGTTTCCGTGGGACGGTTTCCGCCGCCCGCGCACCGGTCGCGAGGACTTGTGCCGCTGGATGAAGAGACGGAGGTCCTGGGAGTCGAAGAACAGCCGCGTTCCAAGACGGACAAACGGCAACTCTTGTCGACGGACGAAACGCCACAAGGTCGTTTGGGAGATCCCGAGCAATTGCGAGGCGGCTCGCCGAGAAACGAGAGGGAGGACGGGCTGATTCATGCCTTGCTCCATTGGGGGGCTGCCGGGGCTCGCGCGCCTCTCAGTTGGCGCCACCAGCAAGCCCGAGCATACCCGTGAGGATAGAGGCACGGGTCCTCCCGAAAAACGAACCCGTGGCCTTGCCCCTCAAGTAGTTCGCTTTTCCGCTCGCGGCCGACCACGCTTCCGCGGTGGGAGCCCCAGCAACCGCTCGATGGACCCGGCGCTCTTTTGGGCGCTTCGAACCTCGTCGCCTTTCCAGATCTCCTTCCATGAGTGTCCGAGGATCCTTTTCTCGAAGACGCGCCGGAGCAGATCTCGGCGGCTCGCTGGATCTTTGTGCGCCGGCCCGAGGGAACGCCACCCGTGGCGCTTGGCTTCGCTCTCGATCTCGCGTATCTGTGTGAGCCCGTCACGCTCGACATGCCGCACGATCTCCTTCAGTTTGCGGCGCGCCGAGGCTCCGGAGCTCAATGAGGGGTCGAAGCAGAACTCCTTGCCTGGGAGCACCACGGTTCGAGGGCGAACCGTAATCTCTAGAATGGAAGGGCCCACTTCGAGCCGTGGGGTGACAGACGCGTCCTGCTTCCACGCCATGAAGCTGTGGTAGAGGTCTGGGCACTTCGCGTGAACCCAGTTCGCCCGCCAGGCGCTCGCGGGAAGTTGCCAGCGTTCGGTGAACTCCTTGAAGTCCTGTTGCATGGCCGTCGGAGGCTCTCTCCCCTTGCGCCCCGTGCCCACAAGGTGCCGCTCTGTCGCCCGGGCCTCGGCCGGGTTGCGGGCTCCGGCCTTCGCCTTGTCGGCCAGGCGCGAGAGGTACTCCTTGAGAGCCATCTCTGACGGGGAGGCCGGGCAACGCGTGATCGTCGCTCGCTTGTGCTTCTTGAAGAGCCGGCAGAGCTCCAGGCGGAAGGGGTCATGCGCGTTGAGAATCGCGTAGTACTCCTTGAGCCACATGCCGCGATGGTCCTCTGCGTGCGTGGCATCTACCACCAGATGAGCGGTCTCGCCTTCGCGAGTGCCGCGCTTGCTCTTCCGCATGGTTCCTCCTTGCTTGAATCCGCCCCCGGCGCCGGGCTGGCGTGCAAGGAGGTTGACGCCGCACCCGGCCGCCGAGGTTCGCCGGACGGTGGCCGCCGCCGGCTACGGAAGTGTCAGTGTCCTCGTCGAGCCCGCTCGAGGCAAGCCCTCCGACCTCGGCGGCTCGGCCTCTGGGCCCAGAGGAAGGGAAGCTCGACCCGGCCGCACTTGCTGGCGTACACTCTCAGCTCGCCGGCCTCGAGCCCCTCCGCGAGGACGCGGAAAGCCAGCGCCAAGGCTGCGCTCCTGGCTTCCCGCGCCGTCCTGCCGTAAGTGAGGACGCCCGGAAGCTCCGGCACCTCCGCGATGTAGCGGCCGTCCTCCTCGCGATCGATGTTGAAGTGGAGCCTCATGAGCTTGTCTCCGCTGTCGCCTTCGCCCCGGCGGTGGAGCCGCTCACGAGCCTGTCGAGGACCTCGACGGCCCGCCGCAGCTCCTCCATGTTCACGGCGCGGTAGTGCTCGATCATGACGCCGCCGGAGGCCCGCCAGCCGCCGAGACGCTCGACGACCTCGCGCGGAATCCCATGTTGGAGGAGGTGCGTGGCGCCCGTGCGGCGGAGAGCATGGAAGCTTGCTCCCTTGATCCCGGCGCGCCGGAGAGCGCTTCGGAAGCTCCGAGCCACCCCCCTTGCCGCTCCGAAGACGCGATCCTGCGGGGAGCCCTTGGGGAGCGAGAGGAGGCAATCCTTGAGCGCCCGGCTGATCGGGACGGCGAGCTCGCTCCGCGTCTTCACCTCTTCCGCGCTAAGACGGATCTCCCCGCGCTCGAAGTCGATCTGCTCCCATCGGAGGTTCACCACGTTCGAGTAGCGCATGCAGGTCGTCAAGGCGCAGAGGACGATGGGGTAGAGGTTCTCGGGCGGAGTGAAGGTCTGCGAGGCCTCGTAGGGCCGGTGCTCGAGGCGCCCGATGGTGAGGCCGTAGGGCTCCCTCGAGGCCCGCAGGAGGCGCTGGACCTCCTCGGGGCTGAGGACGCGCGGCTCCCTCTTGGGCTCCTTCCAGCGGTCGAGCCCCGCCGTGGGATCGGCCTCGCAGGAGCCCTTGCGGACGGCCCAGCGGAAAAAGCTCCGCAGGAGGACCAAGGTCAAGTTCATCGTCCGCGCCGAAGCCTTGCGCGTCTTGCCACCCGCGGCCCGAATCTTCGAGCGCTGGGAGAGGAGCTCGAGGACGTCGTCTTGGGTGATGCCCGAGACGGCGCGGTCCCCGAAGTGCGCCTTCCAGGCGCTCACGAGGAAGCGGTACTCCCGGAGCGTGTTCGCGCTTCGGCCCCGGATCTCGAGCTCCGCGAGCCATTCGTCGAGCGCCTCGTGGAGGGGAGCGCGTACGTTCCGGACGGGGCCAAGCCCCTTGCGCCGCTTCAGATCGAGCCACGCCTTCGCCTCGGGCTCGGTCG
>JACQVW010000284.1 GCA_016209535.1 Planctomycetota bacterium | reverse complement strand
GCGTACAGCGGAGCGTACGCTGAGGAGCTGCGACGCAGCATCGCGGCCGTGTAGCCGGCCGAAGCCAGCGAGGATTCTTGCTCAGGCTCTGAGGGCCGCGCTCGAGGCCCGCCGCCGCGCAGACTCCTCAGCGCAGGCTCACGGGGTCGGAGGCGCGGGAGCCTCCGGAGGCGGGCCCGGAGGCGGCCCAGGGGGCGGAGGGCCGGGCTCGGGGGGGCCTGCCTTGCCGTCGGCCTTCCGCTTGAAGCCCCCCTCCCGCCGGCCGCGGCCCCGCTGCTCCTTGAGCTTGAGCCACTTCTCGTACTTGTCGCGGGGCAGCGCCTTCTCCATGCGCTCGTCCCGCACCTTGCGCAGCTCGTCCCACCGAGGGTCTTCCCGACCCACTCCCTCCTGGAAAAGGGGTATCTTCGCCATCTCGTGGTCGAGGAAGATCGCTTGGACCTGCTCGGCCTCGGCCGGCGAGAGCTCGAGCTCCCGGCGGAGGTCCGCGACCGTCTGGGTCACGACCAGCTTGACCCAGCTCAGGGCCCGCTCCTTCTGCATGTCCTCGAGCCGGCGCCTCTGTTCCGGTTTCAGGACCGCCTCGATCCCCTCGCGCAGCTCCCTCGCCAGCTCCCGGCGCGAGTCCTCGAGCTCCTTCGCTCGGCTCTTGCGCCTCTCGAGGAGGTACGTCACCACGGCCTTCTGCTGCTCATCGAGGCCCAGGTCCTGGCAGAACCCCTCGCTCGTCACCAGGCGCTCGAAGGGATCGGGCCCGAACCACCGGAAGGGTCCGCCGGGCCCGTGCCCGCCCCACGGCGGCGGCACGCTCCGCGAGGCGAGCCACCCCACGGCGCCGCCCGCGGCGAAGACCACGATGGACGAGAGGAGGATCCAGAGCCTCATTCGGTCTCGTAGCTCCAGACGGGGTCGCTCACGGCAAGCTCGAGCACGCTGTCGATCCCGGCCGACGGCTCATCTCCCTCCGAGGCGCGGCCTCCGTGCGTCGTGGACCAGAGGTCCGCGCTCACGGCGAAGAGGAGCACGGCGGCGGCCATGAGCGCCACGCGCTTCAGCGCCAGCACGCAGGCGGCCTCCTCGCGGCCCGCGTCCCGGGCGCGCTCGATGATGGCGCTTGAGTCGAGCACCGGGCTGCGGCCGGCGGGGGCCGCCCGGAGCCTGCGCGAGATCTCGCGGAAGTCCTGAGCGGTGCAACGGCAGGCGCGACAGCCCGCCACGTGCGCCGCCACGCCCTCGGCGCGCTCCGGGTCGAGCTCGCCGTCGAGCCAGGCCTTCAGCAGCTTCCCTGCACGGTCACACGTCATGTCCATCGGCGCTCCTGTGTTCCTGTCCCTCATCGTCGGCAGTATAGCTCAAAGCCACCGGTCCGGGCTCTCCTTCCAGACGCCCCGGAGGAGGACCATCGCCCTGTGCAGGCGCTGCTCCACGGCCCCCCGGGTGCACCCGAGCACCCGGGCGATCTCCTCATAGCTGAGCCCGCCCTTCTCGCGCAAGACCACGGCCACCCGCAGCTTCTCGGGGAGGGGGGCGAGGAGCCTCTCGAGCACCTCCTCCCCCTCGAAGGCCGGGTCTCCGCCGCCGGCCGCCGCGGGAGGCCCCGCGACCTCGAAGACGGCGTCGAGGGAGACCGCCTCGGACCGCCGCCAGCGTTTCCGGGCCTTGAGGGCGCCGTTGACGGCGACCCGGTAGAGCCAGGTCGAGAGCCGGGCCTCGTGGCGGAAGGCGCCGAGCCGCCGGTAGAGGGCCGTGAAGACCTCCTGGCAGACGTCCTCGCTCCGGTGCCAGTCGCCCAGGATCCCGCGCACGAGCCGGAAGATCTTGTCCTGGTGCCTCTCGACGAGCCGCGCGAAGGCGGCCTCGTCGCCGCGCAGGGCGAGCTCCAGGAGCTCCCGGTCCGTCTCGGGCTGGTCCGTGCAGGGGTCCAAATCGTCGTCATTATCCACGGGCGGTCGCAGACGGGCTACTCCACACCCGATCACTGCGTCCCCTCCTGGAGCTTGTGGTCGTAGCGGTTCGTTCCCTTCTCGATCGCCAGGTCCACCGACCCCGACGCGACGCTCCTGCCGGTCTGGGAGGTCCGGACGGAGAACGTGTACGAGCCCGGAGCGAGGCCCCGCACCGCGTAGCGCCCCGCCGCGTCCGCCTGGGCCCGCTTCACGGTCCCGCTCTTGTCGCGCACCATCACGACGGCCCCGGCCGCGCCCGAGCCGTCCGGGAGCGACACCGAGCCCGTGAGCTCCTCGCCCTCGGCGAGCTCGACCCGCACGGACCGCGCCACGTCGCCGATCGCGACCTCGACGCGGGCGGGGACGAAGGCCTCGTGGTTCGCCACGAGGACGTAGCGACCCAGGGGCACCTCGCGAAGCTGGAAGGCGCCGGCCCCGTCGGTCACGGCCAGGGAGCTCCCGCCTCGCAGGGCGGCCTTGAGGGCCGCCGAGGCCAGCTCGGCGGCCGCGGCCTCGACCGAGCCCTCGCCCCGAAGACGCCCCTCGCCCGGCTCCCGCTCGCGCCGGTCCTCGAGGCGCTCCCTGCGCGCGTAGCGGCGCTCCTCCCGGCGCTCGCGCATCGTACGCTCGTCCCCCTCCTCGGCCCTGCGCTCGCTCAGGGGCAAGAGGTAGATCGACGCGCCCTCGACGGGGAGCGCCGTGCCCTTCGTGACCACCTGGCCGCTCACGGACAGCCCCTCGATGAGCTGGACCTCGATGCCCTCCGTCACGAGGCCCTCGTCCACCTGGACACGGACCTCGGCGCCCGTATGCCCCTCGGCGGCGACCTCGAGGAGGTAGCTCCCCGGGTCGATCCCGCTCCAGGCGAAGGCCCCGAGCGGGTCGTCGAAGCCCCTGCGCTCACCCCCGCGCCCG
Organism: Planctomycetota bacterium; assembly: GCA_016209535.1. Classification (GTDB taxonomy): domain Bacteria; phylum Planctomycetota; class UBA8108; order UBA8108; family SXIK01; genus JACQVW01. The sequence goes on along the minus strand of JACQVW010000284.1, from coordinate 4,677 downwards.
CGCCCCTCGAAGAAGCTTCCCGGGCCGCGGCGGCGGTCCTCCCCCTCGCCCTGGGAGGGCCTCGCGTCCGTGCGCATCCGCACCTGGAAGCGCGTCACGGGCATCCCCGTCTCGACGGCGACGACGCGGCCCGCGATCCCCCCGAGGCGCACGAGGGTGATCTCGACCGGCGCGTTCACCTCGACCTGGGGCAAGCTCTTCCTCGCGTAGCCCTCGGCGCGCACGTTGAGCGAGTACGGCCCCGGGCCCAGGCTCCCGACGCGGAACGCGCCCTGCGCGTCGCTCTGCGCTCCCTGGCCGCCGAAGGGCTGCCCGGGCGGAACGGCTTGAACCGCGGCGCCCTGGACGGGGGCGCCGGAGCTTTCCAGGACCCTCCCCGCGATCACGTTCTCCGGAAGGAGGCGCACCGTCAGCGAGGCTCCCTGGTCCTCCACGACCGCCGTGCGCGAGTCCAGCGGCTGGTACCCGGTCTTCGTGACGGACAGGTCGTACTCCCCGCCGTTGAGCCCCGTGAAGCGGGCCTTGCCGTCCGGTCCGGTCGAACGCGTCGAAGAGCGGCCGCGGTCCCCACCGAAGCGCCGGCCGAAGCCCGGACCTCCCGGGCGTCCGGGCCCCTGGGCGGCCGCGGGCGTCGCGGTTCCCGGGGCCGCCCCTTGGGCCGCCGCCTCGCCCCCGGGCTCGCGGGCCTCCGAGATCCTGACGCGGGCCTGAGGGACCGGGCCGCCCGCGGTGTCGACCACGAGGACCTCGAGCTTGCCGCCGGCGTGGAGCTGGAATCGAAGGTCCTCGGCGGTCGCCCCGGGGGACACGCTGAAGGGATCCGACTGGAACCGCTTGAACTCCGCGTGCTGGACCGTGACGCGCAGGGAAGGGCCGGCGTTGACCTGAGCGAGGACGAAGCGCCCCTGTTCGTCGGTCCGCGCCGTCGACGCCTGCACCGCGGCCTGGCGGCGGCGCTGGAAGTCGCGCGGGTCGCCGCCCTCGCCTTCCTCGACGACCGGCGCGATGGTCACACGGGCCCTCGGGACGGGCGTGCCCTCGACATCGGTGACGGTGCCCGCGAGGCGGGCGGCCGGGTCGAGCGCGAAGTCGCGCGCCAGCGCATCCCCCGGCCCCGGCGTCTCGAGCTTCTCCGTGGCGAGGATGGTGAACCCCTTCGCGGTCACCCGGACCTCGTCGATGTCGAGCCCGTAAAGGCCCCCGATGGAGTACTTCCCGTCCTCCCCCGAGACGACCTCGCGGTCGTCCTGGTCGCTCACGCGGAACCGCATGCGCGCCCCCGTGACGGGCGACGCGTCGGCGCTCGAGACCACCTTGCCCTCGAGCCGCCCCCCCGCCTCCAGCGAGATCGCGAGCTCCACGCGGTCCTGGAGGTCGACCTCCTCCTCCCGGTGCGGGACGAGGTCCTCGGCCTGGGCGCTCAGCGCGTACTTGCCCGCCGCCAGCGTGTCGAATGTGAACCGGCCGTCCTCGTCGGTCTCGGCGGCCGCGGCCGCGCCGAAGAGGCTGATCGGGTCACGGCGCGGCTCCTGCGGGCGGTCCGCTCCTCCCCTCTCGGCGCCCGGACCGCTCTCCCCCCCAGGACTCCGACCGCCATCCCCTCCTGGACCACGAGCGCCCTCGCCCCCCGGACCCCGGCCACCTTCCCCGCCTGGACCGCGCCCGCCGTCGCCCCCGGGACCGCGGCCGCCGCGGCCGCGGGCGAAGCCCGATCCCTCGCCCCCGCGCCTCTCGGCGACCGCCACGAAGGCCCCCTGCACGGGGTCACCGTTCGGCCCCGTGACGACTCCGGCGATGACCTTCCCGGGCTGGAGCACGAGCTCCACGCGGTGCACCTCCAGATCGTCGCCCACCTCGACCTCCGCCCCGGCCGGGACGCGGCCCGGCTTCTCGGCGAGGACGACGTACTCGGCGGGACCGATGCCCTCGAGCTCGAAGCGTCCGTCCGCGCCGGTCTCGACGCGGGCCAGGGGCCTCTGCAACCGGCTCAGGAACCGCCGGGCTCCACCGCGGCCATCGTCGCCAGGACCACCGGGGCCTCCGCGCCCGCCTCCGCCGAAGCCGCCCCCCGGTCCTCCGCCGGGGCCCCGGCCGAAGCCTCCCCGGTCGAAGCCCCCACGGTCGAAACTCCGGCCGAAGCCGCCGGTCAGCGACACGCGGGCCCCTGCCACGGGCGCGCCGGACTCGTCGACGACGCGGCCCGCTATGCCGTGCCCCGGCCCGAGGAGGATCTCCAGGTCCTGCGTCCCGGACTCGACGCCGCGAACGGTCTCGGGGGTCGTGCCCGGCGCTGAGGCGGAGACGCGGTACCTACCCGGGGACACGGCGAGGAGGAAGGTGCCGTCGTCGGAGGTCGCAGCGCGATCGGCAGGGTCGTCGCCTTGGCCAGGGCCGAAAAGGAACCCGAATCGCTGGAACCCCTCCTCCTCCTCGACGTAGGCCTCGACCGCCGCCCCCGCCTGGGGCTTACCGTCGGGCGCAAGGACCACCCCGGCGATCGTGTCCCCAGGCCCGAGGCGGAGGTCCACCTCGGAGCCCTCGGAGGTCCACTGCCAACGTTCCTTGCCGGGCGCGGCGGGAGGCTTCCGCGCCATCACGGCGTGATCGCCGCGCGGGATGGACGCGACCGGGATCGCGTACCGCCCGTCCGGGCCCGCCTTGGCCTGGGCCACGAGGCTCCCGGCTGCGTGCGGGTCCTCCTTCCCGAGGAGGCGGCGCCGGAGCGTCCGCTCGCGCTCCAGACCATCGGCGAGGTTCTCCCGGCCCGCGAGGACGAGGACGTGGGCACCGGGCACGGGCTCGCCGTCCTCGTCCGTCACGACCCCGTGGAGCGTGGCCTCACCCGCGGCCGCCTCGGTTCCCCCGGCCTCGCTGGAGCCTCCCGGGACTGCCTCGGCTCCGCCTCCGCCCACGAGATCCAGCGCCGCGGTGACCTCCGGCTTCTGGGTGGAGCGCGCGGCGCCCGTCGCGTCGTACCGGGGGCGCTGGCGAGAGAACGCCATCCAGGCGATCGCCGCCGAGACCACCACGAAGGCCACAGCCAGCGGAATCACGATCTTGCGCATGTCTCTGAGATCCCCCCATTCTGTGCGCCCGGGACCCGCGCCCGGCCGCAGGTGTATCTGTCTGTTTTGCGGCGCTTTAGAGCCGCATCCCCGAGTCGCCCCTTACGCCAACCCACTGCCGGGCTCGAGGAAACCTTGGGAGCAGGAGCCCGGAAGAATCCCCGGGGGAGGGAGCGCCGCCGCAACCGACCCCGAGCGCCGGGGTTTCTCGTAAGCCGGGATCTCAGCGGGGGGTCCAAGGTAGCACGCGGCGGGGCGTGGGACAGAAAGGAGCCGAGGTATGGTTCAGGAGGTATTGCTCGGGAGGTCCTTCACCGGGCGAGTGGAGCGGCGTCTCGCGTGGGGGCTGGGGATCGGCGCGGCTGCCTTGACGCTTGCGGCCGGGCCCCTGGTGGCCGAGGAGGCGAAGGCCCGCCTCGACCTCAAGCCGGGGAAGGGAGGGCTCGGGACCTTCACGGTCAAGCGCACGGTCTCAGGGAAGCAATTCACACCGCGCGGCGAGTCGGTGGAGGCCCGTGAGTCCGAGGTGACCTACAAGGTCGAGGTGGCCGAGCGGAAGGAGAACGGAGACTTGGTCCTGAAGGTCGTCTTCGGCTCCCTCAAGGCGAAGGACTCGGGCGGCGAGCCCTGGGAGCTCGACTCGGCCGCGAAGGACGACGGCGCCGACGAGGGGAAGAAGCTCCTCCGCGAGGTCCTCGCCAGCACGGCGACGGTGACCGTATCCGGTGGGGAGATCACGGACGTCTCGGGCTTGCCCGCGCTCCGCCCGGCCGGGGCCGATGCCCCGGGCGGCGGAGGGGGCCGGCAGGGACCCCAGGCCAGCGGCCGCCGCCGGGTCGCGGGCCTCGTGGGCCTGGCCGCCCTCCAGCGCGACCTCGCCTTGATCCTGGCCTTCCCGGCCCAAGGGAAGGACCTCGAGAAGGGGAAGGAGTACAAGGCCGCGGCGCGACGCCCCGAGGGGACCGCGGGGGAGAAGGGCGGGAAGCGGGCCGGGCGCGGACGCTTCGGCGGCCTGCTCGACGGGCGGGGGCCCCCCGTGACGTTCCGGTTCGAAGGTGAGGAGAAGTCCGCGGAGCAGACCGCGCTGAGGTTCGCGCTGGCGGCGGCGGAGACGGCAGCCCCTCCGGGAGACGGCGGGGATCGGCCGCGCTTCCAGAGGAAGTCGAAGGGCGATGGCTCGGGCCTCTTCTTGAAAACCGACGGGGCGGTCCTCAAGCTCGAGCTGACGATCGAGGAGTCCAGCGAAGGCGGACGCGACGACCGCGTCTTCAAGAGCCAGCGGACGACGAAGGTCTCCGTGACCCGCGGAGAGCCGGCGAAGCCCGCGGTGAAGCTGTAGACGGGGGCAGCCAGCGCTCCGAGCCTTCGAGCCACAAGACCCGCGCGACCCCACAAGCAGACCTAATACCTCCGAGCAGGCCAGCCGCCGCTACCTTGCGGCCGGCTGGCCTGTTTCTTGGCGTGGTTCAAGAACCGCATTTACGCGGTTCAGAACCACGCCTGTGCTCTCCCCCCTTGAAGAATGTGCTCCCTCCCGTCTTGGTCGGGAGCACCCCCCCAAGGGGAGGACGGGACATGTTCCTTGCTGGAGACTTACGGCGAAGACTAGCAT
>JACQVW010000225.1 GCA_016209535.1 Planctomycetota bacterium | reverse complement strand
TCGGGCCCGGCCGCGAGGCGGCGGCTCGCGAAGCGCCGGCCGACGCCTTTGCCGGGGAGGTCCTCGTGGGCGAGGCGGTGGTGGACTGCGACCGCGAGGCGCCGCCGCCTCGCGAGGCCCGCGGGCCTCGGCCGGTCTCCGCCGCCCCGACCGCCGTTGCCTCCGCCACCCCTGCCGCCTGCGTGCTCCCGGAGGATCCCGCGGCACCGCGGCACGAGGGGCTCGGCTCGAGCTCGGCCCTCGCGGCCTCCTGGGGCCGGCCGGCCGAGGGCGTCTCGAGCCACGAGCGCCCGGTGCAGGACGAGCGGCCGCGGATCGAGGTCCGGGCCGACATCGTGATCTACGGCCGTGCGAAGCCGGGCACCGAGGTCGTGATCGATGGGATCGTCGTCCCCGTGCGTCCCGACGGCACCTTCGACCTCCGCTTCGCGCTCCCCGCGAGGCGGCCCGAGGAGGCCCCGGAGCCGGCGGGGCCCGGCGGACCCCCCGGAGGAGCTCGCCCATGACGCGCCGCGGCGAGCCGAGGGGCTACCTCACGCTCCTCCTCCACGCTCATCTCCCGTACGTCCGCCACCCGGACCACGAGCGGTTCCTCGAGGAGAACTGGCTCTACGAGGCCGTGATCGAGGCCTACCTCCCCCTCCTCATGACCCTCGAGGGGCTCCTGCGCGACGGCGTCGACTTCCGCCTCGCCATGAGCTTGACCCCGCCGCTGGTGTCCATGTTCGATGACGACATCCTCCGCGGCCGATGCCAGAGGAAGCTCGAGGGCCTGATCGAGCTCGCCGGGAAGGAGCTGGTGCGCCACGCCCACGACGGGACCTTCCGCGAGACGGCCCGCTTCTACCTCGAGCGGTTCCAGCGCCTCCGGGACTACTACGTCCTCGAGCTGGGCCGGGACCTGACCGCCGCCTTCCGCAGGCTCCAGGACCGCGGCTGCCTCGAGGTCCTGACGTCCGCCGCGACGCACGGGTACCTCCCCCTCCTCCGGCACGAGCCCTCGAGCGTGCGCGCCCAGGTGCGGGTGGCCGTCGACCACTACCGCCGCCGCTTCGGCCGCCAGCCCCAGGGTATGTGGCTCCCCGAGTGCGCGTACTACCCGGGCCTCGACGAGGTCCTGGCCGAGGCCGGGATCCGCTATTTCATCCTGGAGTCCCACGGAGTCCTCGAGGGGAGCACGCGCGCCAAGCGCGGCCTCCACGCGCCGATCGTCTGCCCCTCGGGCGTGGCCGCCTTCGCGAGGGACCCCGAGTGCTCGCAGCAGGTCTGGAGCTCCCAGGAAGGCTTCCCTGGGGACCCGAGCTACCGCGAGTTCTACAGAGACATCGGCTTCGAGCTTCCCCTCGACTACGTCGGCCCCTACATCGGGCCCGACGGGATCCGGGTCCAGACCGGGATCAAGTACCACCGCGTGACGGGCCGCTCGGAGCACAAGGAGCCTTACGAGCGCGAGCAGGCCATGCAGCGCGCCGCCGAGCACGCCGGTTTCTTCCTCGAATGGCGCCGGAAGCAGGCCGAGTGGCTCCGCGGCCGCATGGACCGCACGCCCATCGTCGTCGCGCCCTACGACGCCGAGCTCTTCGGCCACTGGTGGTTCGAGGGCCCCGAGTGGCTCAACTTCCTCCTGCGGAAGATCCGCTACGACCAGGACGCCATCCGGACCGTGACGCCCTCCGAGTACCTGGCGGAGCACCCCGAGGCCCAGGTCTCGACGCCGTCGGCCTCGAGCTGGGGGGCGAAGGGCTTCGACGACATGTGGGTCAACGGCTCGAACGACTGGATCTATCCGACCCTCCACAGAGCCTCGGCCGAGATGGCCCGGGCCGCCTTCCGCGAGGCCGGCGCCGAGGGCCTCCGGCGCCGCGTCTTGAACCAGGCGGCCCGCGAGCTCCTCCTCGCCCAGTCGAGCGACTGGGCCTTCATCTTGAAGACGGGGACGGCGACCGGATACGCCCGGAGCCGCGTGGAGGAGCACCTCGCGAACGTCGAGGACCTCCTCGCCGCCTTGCGCCGCGGTCCGGAGGTCGGCCGGAACGTCGAGGCGCGAGTCGCCGGCCTGGAGCGCAAGAACAACATCTTCCCCGAGATCGACTTCGAGGTCTTCGAGGAGCGCCTGCCGCGCCCCTCGTTCGCCGTCCAGTCCAACCCCGAGCACGTGGTCTTCCTCGCCGCCGAGGCCGTGCCCTACGTGAAGGTGGGCGGCCTGGCCGACGTGGCGGGGGCGCTCCCCGCCGCCCTCGCGAGGCTGGGGGCGCGCGTCACCGTGATCCTGCCGGCCTACCGTCCCGTGGACCGCGCGAAGCACGGCGTGGTGCCCCTCCGCACGGGGCTCTCGGGGCTCCTGGGCTCCCGGGCGGTGCCCTTCCAGCTCCTCGAGGCGAGGAGCCCGGCCCCCGGCGTGCGCGTCCTCCTCGTCGAGAACGAGGAGCTCTTCGGCCGCGATGGCGTCTACGTGGACGCGACGACGGGGAGCGAGTACCCCGACACGGGGGACCGCTTCGTCTTCTTCACGAGGGCCGCCCTCGAGGGCCTGCGAGCGCTGGGCGATCCCGTGGACGTCATTCACTGCCACGACCACCAGACGGCCCTCGCGCCGGCGTACTTGAAGCTGCACCACCGGAAGGACCCCGTCCTCGGGCTGGCGGCCAGCGTTTACACGCTCCACAACCTGGGCTACCAGGGGACCTACGGTCCCGAGATCCTCGTCCAGGCGGGCTTCGGGCCCGAGCTCTTCCGGCCCGGGAGCCCCTTCGAGCACCACGGGAAGGTCAACTTCATGAAGGCCGGGATCCACTTCGCCGACAAGGTCAACACGGTGAGCGTGGGCTACGCCCGGGAGATCTGCGAGGACGAGGCGATCGGCGCGGGGCTCGGCGAGGCCCTCAGGGCCCGGCGCGGAGACTTCACGGGGATCTTGAACGGCATCGACATCGAGGAGTGGGACCCCGGCAAGGACCGGCACATCCCGGAAGGCTACGGCGCGGGCGACCTGGCCGGCAAGCGGCAGGCGAAGGAGAAGCTCCTGCGGGAGGCGGGGCTCGACCTCGCCCGGATCGAGGAGCCCCTGGCGGGCATGATCACGAGGCTCGTGGACCAGAAGGGGCTCGACCTCGTCGACCAGTGCCTCGAGCGGCTCCTCGAGACGGGCGTGAGCCTCGTCGTCCTCGGGACGGGGCTCCCGAAGTACGAGGCGCTCTTCCGGGACGCCGCGAAGCGCTGGCCCGGGCGCGTCGCGGCGCTCCTCAAGTTCGACAACGCCCTGGCCCACCGGATCGAGGCCGGGGCGGACATGTTCCTCATGCCGAGCCTCTACGAGCCGTGCGGCTTGAACCAGATGTACAGCCTCCGCTACGGCACGGTGCCCGTCGTGCGCCACACGGGCGGCCTCGCGGACACGGTCTCGGACGACGACGCTACGCCGGGGGGCGGCGTGGGGTTCTCCTTCCGGGACTACAGGGCCGAGCTCCTCGTCGACGCGCTCGAGCGGGCCGTGCGCGCCTACCGGGACAAGGACCGCTGGGAGCGGATCGTGCGGGCGGGCATGCGCAGGGACCACTCCTGGACCGCCTCGGCCGCGCGCTACCTGGACCTCTACCGCGGCGCGGTGGGGGCGCGGAGGTAGGGCGTGGCCGCTCCTCCGGAGGGCCGCGCCCCCGGAAGCTTGTCACTGCCCCCCGCCGCGGGTAGGGTCATGGCATGAGGCTGACCAAGGGATCCCTGGCGGATCCGGTGCTTTGGCGCAAGGTCCACAACCCGTGGATCAGCGAGATCTACCATGCTCTGAAGCCCCTGGTCCTGGGCCGGCTGTCCCTGTCCATCGATCAGGAGATCACGCTCATCGAGCCCGAGGCGCCCCCTCGGAGCCTCCGCACGGACGTGCACCTCACGGACCTGGGCTCTGCGGGCGCTTCGCCTCTGAAGCCTGCATCGACCACTGGCGCGATCGCCTACGCCGAAGGAGTCGAGCCCTGGTCGGCCGACTCGCGCCACTATCTGGTGCTCAGGGATCTGGCCGGGGGAGAGGTCGTCGCGTTGCTGGAGATCCTCTCCTCGACCAACAAGGGCTGTTATTCCCGGGCGGACTACGAGGCGTTCGTCGAGAGACGGCAGCGCCTGCTCTCGGGCACGATCGCGTACCTGGAGGTGGATGCAGTCCCGGCCGGCACGCGATGGCTCCCCGCGTGCCTGGGCGACTTGAAGAGCTACGCCGGAGTGGCCTGGTCGTCGATCCCGGATGCCGCGGGGCGCAGGTTCCAGGGTTGGGCGTGGGACGGGGCGGGGCCGCTGGCCAAAGTGCCCTGGGATCTGGGGCGCCACGGGAGACTGGAAGTGGACCTGGACTTGACCTTCCGCGAGGCCCTTCTGGCCGCCGGGTTCTCGTTCGAGCCTTGATCAAGGCGGGGGAATTCCGCATAATCGTGCGGTAGCCTCACCGACCTGGTGCCGACCGAACAGGTGGAAAGCTCACGACGCAGTTTGCGAGGCGGCTCTTGCCTCGCGCTCCTCCTCGGGGCCGCCATGGCAGGCCCCGCCCGCGCCGATACCCTCGACGAGATCCTCGAGCGCGGCGGCTTCACCTGGGGCGCCGACGAGGAAGGCGGCGGGCCCTTCATCTTCCCGGACCCGGCGGACCCGGCGCGCCGGACCGGCTTCGAGGTGGACCTGGCGGCGGCGCTCGCCGCGGAGCTCACGCGCTCCCTGGGCCGGCCGATCGAGGCGCGGTTCTGCCAGGCCCAGTGGGACAAGCTCCCGGACCTCCTCAAGACGGGACGGATCGACCTCGTCTTGAACGGCTACGAGTGGAGCCCCGAGCGGGCCCAGGTCATGGCCTCGACCGTGCCCTACTACGTCTACGAGCTCCAGCTCCTCGCGCGAGCCGGCGACGGGCGCTTCGCCGCCGGCTGGGACGCGCTCCTCGGCCCCGAGCGTCTCAAGGTGGGCGTCCTCGGAGGCTCCGCCGCCGAGCGGCACGTCGCCGAGCGATACCCCGCGGCGGAGCTCAAATCCTACGACGGCAACACGAACGCCATGGGCGACGTGGTGAAGGGGCGCCTCGACGCCACGGTGCAGGACCTGCCCATCGCGGCCTTCTACGGGAAGGAGTTCCCCGCGCTGCGCGTGGCGGGCGAGCCCGCCGCGCCGGGCCGCTACGTGATCTTCGTCCGGAAGGAGGACGGGAGGCTCCGCGAGGCCCTGGACCGCGCCATCCTCGCGCTCCGGGACCGCGGCGCGCTCCGGGAGATCTACGGGCGCTACGGGATCTGGACCAGGGTGCAGGAGGATCCCGTGCTCACGTCCCTCCCGGCCGCGACCGTGACGGCGGAAGCCCTGACCGTCGCGGGGTTCCTCGCCAAGCACGGCCGGACGTTCCTCGAGGCGGCGGGCATGACGGTGCTGCTCTCGCTGGTCTCGATGCCCCTCGCGATCCTCCTCGGCATCCTCGTCGCCCTCGGCCGGCTCTACGGCCCGCGGCCGCTCTCCCTGGCCCTCGCCGCGTACGTGGAGGCGCTGCGCGGCACGCCCCTCATGCTCCAGCTCTTCGTGATCTTCTACGTGTTCCCCGCCGCCGGGATCCGGCTCGACGCGTTCGCCGCGTCGGTCCTGGGGCTCGCCGTGAACTACTCGGCCTACGAGGCCGAGATCTACCGCGCCGGCCTTCAGGCCGTGCACGCGGGCCAGATGGAGGCCGCGCTGGCCCTCGGCATGTCGCGGGGCCTCGCGCTGCGGCGGATCGTCATTCCCCAGGCCGTGAGGATCGTGATCCCCGCCGTCACCAACGACTTCATCGCGCTCTTCAAGGACACCTCGGTCTGCTCGGTCATCACCGTGGTGGAGCTCACGAAGCGGTACAACATCGCCGCCATGACCCACCCCGCCGAGGTGCTGCCCCTGGCGGCGGTCACGGGCCTCCTCTACCTGGCCATGAGCTACCCGCTGTCGGTCTTCTCCCGCCGCATGGAAAGGAGGCTCCACGGATGATCTGCGTACGGAACCTCGTGAAACGCCACGGCCTCCAGGAGGTCCTCCGGGGGGTGACCCTCGAGGTGGACCGGGGCGACGTGGCCGTCGTGGTGGGGCCCTCGGGCGGCGGGAAGAGCACCTTCCTGCGCTGCCTGAACGGCCTCGAGCGCATCGACTCTGGCTCGATCGAGATGAACGGGACGACCTTGCGCGCCGGGCTGCCTCCGAGGGAGGAGGAGCGCCGCGTGCGGGAGATCCGCGCCCACGTGGGCATGGTGTTCCAGCAGTTCCACCTCTTCCCGCACATGACCGTGCTCCAGAACATCCTGGAGGCGCCCGTCCACGTGCTGCGGAGGCCCCCCGAGGAGGCGAGGGCGCGCGCCGAGGCCCTCCTCGAGCGCGTCGGGCTGCCGGCGAAGGCCCGCAGCCTGCCGCACCAGCTCTCGGGCGGAGAGCAGCAGCGGGTCGCCATCGCCCGGGCCCTCGCCATGGACCCCGAGGTGATCCTCTTCGACGAGCCCACGAGCGCCCTCGACCCGCGCATGACGGGCGAGGTGCTCTCGGTCATGACGGACCTGGCCTCGGAGGGGCAGACCATGGTCGTCGTCACGCACGCCATGGGCTTCGCCCGCCGCGTGGCGAACAAGGTCCACGTCTTCCACGAGGGCCGCGTGGCCGAGTCGGGGCCGCCCGAGCAGGTCTTCGGGGCGCCGCGCGAGGACGTGACGCGGGAGTTCCTGCGCATGGCGGCGGATTAGCCGTCCCCGCGCCGCCTCCCCTCACAGCGTGAACGAGAACCCCGTGGAGAGGGCTATGTCCGCCGAGCTCTCGAAGGGGGGGACGAGGTTCTCGATGGCGCTCAGCTCGAGGGCCATGCCCTTCAAGAACTCCCACTTGAGCCCGAAGGCCACGTAGCTCCGGCTTCTGTTGAGGGGCGAGGGGGACCTGAGGAGCGGCGAGAAGCCGGCGGCCTGGAAGACGAGGGAGAAGCTCCGGATCACGGACCACTCGATCCCCAGGGTGTACTGGAATCCGTGCTTCTCGTAGCGGATGCCCTCGGTGCGCGTGTCCGTCAAGTACGTGGAGCCCAGGACGGCGTAGAGGTGGAGGTCGCGGAGGAACGTCTTCGAGAAGGAGACGGTCATCCCGAAGTCGGCGCCGCTCGACCCGAAGCCGGCGGTCGAGGTAGGGAGGCTCGAGAGGCCCTCGATGGCCACGGCGGGGAACCACCGGTCGCCCGGGTGCACGTTCCAGTGGAGCTTGAGGACCAAGTCGCCGAGCCCCGCGCCCCGGTCGAGCCGGTGCACGCCGCCGTCCTCGTCCTGGATGGCGATCTCGTAGCCGTTCCGAGGCCGCAGGCTCCTGCGGCCGTCCGTCAAGCCGAAGGCGTCGTGAAAGCCGTCGACCACGGAGTCCAGGACGCCGCCGTCGCGCGCCAGGAGCGGGAGGGCGGCGCCCAGGTAGAAGTCCGAGCGCAGCGCGTACCAGCCGCCGAGCTCGTAGCGGTAGGTCTCGGCGTCGATGGTGAACTCGTCCTCGAGGCCGTAGTTGTTGGCCCAGTTGAAGTGGGGCTCGATCCTCCCCTGGCCCTCCTCGAGCACCTCGAGGGTGTTGACGGGGAGCTGGAGGTGCAGGACCGCGAGCGGGAAGGGGTCGGGGAGGTCGAGGAGGCCGCGGCCGGTCAGGTTGTCCGGGACCGCGGGCGCGGTGGCAGGCACCCCGGTGTCCTCCGGCGCCGCCGCCGCCTCGCCGGCCGGCTGGCAGAGGAGGGCGGCGTAGAGGGCGCAGAGGAGGATGTGTTCCACGCGGCGGCATGATAACGTATCGTGCCAAGCTCACCAGACCGGATCGACTCGAAAGGAAACCCCATGAAGCCGCTCCTCCTCGTCCTC
>JACQVW010000235.1 GCA_016209535.1 Planctomycetota bacterium | reverse complement strand
GCCTGGTGCAGCGCCCGGGCCGTCTGCACGTTGATCACGATGGCCCCGGCGTCGCGCGGCAGGCCTCCCTCGGGGACCTCGCGGCCGAGGAGGTCCCGGACCAGGGCGCGCTCGTGGCCGGCAGGATAGTCTCCGCCGGTCACGATCTCGCCGCGCGGCGCGCCGGCGGCCCGCATCGCGAGGCGGAGGCCGCACTCCACCTCGTCGCGGTGCTCCGCGAGGACCCGGGCGTCGCAGGCGAGGTACGGCTCGCTCTCGCAGCCGTTGGCGATCACGAGCTCCACGGGCTTCCCCGGCGAGAGCTTCACGTGGGTGGGGAAGGAGCCGCCGCCGAGGCCGACGAGCCCCGCCTGCCTCGCGGCGCCGACGACGTCCTCGGGCGTGACGGCGCAGGGGCCGCGGTGCGTCGCCGCGCCTGCGGGAGCGGGCAGGCCCTCGATCGCCACCTCGCCGTCGCCCCCCGCTGCCGCGATCCGGCCCGAGTAGGGCGAGTGGACGCGCCGCTCGTGGGGAGCTCCGGGCGGCGACGCGGCGACGCACCGGCCGGCCTCGACGCGGTCGCCGGGGGCGACGAGCACCTCGAGCCCCTCGACGGCGAGTCTCACGCAGGGCGCGGGCTCGAGCGCCCGGATCGGCGACGAGGCCGTCCTCTTCCTGGCCGCGACCTTCATCGCTTGGCCCCCGCGGCGCTCAGCCAGCCTTCGTCGAAGCGGTGGCACATCGCGCACTGGTCGTGGAACCTCGAGGCGTGGCACTCGGCGCACGCTCCCCGGTGCTCCGCGGCGCGCGAGATGTGCTCTTCGCGGGCCGCGCGGTCGAGGTCGGGCTTCCGGAGGGCCTCCGTGTGCCACTCGGGCTTCTCCTTCAGGTGGCAGTCGCCGCACTCCTTCTCCTCGTGGCAGCCGAGGCAGGACCCACGGTCGGCGACCGCCGGCGGCCCGTGGCCGCACCGGACGTAGGCGGGGGTGTGCGTCGCCGGCGCGGAGCCCCGGTGGCACCGGGCGCAATCGCCGGACTTCGCGCACGCCGCGCTCCCCGGCGCGGAGAGCCGCACCAGGGCCGCGACGGCCGCCGCGGCCACGACGAGGCTCGCGATGACGATGCTCCTCATGGCTGGGCCCCCAGGTCGATCCAGCGCACGATCTTCAGCAGGTCCTCGGGGGCGATCGGCGCGTCCGACGGGTGGGGCGCGTCGCCCCGGAGGGGCCGGCCGGCGTGCAGCTCGCGGCCGGTGAGCTTCTCGACGAGGTAGCTCCGCAGGGCGCGTCGGTCGTCGCGGTCGATGAGGCCGAGGAGGGACTCGTGGGCCCTCGCCCCGGTGAGGATGAGGCCCGCCTCGGCCCGGCCCTCGCGGTGGCAGGAGGCGCAGCGGGCCTCGAGGAGGGGCCGCACGTCGCGCTCGAGCTCCACCGCGAAGGGAGTCGCTGGGCCGCCCTCGTCCCAGTTCGCCGGGAGCGCTCGCCGGCGCCGCTTCGCATCCCAGATCGCCTGCGACCTCGAGGCCGCCGTGACCACGTCGGGCCGGCGAAGGACGTCGGCGGAGGAGCCCGTGAGCCCGCCGTGGCACCCGCCGCAGGTCTGGGCGTAGAGCGTCCTGGGGATCGAGAGCGCGTGGCGCTCGCCCGGAAGCGCGTAGAGCCAGCGGTTCGGGGAGCGCAGGGCCATGCGGTCGGGGTTCAAGGACTCGACGTCGAAGGGGATGCCCGAAGGGATCACGGCGCAGATCGAGCCGTCCTCGGCGATGGGGACCTCGGCGATCACGGTGCGCCGGGGCGCCGCCGCTCCGCCGGCGCGGCGCGGGGCGAGGCCCACGACGCGCGCGAAGCGGACCCGGTCGACCTCGGGCGTGCTCCTGCCGCAGCAGGGACAGACCTCGGCCGCCAGGTGGCGCGCGCCGATCGGGGTCGTCTGCTCGAAGAAGGCGTCGAGGAGGGGCACGTCGAAGACCTGGAGCACGGCGCGGGGACCCTCGGGGTGCCGCGGGAGGCCGCGCGCCGGGCGGGCGGGCCCGAGGAGGGCCTCGTCGGTCACGAGGGCCTTCGAGACCGGCTCCTTGAGGCGCGGCGCGACGGGGCGCGGCCAGAGCTCGGCGCCGGGCCCTCCGGCGGCGAGCTCGCGGCGGAAAGCGCCGGCCGCGAAGCCCCCGGGGGACTGGAACGCGGGGTCGGGCACGAGCCGCAGGATGTCGAAGTCCGGCGCGGCGGCCGGATCGTCGAGGTCCACGGGGCCCGGCGCGAAGGAGACGAGGATCGTCCCGTCGGGCATCGGGCAGGCGTCGTGGTAGGCGCCGCCGGGAGAGACGCCGCGCCAGGCCACGCTCGGGTCGAGGGAGATCCAGCCCGGCACGAACCTCGTCTGGGCGGAGCGGGGCGGCCCCGAGCGGTACGGATGGTCAAGGTCGTCGGCAGGATTCCGGTCCTCGATGGTGGGGCCGAGCTGGTGGTCCGCAAGGATCAGCATCCCTCCCCACCAGGAGTCCGCGTCGCGGCCCACGCGGACCTCGAGGCCGTCGGGCATCTCGCGGTTCTCGGCGTGCAGGGGGACTCCCGAGCGGTTCGCGGCGTGGGTGTGGAAGTTGGAGCCGTCGGCGTGAGTCCGGAAGACGGCGCCGTTGAAGAACGGCCGGCCGCCCTGCCAGCCCGAGCGCACGAAGGTGGCCATCGTCTCGCCCGACGAGCGCATCGCCGGCGCGCGGGCCTGGCCCGGCGACCAGGTCATGCGGCGGAGCGACCGGGCGAAGGCCTCCCGCTCGCCTCCCCGGGGCACGATCGGCATCCGGTAGAGGTCGAGCTTCGGCGCGACGCGGGCTCGCGCCTCGATCGCATAGTGGGTCGTCGAGTCGCAAGGCGCGGGGAGCGGCCGGTCGAGGACGATGCGCCCGCGCTCCTGCCGCGCGATCCTGCGCGTCTCGCCCCGGTTCGCGCCGCGGAGGACGCGCAGGGTCCGGCCGTCGAAGGTGCCCGCCCTCTCCGTGAGCTCGTCGTCCTCGATGGCGTCCGCCGTCCCGCCCTCGGCCTCGCCCAGGACCGCCTCGGGGCTCACGTCGCAGACCTCGCCCGCCGCGTTCGAGAGCACCACCAGGTCCGCCCGGTCGAGCCTCCGGCCCTCCGGGTCCTCCGGATCGGGGACGTGGATCGGGTCGACGAAGTGCACGCCGGGGTCCGTCGAGAAGGTGAGCTGGCGCGCCGCGCCGGTCTCGATCTCCACCTCCCAGACGTCGACGGGCTCCGAGGCGGCGCGGCGCATGGCGAAGACGGCGCGCCGGCCGTCGTAGCTCACGTCGGCGGCGCGCAGGTCGGCCGGGCCGCCGGGGTGGAGGCCAGCCGTGAGGCTCGTCTCGACGCCGTCCCGGAGCCAGACGAGTTCGGCGCCGGGCAGGAAGCCGAGGGGCTCCAGGCAGCGCTCGGGGGTCGCCCGCGGCCTCCGCACGAAGACGATCCCGCGCACGTCGCCGAGGGCGGCGCCCGTCGCGGCGCAGGCCTCGGCCTTCTCACGCTCGAGCCACTCCTCGAGCACGGCGTAGTCAGGGTCGTCCACCTCGAGGAAGGCGTTCCCGCCCTTGTGGACGATCCCGCCCTGCTCGACGGGGACGCACTTCTTGAGCTGCTTCGACTCCTCGACGTCCCCCGAGAGGTTGACGAGGCGCGTCACGGCGCCCAGCATGGCGAGGCGGTTGGACCGGAGGATCGCCGGCGTGTAGCGCCCGGGCAGCGCGGGGATCCCCGGGTCGAGCTTGAGGTCGTTGAAGGCGAGCATCCCGTGGCAGTTGGCGCCGAAGCACGTCTTCCGTTCGAGGATGGGGACGACCTTCTCGGCGAAGAAGGCCTCGGCGCCGGGCGCGAGGGCCGCCGGAGGCTCGGGCCGCGAGCCGATCTCCATCTCGATCCACCGGAGGAGCGCCTCGAGGTCCGGGTCGGACACCCTCGCGAAGACCTCCGGGTGGACCCGGCCGCCGAGGGCCTCCGCGAGGGCGCACCGCGCGAGCGCGCTCGCCAGGGCCGGCCCGCGCCGCTCGAGCGGCCGGAAGGGCTTGCCGCTGCCGCCGGAGCGCTCCTCCGTGCATCGCTCGAAGGCGAGCCTCCGCTGGGCATCCGTCGCGATGCGGCCGCTCCCGTCGACGATCCAGCGGAGGGCCGCGCGGTTGGACGGCTCCTCCTCGAGCGCGGCGAAGGCATCCTCGGCGGCGCCGTGGCAACCGCCGCACCGGCGGTCGAGGACGGGCACGACGTCGCGGCAGAAGACGGCGAAGGAGCCCGCAGGCGGGTCCTCGCGCCCGCCGCGCCCGCCGCCGCTCCTCGTGAGGGCCCCCCAGGCCGCGAGGGCGGCGGCCGCCGCCGCGGCCAGGACCGCCGTGGCTCGGAGGCGCGACGCGCTCACGGGGTCGCCTCCAGCCTGTCGCCGTCGAGGCGCAGACCGTACGAGACGAGCGTGCTCCCGTCCTCGCGCACCAGCATCGCCCGCGCTCCGGGGACCGTGGCGAGGATGCGGAGTCCCTCCTCGGCGCCCAGGGCGGAGACCGCCGTGGCGAGGGCATCGGCGGCCGCGCCCGTCGGGGCCAGGACCGTGACGCTCGAGAGGCCCTTCGCAGGCCAGCCCGTGCGGAGGTCGAGGACGTGCGAGTACCGGATCCCGTCCACGAAGAAGCACCGCTCGTAGTCGCCCGAGGTCGCGATGCCGCCGTCCGAGGAGGGGAGGACGGCGAGGAAGCCCTCCTTGCGGGGGTCGCGGACCGCGACGCTCCAGCGCTCGCCGCCCTTGGTCCCGCTCACCACGAGGTCTCCGCCCGCGTCGATGACCGAGTCCGGGAAGCCGCGGTCCCGGAGGAGAGCCGCGGCGCGGTCCGCGGCCCAGCCCTTGGCGATCGCGCCCGTGCCGAGGCTCATGCCGGGCCGCTCGAGGCGCACCGCGCCGCCCTCGAGCGAGACCTTCTCCCAGCCGGCGAGCTCGCGCATGGCGTGGACCTCCTCGGCCGAGGGCAGGGCCTTCTCGGCACGCGCCTTCTCCCAGCGCCGGAAGAGCGGCCCGCCGGTCGGGTCGAAGGCGCCGCGCGTCTTCCGCGCCCACTCGAGCATGGCCGCGACGAGGTCGCGCGCCTCCGGCCCGACGCGCACGGGCTCGCCGCCCGCACCGCGGTTCACGGCGGAGATCTCGCTCGACGGCCGCCACTCGCTGACCTTCTCCTCGAGGGCCGCCACGAGGTCCAGCGCCGCCATCGCCGCCTCGGCCGCGTCGGGCTCGCGGCCGTCGGGGGCCCAGATATCGACCTCGAAGACGCTCCCCATGAGGGGGCGCGACGAGCGCACCACGGAGCCCCTCGTGGCGCGCGGCCCGGGGACGGCAGAGGCGCTCGAGGCTTGCGAGGCGCCCGGCGCGCCCGCCGCCGGCTCGCGCCGCGCCCACCAGCCCAGCGCTGCGAGGGCCAGGAGCGCCGCGGCGGCGAGCCCTACTCGATGGACCGGAGATAGCGGAGAAGGCATTCGACCTCCCAGACGGTGAGGTGGCTCGTCGCGCCGTGCGTGTCCGGCACCCCGTCGCGCTCGTTCAGCCCCTGCTCCCACCGGCCGGAGGCGAGCGGCCTCAGTGCCGGGTGGCCCGGCGTGCAGACCACCTCGCGGAGGCTCACGGCGCGGCCGTGGTGCAGGAGCCGCGGCGGCCTTGCCCAGAGCCCGCGCAGGGAAGGCACGACGAAGTAGCCCTCGTGCTCCTCCACGCGGCCCTGGTCGCCGGGGTCCCAGTACCGCACGAAGCCGTTGATAGCGTCGAGGCGGTCCGCGCTCACGAGCGTGTGGGCATCGTCACGGGGCGCCGCCGTCACGAGGGGCGGGAAGGAGCGGTTCGCGTTGTAGGCGTGGACCTTGTCGGTGAAGGCGGGCGGGGGGTGGCACCTCGAGCAACCGACGCGCGGGCTCTCGAAGAGCGCCTTGCCCTCGACGATGGCCGGGTCCTCGGGGTCCTCGGGGTTCGCGAGGAGGCGCGGCTCCTCTCCCTGGTAGGCTCCGATGAAGCGCTGGCAGTCGCGCAGCGAGTACTCCCCGCCCAGGTAGCGTCGCGACAGCCTCGCGAAGTGGACCTCCCGCCGCTTCATGAGGTCCGCGAGCCTCGCCCCCCCGGCGACCCAGCGGCCCGTCGCCACCACGATGGCATCGGCCGACACCGAGTACCTCGCCTCCTCCTCGGGCGCCGCGAAGATGCCCGTGAAGTCGCCGGCAGGCGTGACGCCCTGGAAGTCCACGAGCGGGTTCTGCTCCATGAGCATGGTGAGGGGCTCGTCCATGGTGAGCGTCCCCTCCACGAAGAAGGGCACGTCGTGGAAGAGCCCGCGCATGTCCGGGACCTCGCGGCTGCCGCCCGTGCGTTCCTCGCCGCCGCGGCTCTGGCCCATGACCTGGCTCACGGACCACTTCTTCCCGTCGCTCGCGTCCCGGAAGTGGCAGTGGACGCAGCTCTGGTCCTGGTCCACCGAGAAGACGGCAGTCTGGACGAGGAGCTCGCCACGCTCGAAGTCGGTCGACGGGAAGGGCTCCGGCAGCCGCGAGAGCGAGAGGGCGCTCGACGCGCCCGTCGCGAGGTCGATGAACGAGACGCTCTCGTCGAGGTGGTTCGCGACGACGAGCGTGCGCCCCGCGGCGGCGATCCCCGAAGGCTTGAGGCCCGTCTCGAAGACGCGCCCGGGAGCGAGGCGGTCCCCCGCTCGCGTCCACTCCTGGACCTGGAACGTGCCGGACAGGGTGACGTAGAGGCGGCCGCCCGCCGCGGCGACCTGCTCGGGGAACGCCCCGGCGACCGCCATCAGCTCCGGCGGTACGTCGCCCTTCGCGTCCCCCGGCAGCGACTCGAAGGAGTCCGACGTGTACCGCACCCAGAGGTCCGTGGCCGCGTAGGCGGCGACGTCGGAGACCGAGGGGTCGAGGAGCACCAGGTCGTTCGAGATGTCGCGGAACTTCTCCTGGGCCGTCCCGTCGACGTCGTCGTAGGGCCCGAGCGGCCGCTGCTCTTCCGGGGGCAAGGGCTTCCCCGTCGCGAAGTCCCTCTTCAGCGTGAGATCCGTCTCGGGTCCCGAGGGGTCGAGGGCCTCGCGCGCCGCGTCCCGCGCCTTCGGGTGGCCCGAGCCGACCCCGAGCGTCGCGAAGACGAGGCGGTCGCCGGCCCAGGCGATGTCGTTCACGGGGGAGCGCGTGAAGATCCGGCGCGTCTCCCGGAGCCCACGCAAGTCGACGACGGACACGTCGAGGGAGCCCGTGTTGGCGACGTAGAGTGTCGCGCCGTCGGCGGAGACCGCCATGTCCCTCGGCTTGTCGCCGACGGGGATCCCCGGCCCCTCGACGCCCGAGGCGATCCAGTCGCGGAGCCGGCGGAAGTCGGGATCGTCCTTTCCCTTCTCGAAGACGACCCCGCCCGGGTGGTGCTTCCCGTCGACGCCTTCCGCCCAGCCTCCGGCGCGGATCGAGGTCGCGCAGCGGAGGAGCGGGCTCGCGTCGGGCGCGCCCGGGAACGCGTGGGCCCTGGCACTGCGGAACGTGTCCTCGGCGTCGGGGCTCGCCGTGAAGCCGCCGAGGCCGTAGAGGTGACAGTCGGAGCTCCCGCACCGCGCCCTCAGGATCGCGTGGATGCTGCCCCGGCGCGTCCGGACCACGGTCCCGGTGACCTTCTCCGGCGCGGGCTTCCCGCACCGCGCGCAGCGTGCCGCGGGCTCGCCGCGCCACCCGCAGGCCTCGCAGAGGGAGGCCTCGACGCGCTCGGGGGCGGAGCGGTCCGCGAAGGCGGCCCGGTCGAAGCCGAGGGATCGCATCCTCCCGGTGAGCTTCCCGTCCAGCTCCTCGAGGTCCACCACGAGCACCTGGTTCTTCCAGAAGTTGGCCAGGTAGGCCGTCCGGCCGTCGGGCGAGAGCTCGACCTCCTCGCAGTAGGGGAGGACCGGGATCTCCGAGAGGACCTGGTCGGTCGCGGCATCGATCACCGAGAGGAAGCTCGAGTAGCGGTTCGTGACGACCACCCAGCGGCCCGACGGGTGCAGGCGGATCCCGTAGGGGTACGTACCGACGACGACGCGGCGGAGCTCGCGGCGGCCCGGGACGTCGATGACGGCGACCTCGGAGCCGGGCGCGATCTCCTTGCCCGAGAGGGTCACGTAGGCCTTGGTGCCGTCGGCCGTCGCGGCGACGCGGTAGGGCCGAGATCGGCGCGGCTGGGGCTCCGCGTCCGGGTCAGGGCTCGCAACGGGGCGGAGGGAGCGGCGGACCCACCCGGCGGAGGGTTCCGGGGCCGCCGCCGGAGCGGAGGCCGGGGCCGAGGTCGACGAGGACAGCCCTCCTGCGGCAGGAGTCGGCGCCCCAGGCGATACCGCGGCCGGGCGGCGGGCGAGGGAGACGCCGACGCCCAGCGAGAGGACGATGGAGGCCGTGACCGACGTGAGTTGCTCCGCGCGCACGGTTGGAGTGGAGGAAGGGACCCTGGGTGCTACCCTCGCGGTGCTTACGTTCGCGGCGCCCCCCCTCGCCCGCGCGTCGCGAGCGCGGTGGTTTCCCCGATCTCGAGGCAGGACGCGGGTTTCTCGACGCCGGAGGCGCGGACGTTCTTGCGGCGGCAGCCGATCCTTGTCGTAATGCACGAGCGATCTTACGCGGAGGAGCACCGGGCGAGCGTGACGGATGTCACAGGAGCCGAGGTCCCGACCCTCGTGGGGTGCTCGCAGGGTGCGGTATGCTGGTAGCCGATGGCGCCTGGCTTCCTCCTCGACCATGTCGTCCTCGCCGTCCCGGACCTCCAGGCGGCCTCGCGTGACCTCGCCGCGCTCGGCTTCACGGTCACGCCGGGCGGCGAGCACCCGAACCTCGGGACCCGAAATGCGCTCGTCCCCTTCGCGGACGGCTCGTACCTCGAGCTCCTCGCCTTCGACGCGCCGCAGCGGCCCGCGCCCGAAGGGCCCGTGGGGAACCGCTGGCTCCGCTGGCGCGCCGTGGCCCGGGGGCTCGTGGACTTCGCGTTGTGCTGCGGCGACGCGGAAACGGCGGTGGACGAGGCGTGGAGGCGAGGCTGTCCGCTCCTCGGCCCGCTCCCCGGCAGCCGCAAGCGGCCCGACGGCGTCGAGGTGGCCTGGAAGCTCGCCGTGCCCGACGCCGCCGAGCTACCGTTCATCTGCGCGGACGTCACTCCGCGCGACCTGCGCGTGCCCCCTGGGCCCGCCCGCGAGCACCCCTGCGGAGCCGCGGGCATCGCGCGCGTCGTCGTCGCGGTCCGGGACCTCGAGGCCTCGGCGCGGCGCTACGGCGCGCTCCTCGGCGGCACGGCGCGCGAGGCGGGCTCGCGCCCCTGCCCCGATCTGGCCGCCGCCCGCTGCGCGGAGTTCGACGTGGGCGGCGCGGCCGTCGTGCTAGCCGCCCCGGCGTCTGCCGGGAGCCCCCTCGAGCAAGTGCTCGCGTGCCGGGGCGAGGGCCCCTGCGCCCTCGGGCTCCGCACGCGCGACCCCGCCCGCGCCGGCACGCTCGACCCGGCGCGGACGGCGGGGGCGAGGGTGGAGATGGTGGTGTAGCGCCGCAGGGGCACTTACCTGGATCCAACGTGCGAATACCGTATCGGATCGAGTACTCTCCCGAGGCTGAAGACCACTTCCGGGCGCTCACCGCGCGACAGCAAGGGATCGTCCTGGATGCCGTGGAGCAACAACTCGTCGATCAACCGACAGCTCCAACAAGGAATCGCAAGCGCATGCGCCCCAACCAGGTAGCGCCTTGGGAGTTGCGGATCGGGGATCTCCGGGTGTACTACGATGTGGAGGAACAGCCCGAGCACGTGGTCCTCATACGCGCTGTGGGCCTCAAGGCGCACAACCAAGTCTGGATCGGTAACGAGGCCATCGACCTATGAAGACAGTAGATATCAGCGAAGCGACCCGGTCCTTGGGGGACTACGCGCGCCGCGTGAGCCGGGAGCCTGTGATCGTCACGGCACGCGGCAAGCCCGTGGCCGCCCTCGTCTCGGTCAAGGGGGTCGATTGGGAGACGGTCCAGGTGAGCATGCACCCCAAGTTCCTCGCGATCATCGAACGGTCTCGGAGGAGGCACAAGGCCGAGGGAGGTATCTCGAGCGAGGAGATGCGCCGGCGGTTGAAGCGCGCCCGCTGAGGCGCGAGCCCCGGCGCATGCGTCCCGCCGGGCGTCACGCCCCGCCCAGGAGCCTCGCCATGCTCCGGGCGAAGCCCTCGGGGGTGACCTTGCTCGCGCAGGACTTCCATGGCTTCACGGTATGACTGCGGTTGACGATAGCCCATCTCCGCGATCACGTGGTGCGCAGTGTCGAGGACGCACTCGCACGCCAAGTGCAGGTACCGCTCGGCCAGGTGGTGCAACGACGGTGTCGCGGCGTACTCCTCGCGGCTGTGCCGCAGGAAGGAGCGCACCTCCCGGAGGTATGTCTCGAGGACGCCGAGTCGGCCGGAGAGGGCGTCTCGGTCTATCACGATCGCGCCTCCCCGAGCAAGCGCCGCCGCAGTGCCTCGCGGAGCAGCCTGCGGTAGGGCTCGCGGTCCCCGTGCTCCCACAGGGTCCACCGCCGGAGATCCTTCCAGCGTCCGGACTCGGCCATGAACACGATGCGACAGCCCTCGAAGACGCGCTGGCGGAGCAGCTCATCGGCCTCGTCGAGGAGCACGACGTCCACGCGTCCTCCGGGAACAAGATCCCCGAGGGCCGCGCCGATCCGGGCCTGGAGCTTGAGGCGATCGCCGGCGAAGCCCTGCGCCGGCAGAACGGCCACGTCAAGGTCGCTGTCCGGCCGGTGATCGCCGCGGGCTCGCGAGCCGAACACCGCCAGGGCGCCGATCCCGCTCAGGGCCCGGATACGGCAGGCGACCGCGTCCATCAGGCTCTCTCCGAGGAGCTCCATGCGGCCATTGTAGCGGATGCGGATCGGGAAGACGCCCGCCTACGCCTACTCGTCTACGGGCCTACTGCCGCCCCGGGCCCACGAGCGGCACGTCCTCGGGGATCGTGGCGGAGCGGAGCGTCCCGGCCCGTTCTTGCGTGGTGACGAAGATGCCGTAGTCCCGGAAGACAAAACAGATGCCCTCGAGCTGGTCGGCGAGCGCGAGGAGCACGGCGCGGAGCGGCACGCCGCTCACGTTCAGGCGCACGATCAGCTCCTTCGCGTCCATGCGGCCGTCGAAGGAGAAGATGGGCTGCGGGTCGCCCTGCAGGGTGAGGAGCGCGTCCGGGAGCGGCAGCCCTTCCCCGGCATACAGGTCGACGGCCTTCTCGAGCGCGGCCCGGAACGCCTCGGGCACCTCGGGCCGCTTGGGAGCCGGTGGGGGCGGCGTCGCGCCGCCCGGGAGGCCTGGGCCCGCGAGGGCGATCCCCGCGTCGCGGCTCACGTCGGCGAAGGCCGTCGCCTTGAGCGTCCCCCCGAGCCCCAGGAGGTAACGCAGCACGGCCTCGTTCTGCTGGAAGGCGGCCTTGGCCTCCACCGCTGCGAAGCGCGCCCTCGAGAGCTCGGCGTTGGTGGCTTGGCCTGACTGAACGCGCTGCGTCGTCTCCGCCACCTCTTGCTCGATCACGCCGATGAGCTCCGCCTGCTTGCGCTGCTCCTGGTGCGCCTTCAAGACGTCCTGGGTCACCTTCAGGCGCACGGCGTTCAGCTCGGCCTGGGCCTGCCGGAGCTTCGCCTCGGCCACGAGGATGTCGGGGTTCGAGCGCATCGCCGCGGCGATCTGCTCCTCGAGGGCACCGGGGATGGACGGCAGGGGCGCCGTCTGTCCCGCGAGGCCCGGGAGGAGCGCGACGGCGAGGAGCGACGGCGAGAGCACGGGGAACAGGGTCTTCATGAGAGCCTCCTTGTCAGAGTCGAGATTCCTTGAGCGCCGCGAAGAGCCACGACTCTCCCGGCTCGATTCGCGCGAGGTCCTTCCGTGGTGTGAGGTCGAGCGCCTCGCGGTAGCAGCGGACGGCGCGCTCGATGTCGCCCAAGGCGGCGAGATAGCCGTCGCCGGCGACCTTGAGGAGCGCCGCACGCTGGCGCCCCGGCCACCCCCGCGCCCGCCGCTCGAGCTCCTCGGGGCTCGGCGCCGCGGGCTCGGTCTCCGCGGGCTCGACCGTCGGCGCCGCGGGCGCGAGCGCCGCCAGACCTTGGGGCGCGGCCGCAGCCGGGCCTCGAGGCCCGCCGGCCGGCTCGCCCGCCGAGCGCAGCGCGAGCGCGGTGGCCAGGCCCGCGCCGTAGGCGAGGAGGATGCACGCCATGAGCCGAGCCCGCCGCAGCGCGCCACGCCGCCTCACGGCGCCCGACGTACGCCGGAGGAGCGCCTCCTGGAACCCCGGCGAGGGCTCGGGGCCCGCGAGGGCGCCGTGGGGCAAGCCCTCGAGGCCGCCGCAGAGCGGTTCGTCCTCGCGAAACGCGTTCCCTGGAGAATCCAGGGGAGCATCCAGGGGAGAATCCATGGGATCCGTCATGGCGATCCACCTCCTTCGGTCTTCGAATACGCGGCGCGGAAGGCCTCCCGCGCCCGCGACAGGAGCGACTCCACGGCCTTCGTCGTCTCGCCGGAGCGGACGGCGATATCGACCACGCTCAGCTCCTCCTCGTACTTGGCGCGGAGCACCTCCTGGTACCTCACGGGCAGGGACGAGAGTGCCGCGGAGACCTGCTCGGCGAGCTCCAGGCCGCGTCCGGTCTCGGGGTGGCGAGCCGCGGGTTCGTTCGAGCCGTCGCCGGGGTCGATTCGGACCACCGCGTCCTCGCGCCTCCAGGCCCGCCATCGGTTCCTGAGCACGTTGTCCGCGATCCCCCGTAGCCAGCCTTCGAGGCTGCCCCGGCCCGGGTCGAACTTCCTGATCTTACGCACGGCGATCATCCAGCATTCCGCGACGACGTCCTCGGTCCGCTCGCGCCTCCTCCCGGCCCGGTGGTGCACGTGGGCGTAAAGCGGGCCGAAGTGCCGCTCGTAGAGGGTCTTCCAGGCCGAGGCGTCCCCCGCCAGGACGGCGTCCCGCAAGCCGCGCTCTTCCCAGGAGGGGTCTCCGGCGTTCATGGAGAGGACGGACGGTCCGGGGGTCCGGTCGGACGAGCTGTCGCTACAGCCCTATTGTCGCCGGGGCGCCGGATCCTTCGCGGGGAATCTTGTCGCGCTGCGGGCCGGGGCCGAGCCGCCCTTTCGCGACCGCGCGCTCCGGAGACACTTCCGTCGGCCGGTGCGACGCGTCGACCACGCGTAACCGCTCGGAAGGGGGAGAAGGCCTGTCGGCGCCCCTCGCCCCGCCCGCGCACGGCGGGCGATCCCTCGGCGATCCGGCGCAGGCGCCGATATGCGCGCCGATATGCGCGCGCGCATGACGGCTATGCGCGGCGCGCATAACGCGCATAACTCTTCCCTCAAGGCAGCCGATAATACGCACTCGACGCTTGCCCTCCAAACTTAACCGATTCTCGGAGACCAGCTTGCGGAGAAGGCGGCTGGCCTGACTTGGACTTATGCGACAAAGCTTCACTGCCTCATTCCGCGTGATGCGACCATGCTCTCGGACGCATCCATGCAGGCCTCACCTCGCGCCACGGATCGTCACCCGCACGTGCGTCGGCTCGAAGGTGAAGTCCGGAGGCGGATTCCCGTTGGCCAGGAGCGCGGACTTCGCCCGCGCGATGCCCGTCCCGAAGCGCTCCACGTATCCCAGGGCCTTCATGGCCTCCGCGACGACCGGGTTCCGGTAGTCGCTCGTCCGCTCGTAGTTCTCCGGGGTCACGGCGCCGTAGAGGCCGCCGGGGCTCTGGACCTCGACCCGGTCGCGGAACCAGTAGAGCCGCACGGGGGCGTTGGACCCTTCGTAGGTCCTGTGCATGAGGGCATTGAGCACGATCTCGCGGACGGCGAACCTCGGGTAGTCGGGGCGGTCCTCGAAGCGCAGCCCCTCGGCGGGGACGCGGGCGGTCCGGATCTGGATCGGCAGGAGGTTGTCGATCTGGACGAGCTGCTGGAGCAGGTGCCCCTTGATCTCCTTCGCGTCCAGGACCGGGTCGGCCAGCGTGAGGCCATCGAAGCGCACGAACTGCACGTAGGCCCCTGGCAAGAAATGGCTCGGGCTCTTTCCAAAGAGGATGATCCCGGCATGGGTCGGGACGCCCCGCCGCGCATCGAAGAACCGGAGCGACGCGAGCTGCTCCTCCACCGTGCGCTGGTTTTCCGCGATCACGGAGGGGGCCACCACGTGATGGAGGTACTGGAGCTGGAACACGTCGAGCAGGAGGTCGTCCCGGAACGCGTCGGCACAGGGCCTCTCATCGAACGTCTGTGGGGTGGCTGCCTGCATCGGATCGGTGCTCGGCACGGATTCGTCGGCTCCGAGAACGGACAAGCGGGGCATCATAGCATGGAGCAGGCCCCCCACGTGGCCCCCGCCCCCCCGCGCGGG
>JACQVW010000283.1 GCA_016209535.1 Planctomycetota bacterium | reverse complement strand
GGTGCGGGCTGCGCGGCGGGCGCAGACTGCGTCGGGGACGCGGGCTGCGCTTGCGGCGCCGCCGCGGGGGCGGCTCCCTGAGAGGCCCGGGCCTTCGCATCCGTGCCTTGTGCAGGCACGCTCGGGGCCTGAGCCAAGAGACCCGAGGCCGCGAAGGCCCCGATGAAGATCACGGTCGTCGTCCAGCTCCACGGGGAAGCGGTGCGCTTCGGCATGGTCAACCTCATCCTTTCGGTTCGAATGTCAGCGGTTCTATCGTCCGTCTCGCCCCCGACTTGCCCGGGGTCGAAGAAGACGCGAATCCTACCACAGGGAGGGGTCCCTGGGGAGAGGAGGGGAGTAACGCGTCTGTAAAACGCGGGGGCCGCCCTCCCTGCTTGCAGCGCCAGGCATCCCCTGCGAGGATGCGCCGCATGCTCGGGATCCCACACGCGTACTTGACGGCCGGCCTGCCCGGGATCGGGGGGACGATCAAGCAGAGCCCCGAGGACTTCTACGTCGAGGAGGTCCCA
The DNA here is from genome assembly GCA_016209535.1 of Planctomycetota bacterium. Taxonomy (GTDB): domain Bacteria; phylum Planctomycetota; class UBA8108; order UBA8108; family SXIK01; genus JACQVW01. The sequence goes on along the minus strand of JACQVW010000283.1, from coordinate 3,988 downwards.
CTCTATGAGCCGGCCGGAGAGGGGGAACACACGTATTTCGAGATCCTGAAGACGGACCTCTCCACTCCGGCCGCACTCGATGTGCTCGCACGCGAGCTGCGCAGGGACGTGAGGGAGCTCGGGTACGCAGGGCTGAAGGACAGGAAGGCCGTCACGCGCCAGGTGATCTCGATCTCGCACGTGGACCCCGAGACGGTCGCCGCGCTCAAGCCTCCGCAGATAGAGATCCTCTGGGCCCGGCGCCACAGGAACAAGCTCCGCGTGGGCCACCTCAAGGGCAACCGCTTCCGGATCCGGATCCGGGGCGTGGGGCCCGGAGCGGAGACGCGGGCCAGGAGTTGCCTCGACGTGCTCCTCGAGAAGGGCGTGCCGAACTACTACGGGCCCCAGAGGTTCGGCCTGCGTGGGGACGCGCACCGCATCGGGCGCGCCTTCCTGAAGCGCGACGACAGGGCCGCCGTCCGCCGCATCCTCGGCCACCCGTCCTCGGCGGAGCAGAACCCAAGTATCGTCCGGGCCCGCGAGCTCTTCATGGCAGGGGATCTGGAGCAGGCCCTCGCCGCCTTCCCGCCGTCGTATCGCGAGGAGCGCCGGCTTCTCGAGTACCTCCGCCATGCGGGGGAGAACTACGCGGGCGCGCGGAGGCGCCTCGGGGAGACGAGCCGGAAGATGTACTTCACGGCATACCAGTCGTACCTCTTCAACTTGACGCTCTCCGAGAGGCTGCGCAGGTCGGGGGGATGCCTCGAGCGGCTGTACCCGGGGGATCTGGCCTTCCTCCACAGGAACGGTGCCGTGTTTCGGGTCGAGGATGCCGATCGGGAGGAGCCGCGGGCGCGGGCCTTCGAGATCAGCCCCAGCGGCCCCATCTTCGGCATGCGCATGCCCTGCCCCGACGGGCTCGAGGGGGAGGTCGAGCGGGGGATCCTCGAGAAGGAGGGGATACGGGCCGCCGACTTCCACCGGCTCATGCCGGGTCTCCAGCTTGAGGGGGGCCGCCGGCCGCTCCGGGTCTCCCTGGAGGACCTCGTCGTGAGGCAAGAAGCCGAGGACCTGTACCTTGAGCTGTTCCTCTCCAAGGGCTCCTATGCGACGACGGTCCTCCGGGAGATCATGAAGAACGACTTCGTGCCCGAGGGATTCTACGAGGAGGGCGAGGCGGAGAAGCACGACCTCTGGCGGCCCGAGGCGGGCGGTTCTGCGGCTCGAGCGGTGACGGGCCGCGATGCGGATCTGGATCCCGACGACGCCGTGGCGTGACCGGTTCTCGGGGCCGGATCGTCCCGAGCCCGGGCTACCCCTCGAGCTTCGCGAGGATCTCGCTTCGCAACCGGGAGCCTTGTGCCTCGAGCTCGGAGGCGAGAGCGAGCCAACGGGCCCTCGTTGCATCGCGCACGGCCGGCGACAGCTCGCGGAGGTTCACCCGGACGTTGAGCTCGGCGACGCGGTACGCCGCCAAGGAGAGCTCCACGGCGGCCGCGAGGTCGCTTTCGGCCCGGAGCGGGGTCGTCCTGGAGAGGTCGAGGACCTCCGCCGACAGGGCGAGCGCGTCCCGGGCGGCCCGGATCGTCTCGAGGGGCGCTTCCGTGGCCCGGGCCGCTGCTCGAGTCCGGGCCTCGAGCCTGCGGGCCTTCTCCTCCGGCGTGCTGCGGGGAAGTCTCAGGGCTTCGAGGTAAGCCTGGAACGCGGCCATGTCCTCCGATTCCAGCTCGCGGAAGCGGTCCGACAGCCGCGCCGCTCGTTCGTCGGCCGCCTCCAGGGAAGAAAGAGAAGAAAGAGCGGCCTCCGCCGGGTTCGAGGCGGCCACGGCCACCGGGGCTGAAGCTTGGGCCTTGAGCTTCGAGAGAGTGATCCCCAGGACCATACGGAGGAGGCAACAGGCATAGAGACCCACCCTGGCCGCAGCGGCGCCGCCGCCGGGCGTGGGCGTGGGGGCCGATAGTCTCTCGGCGAAATCGTCGCCTGCCGTCTCCTTCGGGGGGCCGCTCATGGGGGGAGAGAGCAGTTTAGCGGAGGACGGCGCGAATGAAAGCGCGTAGCCGGGCGGCTTGGTCGGGGGGGGGGTGGGGGAAGGTATGCGTGGAGCCGCTTGCCGGGTCGGCGGCCTCCAGGGAGGCCCGGAGGCGTGCGGCAGACGGCAAGCGATCGATTGGCCCGGCTACGCGTTTGAGAGAGAGTGTTCTTCCTCGGCACCCGCGGTGGTCGCGGGCCTCCGGTGTGTTTCAGGGACCCAAACCGGCTCGTGTTCTCCGACCCTTGGTCATTCGAGGAAACCCTGGAGCTGCCGGCTGCGGACGGGGTGCTGCAGTTTCTTGAGGGCCCGGATCTCGATCTGCCGGATGCGCTCGCGGGTGACCTTGAACTTCTTCCCGAGCTCCTCGAGGGTATAGGTGTTCTCGCGCCCTATGCCGAATCTCATCTTGACCACCTCTCGCTCCCGCAGGCTCAGGGACTGCAGGACGTCCTCGATCCTGCTCCGGAGCATGTCCTGAGTGACGTGACCTGCAGGACAGCTTGTCTTCGTGTCCTCGATGAAGTCTCCGAAAGTGCAGTCCTCGTCGTCGCCCACGGGGTTGTTCAGCGAGATGGGCGGACGGGAGAGCTTCATCACCTTGCGAACCTCGTCGCGGGGCAGGTGCAGGGAGTCGGCCACCTCCATGATGTTGGGAGCCTGGCCGTTCTTGTTCATCAGCTCGCGGCTCGCGCTCATGAGCTTGCTCATGGTCTCGGACATGTAGACGGGCAGCCGGATGAGCCGGGACTTCTCCGCGATGGCCCTCGAGATGGCCTGACGGATCCACCAGGTCGCGTACGTGGAGAATTTGTACCCCTTGCGGTACTCGAACTTCTCCGTGGCGCGCATGAGGCCCGTGTTCCCCTCCTGGATCAGGTCGAGGAAGGAGAGGCCCCTCTTCCGGTAGCGTTTCGCCACACTCACCACCAGGCGCAAGTTCCCCGAGGAAAGCCGGCTCTTGGCTTTCTCGTATCGGATGAACTCGTGCTCGACTCGCTCCGCTCGGTCCAGGAACTCGGGGTAACCCTCGAAGAGGGAGTTGTTGGCATGCTTGAGCTGGGCCGCGGAGACCAGCCGCGCGAGCCTCCGCGCGTTCGGCAGCGCGCTGCGGATCTCGTCGGCGTAGCGGAGCAGGGCCCCTTTCCAGCGGGTGAGGTACTTCATCTTGATGTGGTACCTGCCCATGACAGCCATGTTGCGGCGCAGGCGGCGCTGCAGCCGCCTGGCGATGGCCGCACGGGCGCTCTTGCGCGGCAGGGCATCGATCTGCTGGAACTCGGCGACGTTCTTCTCGAGGTTCTTCCGGAAGAGATCCACGCTTGCGGCGAGCTCCTGAAAGAACTCATGGCGCTCACCCTTACGCGAGAGGTTCACGTCGAGCGCCTTCTCGATCAGGATCTCCTTGCGTTGGATCAGCTCCAGGAGCTCGAGCGCCTGCTCCTGCGCGTACCGAGTGGAGTAGACGAGCTCCCGCAGGGCGTCCCGCGACGACTCGATCTCCTTGGCCAGAGTGATCTCCTCCTCCCGCGTGAGGAGCGGGATTCTGGAGAGTTCCTTGAAGTAGAGCGAGAGGGAACTTTTGGAATCGCCGGTAATCGTGGGCTTCACTTTTTCCGGCGGGGCCTCGACGTCGTCGACGATTTCAACCCGCTTGCTCAGGCGCGCCACCACTTTGGGAAGGCGGCCTCGATCGGCGGCGCCGGCGGCCCCGCCCTCCGCCTCGATGGTATCGAGGAGTTTGGAGAGCGACACTTTGCCCTTGCCCGCTTTCGCCCGCTTCAGAATTCCGTCCACACCTTTTGGATTCATGCGACGCCTTTACCTGATCTCGAATGTTTGAAAGGATGCGGCCGGGATTGATTCCATCGCCCGCTCCACACGGCGCACCCGCGACATGCGCGGCCCCTCCCGACAGGCGGCCTCCAGCCTCTTGAGCGCCTCCGACGAACCTTCCGCCACCACTTCCACCGCCCC
>JACQVW010000019.1 GCA_016209535.1 Planctomycetota bacterium | reverse complement strand
CTCGCGGTGCGCCCGGAGGCGGTCGCGGAGGGGCGCGAGGCCCGCGTTGATTGCGGTGCACACGTCCTGGAGATCGTCGGTCTTCCGCAGCGCAAGGGGCGCATCCCAGCGGCCGCCCGCGAGGTCGGTGAAGTACCGCTTGAACCGGTAGACGGGCCCCGAGAACTTGAAGGAGTAGATGACGCCCACGCTCACGGCGAGCGGGATCGCGATGGCGAAGGCGAGGAAGAAGCGGCGGATGAGCTCCTGGCGCAGGATCTCGAGGGCCGCGGCGATGCTCGTGGCCGCGCTCAGCCTGTCGGAGAGGCTCAAGAAGCTCGACAGGGCGAGCTGGAAGTGGATGAGGAGGACGAAGGACGCCACGAAGAGGGCGATGAGCACCACCTTGAGCTGCACATCGAACCGGACGAACTGCTTCTTTCTACGGTTCATGGATAGAGTATCGGAGAGCGGCCGCGGGGACCTTGAAGGACTCCGAGAGCTCCGGGATCCCCCGAGGGGGCGCCTTCAGATCCGCTCGCGCAGGAACCGGTAAAGCTCCTCGGGGCTCCCGAAGGGCAGGGAGGATCCCGGCACCTCGAGCACCAGCTCGCCGCGAGGCCTGGCACGCGGCCGCATCCCGGCCCGGACGAGGCTCAGCTCGGGCCTCCCCCGCGGCCCGGGGAGGCCCGCCCCGGCGGCGAGGGGCCCTTCGCCGAGCCACTCGACCTCGAGGTCCTCCACGGTCCGCGGACGCAGGCCGCGCAGCGGCCGCGTGAGGAACGCGCCCCGCTTGAAGTACCGGTAGTTCTCGCCCGAGCGGGCATCGGGCCGGTGCGACGCGTGGACGGGGTGGAACAGGTGGAGGACGAGGGACTCGAGGGCTCGGTCGATGACCCTCACGCCCGTCCGGCGCAGCCTGCGCGCCAGGTCCTCGTCCTCGTAGCCCCAGCCCACGAAGCGTTCGTCGAAGCCGTTCACGGCCTCGAAGTCCTGCCGGTGGACCGAGGCGTTGGCCGCCAGCAGCTTCGGCCGCGGCTTCCAGCCCGTGAGGGCGTAGAGGCGGTTCTTCCACCGCAGGCGGCCGAGGCGCGGCGCCTCGCGCCGGCGCGCCCGCTCGAAGGCAGACTCCGGCGCCTCGAGGCCTCCGAGGATGCGCTCCGTCTCCTCCAGGTCGAGGAGGCAGCGGTCCCCGGTCACGGCGCGCCCCCGCGCGCAGAGCTCCGCGTGGGCCTCGAGGGCGTCCGGGAACGGGATGCAGTCGCCGTCCGTGAGGACCAGGACGTCCCCAGCCGCCGCCCGCGCCGCGAGGTTGCGGGCCGCGGCCAGGCGGAACCCCTCGTGCGGCTGCCAAACGCGCCGCAGGGGGAAGGGCGCACCGCGGGCCAGGTCGTCCACGACGGCGGCCGTCTCGGGCCCGGAGCCGTCGTCGGCGACGACCACCTCGAAACGGCGGTACGTGGACCGCGCGTAGCCCTCCAGGACCCGCCGCAGCGCGTCGGGGCGGTCGTAGGTCGAGATGATGACGCTCAGCAAGTCCCCATCACGCGCCAAACTTGCTCAAGCGCGAGGCGTGGGCCAGAGCGAGCGGCATGAGGTCCGTCGCGTGGAAGACGCCCAGGTCCCCCGCCATGAGCCCCCTCTCGGTGAACTTCGCGTCTCCGCGCCACAGCGCGAGCGGCGAGCGCAGGATCGTCGGGACGGGATGCCAGCTATGCTCCTTGTGGATGCACGGCGTCGAGTGGTCCCCGGTGACGATGAGCACCTCGGGCCCGAGCGCCTCGAACCGCGGGATCACGGCGTCCACTGTTTCGAGCTGCTGGACCTTCTCGGCGAAGTCGCCCGAATGTCCGGCCGTGTCGGTGTGCTTGAAGTGGACGAAGAAGAAGTCGAGCTCGCCGTAGCGCGCTTCGAGGAACGCCACCTCCTCCTCGAAGCTTTTCGGCGAGCCCAGCACGGTCATCCCGACGAGACGCGCGACGCCGCGGTACATGGGATAGGCCGCGATGGCGCCCGCCCGCAGGCCGTAGCGCTCGCCAAAGGGCACGACCCTCGGCAGCCCGGAGAACCCCCGGAGGAGCATGCCGTTCGCCTTCGGCTCGTCCACGAGGACCTCGAAGGCCCGGTCGAGGAAGCGCCCCACGACGGTCGCCGCGTGCTCCGCCTCCGGGCGCTCGGGCAGGACGTCGAGGAGCGGCCTGCCCTCGCGCTGGGGGTCGTTGTCGTTCAAGGCGGCATCGAGGCTCGGGCCCCGGAAGACGACGGTGAAGCGGTGCTCCTTGCCGGGGAGGATGAACACCTGCGCGTCGTGGAACCGCGCTTTCAGGCCCTCCGCGAGCTTCCCGCACAGGCGGCGGTTCTCCTCGTCCGAGGGGCGAGCGGCCCTGCGGTCGAGCACGATCCCCCGCTCGTCGATCGTGGCGTAGTTGGCACGGGCCGCGAGGTCGCCCGGCTCGAGCTCGAACTCGCTCCCGAGGGCCTCGAGGGCCCCGCGGCCGAACTCGACCTCGTAGGGGTGGTAGCCGAAGAGGGCGAGGTGCGCGGGGCCGCTCCCGGGCGTGACCCCCGGCTCCACCACGAGCATGCGGCCGCCCGAGGAGCGCGCCGCGAGCCGGTGGAGGTTCGGGAGGCGTGCCGTCTCGAGCTCGGTGAGCCCCGTCTGCGGGTGGGGAAGGCCGCCCAGACCGTCGAGGACGAGGAGGATGATCTTCTTGTCTTGCGGGCTCTGGACGAGCTCGCGAGTCTTCGGGTGGATCATGGTGTGATTCCTTGTGGCAGCCCGTGATCGTCGGATCGCTGCCCCGCTTGAAGGCCTGCGATCGGTCACCCATACTACGCCGGGTGAAGATCGCGATCAACCACACCCGCTACGCGCGCTCGGGTGGGATCGAGAGGCACATCGCGGCGCTCGTCGATCGCCTCCTCGCCGACGGCCACGAGGTCCACTACTTCGCGCGGCGCTGGGAGCCGCGGGAGCACCCCAGGCTCCACTTCCGCCGCGTGCCGGCGATCCCGCTCGGCGAGGGGATCAAGGTCCTCAGCTTCGCGTACGCCTCGGCCTACCTGATCTCGCGGGAGCGCTTCGACGTCGTCCACGGCTTCTCGAGGACCTTCCTCCAGGACGTGTACACCGACGGAAGCGGCTGCTTCGAGGACTACCTCGAGTACCTCCGGACGGCGCCCCTCTGGCGCCGCATCGCCACGTTCCGGCCCCTCCTCGCCTTCGCGAGCCGCCACATCGAGCGGCGGCGCTTCCGCTCCGCTCGCCTCCTCAAGGTCCTCGCCATGAGCCGCCGGACCCGCGACCAGATCCTCCGGCGTCACTCCTTCCCCGCCGAGAGGGTCGAGGTCGCCCACAGCGGCGTCGACGTCGAGGCCTTCCACCCGCGGCGCCGCGCCGCGGAGGGACTGCCGCTGCGCGCGCGGCTCGGGACGCCGGAGGAGGCCACGGTCCTGCTCTTCGTCGGGAACGACTACCGCCGGAAGGGCCTCGAGACCGCCCTCCGCGCCCTCTCGATCCTGGGCCGGGCCGACCTGGAGCTGTGGGTCGTCGGGAAGGACAAGCGTGCCGCTCTCTACGAGGCGCTCGCCCGCCAGCTTCGGGTCGGGGCGCGGTTCCTCGGACCCCAGGCAGACCCCGCGGCCTGCTTCGCGGCCGCCCAGGTCTTCGTCTTTCCGAGCCTCTACGACGCCTTCGGCAACGCCGCCCTCGAGGCCCTCGCCGCGGGGCTCCCCTCGATCGTGTCGTCGCGCGCCGGCGCGAGCGAGCTCATCGACGACGGCTCGGACGGGCTCGTCCTCCAGGACCCCACGAGCCCCGGCGAGCTCGCCGCGAAGCTCGGCGAGGTCCTCGACCCGGGGCGCCGCGAGGCCATGGGCCGGCTCGCCCGGGCCAAGGCCGAGGCCTACCGCCTCGAGCGCCACCTCGCCGGGGTGAACGCGGCGTACGCGCAGGTGCTCGGGGTGCAGCCGGCAGGGATCGGGCGGGCCGCGGGCGCGGG
>JACQVW010000240.1 GCA_016209535.1 Planctomycetota bacterium | reverse complement strand
TCTTCCTTCCGTGCCTCGCCGCGGCCGCGGCGGCGCACGCCGCGGCGAGCTGGACGGCGCGCAGCTCGACCTTCGAGGCTTCCGCCGCCGTGCGCTGGAGCGGGCCCGCGCCCGCGAGCCGGCCCGCACGGCCTTCGGGCCCCGGAGATCTCCCCCCTCTCCCCCCCGGACGGACGCTCGCGGCCCTCGCCGCAGGGGCGCTTCAGGCCCGCGGCGACGGCTCCGGCTCGGACCCGCGAGCCCTCGAGGCGCTCGTCTCCGGCGCCACGCGCATCCGCCTCGCCGCCGAGCCCGGGGAGGCCGTGATCACGGCTGCGAGCGAGGTCTCGGGTCGCGCCGCGCGGCTCGCCGGAGCCGTCGCCGGCGCGGCCCTGGCGTGGCTCGAGGATGCCGCCCAGGGCCGGATCGCCGAGAGGATCGTCGAGGTCCGCGCCCGGGTCCAGCGCCTCCAGCGCGACCGGGAGGTCGCGGCCCAAGCGCTCCTCGGCCTCGCGGCGGGCCACCCTGCCCCGGCCCTCCGCGCCAGGGCCGCGCGCCTCGACGAGGAGGCGCGGCGGTCGGAATCCGCCCTGCGCCGCCTCGAGTCCCTGAGGCCCGATGCCCTGGCGCACGATGCGCTCGGCGCACCGCGCCTCGACGAGGAGCGCGAAATCAGGGCCCCCTCGCGCGTCGCGGGGCTCCTCGCCTTCGCCGCCGCAGCGGCGGCCCTCGCCGGGGCCTTCGCCCTCGCCCAAGAGCGGTGCGACACGCGCTTCCGCGGACCCCGAGACCTGGTGAGGTCCCTGCGCCTCCGGGTCCTGGGCTCCGTGCCGCCCGTCCCGACGGGCGGCACGCCGAGGAGACCGGGCCTCTGGACGCAGGCCGAGGCCGAGAGCTTCCTCACCCTTGCCTCGCGCGTCAACGCGCTGGGCCGCGCCCTCGAGATCCGGTCCCTGGCCATCACGAGCTGCGGCGCGCAGGAAGGCAAGACGAACGTCGCGGCGAGCCTCGCCGTGGCCCTCGCGGGCCGCGGCCGGAAGGTCATCCTCGTCGACGGCTGTCTCGACCGGCCTGCCCTGGAGCGCCTCTTCGGGCTGCGGCAGCGCGAGGGCCTCGCGGAGCTGCTCGCGGCGCTCGAGGCAGGGCCCGGGACCCCCGGCGAGGCCGCGCAGGCCTTCGCCGAGGAACGCCTGCTCGAGGCCGCGGCCCCGACACCGATCGCCAACCTGCGCGTCCTGGGGGCGGGAGGCGCGCACGAAGGGCGCGGAGGGACCGCGCCGCTCGTCGAGAAGAGGTTCCTCCAGCCCCTCCTCCTCCGCCTCGCGAGGGCCTCGGACCTCGTCATCTGCGACACGCCTCCGGTCTCGGGCGAGCCCTCGGCTCTGGCCATCGCAGCCGCTGCCGACGCGTGCCTCCTCGTCATCCGGGCGCGGAGCACGGAGCGGTGCGAGGTGGAGTGGGCGCGCTCCCGGCTCCTCGAGAGCCAGGCGAGCGTGCTCGGCCTCGTCCTCAACCAGGGCGACCCCGAGGAAGTTGACGGCCCGGAGCCAGCCCCCGCGACCGAAGAGACCCACGACAGGAGCCACGAAAGGACGGTCTGCATCCCATGACCACAACTCGGATGGCCACGACACCGGAGACGATTTGGACTGCGACGACACCGTCGGTGGCGGTGGCGCCGGCGACACCGACGGCGACGACACCGACGGCGTTGGAACGCGAGCTCCGGTGGGTGGCCCTGGACGAGGACACCCCGGACTACGTGCCTGTGGACGACGCACCGTTCCCTCGCCGGGAGGCGGGTGACATCTCCGGCCTCACGCGATCCGTGATGCTCCACGGCGTGCTCTCGCCCATCCTCCTCCGCCCGAGGGGCGATGGGCTCCAGGTCGTCTGCGGCCACCGGCGCTACCTGGCGGCGAAGGCCGCCGGGCTCACGAGCGTCCCCGCCATCGTGGCGCCCCTGGCGGACGCGGACGCCATCCGCTGCTTCCTCTCCGAGAACGGCCTGACCCGGCCGCTGAGCGCCAAGCTGCGCGCCGGGCTCGAGGCGGAGGCTTGCGGGCGCCTGGCGGAGGACCCGGCCTCGTCGCCAGGGAGCGATGGAGACGACGTCGCCGGTGCAGGGTCCGGCGATGCCGCGCCGCTCGCCCCGGCGTCGCGGCTCGCGGCGCGCCTCGCGATGATCCCGGCCGGAGGCCCCGCCATCGAGCCCACCGCCGGAGGGACATGCGCTGACCAGGAGGACGAGGAGGAGGACAGGGACGAGGAGGAAGACAGTGGCCTCGAGCGCCTGCTCGTGCGGACGCAGGCCTTCCTCGACGAGGTACGCGCCACCCGCACGATCAACGTCCCGCGCACGGAGATCCTCGTCGACACGGCCCTCGAGCTCTGGGAGTCCGGTGGGAGGTTCTGCCTCCCCGGGCCCCTCGCCTCGGAGAGCGTGAGCCTCACGGCCTCCCATTCCGTCCTGGTCACCTTCCTGGCAGCTCACGCGGGCAGGTTCCTCGCCTGGGACGCGGACCCATTCCGGGATCTCGTCCTCGGCGCGTTCCTCCACGACGTGGGTATGGTCTTCGTGCCCCAGGGAAGCCTGGGGGAGCCCCGTTCCCTGCGGCAAAGCGAGAGGAGCGCGGTCCAGAGCCACACGCGGATCGGCTGCGCCCTCATCGCGGGGGCCCAGGAGTGGCGCCTCGAGGTGGCCGAGGCAGCCCGGGACCACCACGAGCGCTGGAACGGCACGGGCTACCCCGAGAACCGCGCCGGGGCCGAGGTCGGCCTCGCGGCGAGGCTCCTCGGGCTCCTCGACACCTTCGGCGCCATGATCACCCCTCGCCCCCACCGCGACCCCATGGACAGGGCCTTCGCGCTCGAGCGCCTGGAGAGGGCCATGGAGATGGGCCTCTTCGACCCCTCGCTCTGCCCAGTCCTTCGCGAAGCGCTGCCGGGGTGCCCCGTCGAGATCGCCGTCCGGAGCCCACGGAGCCCTCGGAGCCCTCGGAGCCCTCGGAGCCCTCGGAGCCCCAAGAACCCCCGGAGCTCCTCGGAGCGTCCTCGCGCGCCCCGGGCCGGGGAATTCTGTTGAGTTGGTTAGGCGCCTGACTACAATGCCTCCCCAAGGAAGCACGTAGGGAACGCCCAGGCGGCAGCTTCCGGGTAGGTCTTTGGTGAGCGCAACCGATTCTGCCGCACGGGTTTCTGGAGCCTCGCTCCTCCCGAGCAAGACGATTCGACAAGCCCGCGAAGGGTGGGGCGAGCCCATGCCTGCTTCGCCTGTTCCGTCTGCTTCGCCTACTTCCCGGCCGGCCGCGCTGGGCATGCTTGCAGAGGAAGGAAGTGTTGAGGTCTAATCTCTTCAAGAGGACTCCGGTCGCAGTCTCGTATCCGGATCGTGTCCGGCCGCGACCCGACGGCGTTCTCTCCCCTCGGTCCGGTGCTTTCCCCGCCCGGTCCGCCTCTCACGAAACCCGATCGTCGATACGCCCGTCGATACGCCCGAGAGAAGCCTTCGACGTGACGCCCCCGCCACGCGGCGGGGCGTGCGCGGCGTGAATCCGTATGCTCGCCAACATCCCTCGAAAGCTCATCGACTCGCTCACCGTCAAGGATCTCGAGGAGCTCCTCGAGCTCAAGAAGAAGAACACTCAGCTCGCGGATCTCCTCCGTGAGCGCGACCGCCTGCGCCTCGAGCTCCGCAGGATCGAGGACTCGATCGCCGCCCTCGAGCGGCTGAACGCCCAGTCGGCGGTGGAGAAGGAGGAGCGCGCGACGCCGGACAACGCGCCGAGCTTCCTCGCCGGGAGGCGCAAGAAGAACCTGAAGGACTACATCGCCCAGGTCCTCCTCGACGCGGGCGAGGCGCTGTCTCCCTCGGAGATCCAGCGGCGGCTCCCGGAGGCCGGGTACGCCTCCAGCTCCACGAACCCCAGGTCCTTCTACAACACGGTGTTCCAGGCCCTCCAGCGCTATGAGGCCTTCGAGAAGGAGGGCCGGAAGTACCGCCTGAAGGACGGAGCCGTGAGGGAGGACGCGGTCGTGCCCGAGATCCTCCCCAAGGAGAAGACGCGCCTCAAGGACTTCATCATCCAGGTCCTGAGCCGCGCCGCGGGCCCCCTGAAGGTCTCGGAGATCGCGAGCCGCGTGGTCATCGAGGGCTACGAGACGGACCTGAGCATGGACGAGCTGACGCAGCGCGTCTCGGCCACGCTCAAGAAGTACCTCAACAAGGACTTCGAGTGGGACAGCCAGCGGTACAGGCTGGCGAGCAGGAATTAGCGAGGGGGATAGCGTCGCCGGCAGGGCCGCGTCCTGGCGGCCTCGTGCTTGAGGCCGGCTCCGGTGCTCTCCCCCCTCGGTCCCCCCGGGG
>JACQVW010000234.1 GCA_016209535.1 Planctomycetota bacterium | reverse complement strand
TCCAGGAGGACCTCGAGGGCCGCGTGGAGCGCCTCCTCGTTGTGGAAGGGCTCCCCCATGCCCATGAAGACGAGGTTCCGCGCCTTCCTGCCCTCGAGGCGGAGGACCTGGTTCGCCTGGACCACCTGGTCCAGGATCTCCTCCGGCGAGAGGTCGCGGACCGCGGCCATCTGGCCCGTCGCGCAGAAGACGCAGCGCGCGGCGCACCCCACCTGGCTCGAGAGGCACAAGGCCGCCCGTCCCGTGCGGGGCCGCAGGATCACGGTCTCGAGGAGGAGCCCCGCGCGCGTCCGGAAGAGGAGCTTCGTCGCGCCGTCGAGGGCGGAGTCGCGCCGGCCGGCGAGCTCGAGCGCGTGGGGCTCGATCGCGGCCGCCGCGGCGACCCGCTTCGGCTGCGGCAGGTCGAGGAGCGCGACCTGCCAGGGCACGCCCTTCTTCAAGAACGCGTTCCGCAGCCTCCGGAGTCGCCCGGGGTCGACCCCGAGCGACCGGAAGGCCGCCTCGGCCCGAGGGATGTCGTGGAGGCTGGGCATGGCGAGGTTGCGCGGAGGGCTGACCTCTGGCACAGTCGAAGCTCCACTCTATACCAAGGAGAACCGATATGCCTCGAGCCCTCTGGCCCCTCGCCTTGCACTGTCTCGCCGCGCAAGGCGAGCCTCCTCCCGCCGCGCCCCTCGCCGAGCACGTGCTCGTGATCGGCGTCGACGGCCTGAGCCCCGACGGGATCGTCAAGGCCAGGACCCCCATCATCGACGCCCTGGCCGCCCGCGGAGCCCACACGTTCCACGCCCGCGGGGTGATGCCCACGGAATCGAGCCCCAACTGGGCCTCGATGATCATGGGCGCCGGGCCCGAGCAGCACGGGGTGACATCGAACAAGTGGAGGCCCGACAGCTTCGAGATCGCGCCTACCGCCGTCGGGTCCGGCGGGTTCTTCCCGACGGTCTTCAGCGTGCTGCGCGCGCAGCGGCCGGACTCGGTCATCGCCGTGTTCCATGACTGGGACGACTTCGGCCGCCTCGTGGAGCCCGCCGTCTGCGACGCGAAGGAGGACCTCGACGGGCCCGTGAAGACGGCGGAGCGCGCCGCCGCGTACTTGAAGGGGCACCGGCCTCGCCTCGCCTTCGTCCACCTCGACCACGTGGACCACGCGGGCCACGACCATGGCCACGGGAGCCCCGAGTACTACGCGGCGGTCGAGGAGGCGGACCGGCTGATCGGGCGCCTCGCCGATGCCCTGCGGGATGCTGGCATGCTCGAGAAGACGGTCGTCCTCGTCACCTCGGACCACGGGGGCGTCGGCAAGGGCCACGGCGGGGCCACCCTGGCCGAGCTTGAGATCCCCTGGATCGTGGCGGGCCCGGGCATCGCGGCCGGGAAGGAGGTGAAGACGCACGTCAACACCTACGACACGGCCGCCACCATCGCGCACCTTCTCGGCCTCACGCCGCCCGAGGCCTGGATCGCGAGGACCGTGAGCGAGGCGTTCGCCACCTCGGGGAGAGCGCCGAAAGAGAAGCTGGAAGGCCCCGCGAGCCGCGGGTAGCATTCGGGGCCGGAGACTCGACGCGATGATCACCATCCACGGCGCGCAGCACCGCTTCTGCGACGGGGTGACCCGCAGGTCCTTCCTCGAGGTCGGCGGCCTCGCCCTCGGCCGGCTGTCCCTGCCGGAGCTGCTCCGGGCCGAGTCGGCCTCGGGGAGCGTCCGGTCCGAGAAGGCGATCATCATGATCTACCTCCCCGGCGGGCCGCCGCACCAGGACCTCTTCGACCTCAAGCCGGACGCGCCCTCGGAGATCCGCGGCGAGCTCAAGCCGATCCCGACGAACGTGCCGGGGGTCCAGGTCTGCGAGCTCCTCCCGCGCCTCGCCCGGATCATGGACAAGCTCGTCGTGATCCGCTCGATCGTGGGCGGCGTCGACGACCACAGCGCGTTCCTGTGCGTCACGGGGCGGAGGAAGCAGGGGCAGCCCCAGGGAGGCTGGCCCGAGCTCGGCAGCGTGCTCTCGCACCTCCGGGGCCCGGCGCACCCCGCGGTCCCGCCCTTCGTGAACCTCGCGCCGAAAATGCAGCACGCGCCGTACAACGCGGGCCACTTCGGCTTCCTGGGCATGGCGTACGCCCCCTTCCGGCCCGAGGGGGAGGCGAGGTCGACGATGGCCCTCGACGGCATCACGCTCGAGCGCCTCGGCGAGCGCACGAGGCTCCTCGCCGCCTTCGATCGCTTCCGCCGCGGCGCCGATGCGGGCGGCCTCATGGAGGGCATGGACGCCTTCCACCGGCAGGCGTTCGGCGTCCTGACATCGTCGCGGCTCGTCGAGGCTCTCGACCTGGGCCGCGAGGACCCGCGCACCCTCGAGCGGTACGGTCGCGGGACGGACAGGCACCAGGGCGACGGCGCGCCCCGCCTCATGGAGCAGTTCCTCCTCGCACGGCGCCTCGTCGAGGCGGGCGTGCGGTGCGTCACCGTAAGCTTCAGCTTCTGGGACTGGCACGGCGGGTGCTTCCGGAACGCCCGGGAGAACCTCCCGGCCCTGGACCAAGGCGTCTCGGCCCTCGTCGAGGACCTCCACGAGCGCGGCCTCGAGAAGGAAGTGGTGGTGGTCGTCTGGGGCGAGTTCGGCCGGACGCCGCGGATCAACAAGGACGCGGGGCGCGACCACTGGCCCAAGGTCTCCTGCGCGCTGCTTGCGGGCGGCGGCCTCCGCACAGGCCAGGTCATCGGCTCCACGGACCGCCACGCCGCCGAGGCGAAGGACCGCCCCGTGCATTTTCAGGAGGTCTTCGCGACCCTCTACCACGCCCTCGGGCTCGACCCCCTGCGGACCACGGTGCGGGACTACAGCGGCCGGCCCCACTACCTCGCCGAAGGGCACGAGCCGATCCGCGAGGTCGTCTGACGATCCTGCGGTACGGCTGGCGCATCCGGTAAGACGACCTCGCCCGGACGGAGGTGAAAGGCGGGGTGGATCGCCTGCCGATCTAGGGTCCTGGGTGAAGCCACGGCGTCTGTGGAAACCGCGGCCGATAATCGAGCCCCCTCGAGAGTCATCAACCTGGATCGCGCGCAATGCAGGGCGACCCGCCGCAGAGAGAGCCTTCGCAGACGCTGACGGACGCCCTCGAGGAGCGCATCGCGAGCAGGGTGCTCCTCTGCGCGAGGCACGCCAGCGTCTACCCGCCGAGCCACCCCGTCGTCCTGAGGGCCATCGGTGAGCTCCGGGCCGACCTCGACCGCTTCGTGTCCTCCCGGGGGAGGCCCTTCACTCTCGAGACGGCTGAGGTCCTGGCGCAGAGCCCGCAGGGCCCGCAGAGCCCGTGGAGCCCGTGGAGCCCGCTGAAGGCAGGCGGATCGGTGGCCTACACCGGCCGGGCGCTCAAGCTGCTCCTCCGGCGGCAGCTTATCGCGAAGTGCACGATCCTGCCCGAGGTCGGCCTCGACGAGCTGGTCCAGCTCTGCGAGTACCTCCAGCGCGGGCCGGAGGGGCGGTCGAAGGACCCGGCGGGCGATCCGGGGGCCGGGCCGGCCTGGCCCTCGATCAGGCTCCAGTTCTACGAGCCCGAGGACCTGCCCGACGGCGTCCCCGAGGGCAAGACCGCCCTCGAGCTCGCGGCGGGCGTGAGGCGAGGGAAGGGTCCGGGCGCCTGGCTGGACAAGCTTCCCGCAGCCCTCCGCGAGCCCGTCCTCCAGGGGCTCACGAGCTCCGGGCTCCTCCAGAATATCGCCGAGCTCCGGCGGTCGTTCCGCGGAGCGGACAAGCTCCCCGTCCGGCCGGCGGCCGTGAGCCCCGACCTCGTGGGGGAGATCCTCTGCGCCCTCGCGCCGCCCGCCGAGGCCGTGGGCGACCCCGAGGGCGCGGCCAGGGAGATCCTCAAGGGCCTCTCGGGGGTCCTGAGCTTCATGCGGGAGAACAAGGAGCTCCTCGGAGAAGGCGCGCAGCTCTACCCCGGAGGTGACGACATCAAGGGCTACCTGGAGCGCCTGAAGGAGAGCCTTTCCGCCGAGCACCCCACCTCCGCGAAGTCGAGGGCCCTCCAGGTCGAGAAGCACCGGCTCGCCTTCCTCTTTCGGGCCGGAACCGAAGCGGGCGCCGAGCGGACAACGCAGCCCGCTCCCTTGGCCGGGGGCGTCGAGGGGAGCGGACGCGGCCCCGCGGAGCAGCCGCCTGCGCGCGACGATGACAGGGCGCTCCCCGGCCTGGAGAAGCTCGCGGCGGTGACCTACGACGAGGCTCACGTGGCGAAGGAGCTCCGCGACGTGGACTGGCCGAAGCGCTACATGAGCACGGTGCTCGAGGTCCTGGCGCTCGAGAGGAACCCCGAGACCGTGGGACGGTGGATCCGGCCCGTCGCGGAGAGCATGGTCTCGGGAGCCGCGGGCGCCCCTCCCGTCGACGAGTGCGTCCGGGAGCTGTGCCAGTTCATCAAGGAGACCGGCTGCCCCGGGGGGACGGAGTTCCTCCGCGAGCTGCTCGTGCGAGTGGATCCCCCCGCGAGGGCCGCCGCCCTGGTCCAGGAGGTCGTCCAGCCCGCGAACGGCCTGGGCCTCGTCAAGTGGCTCCTCGGGCGCATCGCCGAGGCGGATCGCGTGAAGGCCGTCGCGGTCCTCTGGGAGCTGATCCGGAGCGGGAAGGAGGCGCTCCGGCGAGCCGCCGAGCCGCACCTCGCCGAGATCGTCAAGGAGCCGGCGCTGCTCGCGGTCCTCGCGCGGCTGAGCCCAAGCTGCATGGCGAGCGAGAGCCTGCGCGGCGTGCTCGAGGGGTCGAGCCCCGACAAGGTCCGCGCCGCCTTCCGCGACTACGTCACCCAGCACCTGGAAACGGATGTCATCGTCTTCCTGGAGGCGATGGCACCGGGGACGCCTGGAGGGGAGCACGTGCTCTTCACTGCGATGGACCACGGCCCCCCCGCGGTGCGCCGGTGCGCCCTGCGCGAGCTCTGGAAGTTCCCGAACCCCGTCGTCATCACCACCCTGACGGAGCTCCTCCGGGACAACAACTTCAAGGCCAGCCCCTCCCAGCCCGACATCGAGGCCGCGGTCCACGCCCTCCACGCGATGGGCGACCCCAGGGCGCAGGAGTTCCTCACGAGCGTGCTCGTCGACAGGCGGTGGCTGCAGCCCGTCTACCGCAAGGAGATCCGCGAGGCGGTCAAGAGCGCCCGCGAGTCGAAGGAGAGGAGCGCGAGCTCATGGCAGCCCGAGTGAGCCTCCACGATGCGAAGCGCGCCGAGCGGATCTTCGACGCCCTCGGCGCCGCCGTCAGCGAGCTCCAGCTCTACGGCGAGGGCCACCCCCGGTTCCAGAGGGCCGCGGGCCTCGTCCTCGGCATGCTCAAGGACCTGGCGGAGAAGCACCCCGCCTCGCGGTACGTCACCTTCTTCCTCAACGGGAAGCAGGTCGAGTTCCGGAGGGTCCCCCTGGGAGGGCTCAGCGCCCACGGGGAGAGGCTGGTGAAGCTCCTGGATGCGGGAGGGATCGGGGCCGTGCGCATCGAGATGGGGATCGCCCTCGACGGAGTATGCCGCCTCGTGCGGGCGCTCCAGCGGCCCATGAGAACGATGCCTGCACCGGAGCCGGGACCGGGCGCGGCGGCGGGTGGCGGATTCAGGCTCTTCGCGCCGGAGGAGGCCCGCCTCATGGCCATCGTCAGGGACAGGAACGCCGGGCTCGACGAGGAAGCCGGCGCCGGCGATCTCGGATACTCGCTGCCGGAGCTCCGCATCCCCCAGGAGGCCTTCGAGAGCATCCTCCGGTCCTACTGCGCCCTCTTCTCCAGCATCGAGGGCGGCAAGGCCTTCGACTACGAGGCCCTGAAGGGCGCCGCCGACCAGACCGTGACGCTCATGGCCAAGTCCCGGGAGCAGTTCGTGGCCTTCCCGCGAGGTTACTTCGACGACTTCACCTTTCACCACTCCGTCAACGTGTCGATGGCCGCGACGAGGGTCGCGGGCATGGTGCTGCGCGACAGGGAGACGGTGCGCAGGATCACCCTCGCCGCGCTGCTCCACGACGTGGGCAAGACCTGTGTTCCGCCGGAGGTCCTCTACAAGCCCGCGAAGCTCACGCAGGCCGAGTTCGAGCGCCTCAAGGCCCATCCGGTCCTCGGGGCGGAGATCCTGCTCGGCGTCCGCGGCGTGGATCCCATGTGCGTCGCCGCGGCCTTCGGGCACCACATGCACGCGGGCCGAAACGCCTACCCCGTGACGCGCCGGCAGTACGCCGCCGACTGGGTGACGGAGCTCATCTCGGTGGTGGACATCTACGAGGCGCTGACGGCGGTCCGGCCCTACAAGAAGGCCCTGTCACCGGAGCGGGCGCTCCAGGTCATGTTCGGCATGTTCGGCCTCCAGAGCCGGATGGCCCTCGTGAAGATGCTCTACGACTCCCAGGGGCCGTACCCCGTGGGCACCGTCGTCGAGCTCACGACTGGCGAGCGGGCCATGGTGATCGAGAGGAGCCCGCCGAACCAGGCTTTGCCCAAGATCCGCATCCTCACCGACCCGGAGCGCAACCCCCTGCCCGAGGGCGAGGACCTGGACCTCGCCGCGTGCGCGGCCCGCGGGCCGAAGGGGGAGCCGCCGCGGATCTCGAGGACCATCGTCGCCCAGCGCGCCGAAGCGGACGTCCTGCGGGAGGACCCCGAGCCGGAGCCCACGGAAATCCTCGGCTCCCCGATCCACGACGGCGACGCGCTGGCATGGCAGGAGGGGTAGGCGGCCATGCCCGGGAAGCCAGTCATCGTCAGCGGCCACGCTCGGTTTGAGATGCGGCGGCGCGGCATCAGGGAGGCGCAAGTCGTTGGTGTGGTGCGCCTTCCCGGGCAGGTTGTCCCATCGCGCAAGGGTCGCCACGTTTACCAGGCCAAGATCGCGAGCGGCAAGATGCTGCTCCGGGTCGTTGTCAGAGAAGACACCAGCGCGTATCATGTGATAACCGCCTACAAGACAAGCAAGGTCGCCAAGTACTGGAAACGACCATGAAAGTGATCTACGACAAGGCAACCGACACTTTGTCCATCATCTTGCGACCGGGTGCCGTCGCAGAGAGCGATGAAGCTCGGGAAGGGCTGATTCTGGACTACGACAAGGCGGGCCGCCTGGTCTCGATCGAGGTTCTCGACGCCTCTGACCAGGTCCGGCAACCCCAGTCGGTAGAGTTCGCCTTGGCTGCGGCAGAATAGACGCCCCGGCCAGGCACGCCTACACAGTAGCTGGGCTATCGTCCCCTCAGCTCCCGGATCGCGATCCCCAGCCGGGCGCAGCGGCGGTAGAGCTGGCGGCGCCCGAGGCCGAGGAAGGCGCAGAGGGCGCCGGTGTCGCCGCCGAGGCGGCGGTGGTGGTAGGCGACGTAGTCCCGCTCGAGCTTGTCCTTGAGCGCGCCGAGGTCCTCGGCCGCGAGGAGGTTCGGCGGGAAGACCGTCGAGGCCCTGGCGCCGGCGATCGCCCGTTCGATGTCCTCCGCGGCGATCCGGTGCGGGCTCTCGACTCGGAGCCGTGCGAGGAGGCCCCGGAGCTCCCGCACGTTCCCGGGCCAGGGCAGCTCGCGCAGGCGATCGAGGACGCCCGGCCCAAGGGCCGGGGGCTGCCCGCCGCCCTCGGCGAGGATCGCCTCCACGAGCCCGGGCAAGTCCTCGGGACGATCGCGGAGCGGCGGCACGTCCACCGTCACGACCCGCATGCGGTGCAGGAGGTCACGCCGGAGGCGGCCCGCCCTCGCCGCGGCGTCGAGGTCCACCGAGCTCGTGCAGAGGAACCGGACATCGAGCGGCGTCTCGGCCTCGCCCCCCACGGGGCGCGCGGCCCCCTCGGCGAGCACGCGGAGGAGCTTCGCCTGGGCCGCGAGGGGAGTCTCGCCGACCTCGTCGAGGAGGACCGTGCCGCCCGCCGCCATGGCGAGGAGGCCGGGGCGGTCCCTGTCGATGCCCGTGAAGGAGCCGGCGCGCGCCCCGAAGAGCTCCGCCCCGAAGAGCTCCGCCTCGAAGAGCTCCGGCGGGAGCGCGCGGCAGTCGATCGCGCAGAAGGGACCGCGGGCCCTGCGGCTCTCCTCGTGGAGGACCCTGGCGACGAGCTCCTTCCCGGTCCCCGTCTCGCCCCGGATGAGGACCACGAGCTCGCTCGAGCGGAGCCTCTCGACGGACGCGAGGAGCGCGCGCATGGGCCGCGAGCGCGCTACGAGCCGGGCGCGCGCCGGGCTCAAGACGCGGCGCGGCAGATCCACGGTCCTCGTCTCCTCCGCGGCGCCGGATCTCGATCCCTGGCTCCTTCGGCTCGCGGCGCGCCGTGCCCCGGACGCCGGCAGGCGCGTCCACGCCGCCCAGTGAGGGCTCTCGAGGTGCGCCTTCTGCGCCTTCGTGTCGAGCCCGCGCGTGAGCTCCGCCCTCCTCGCGGCCGCGGCGCCGGCGCCGGCGGCGGGGTCCTCGCCCAGCGCGCCCCGGAGCGCCTCGAGCCGCGCCGACCACTCGGGCAAGGCCTGAGCGGCCATGGCGGCCCCCGCCCCGGCGAGTAGGTCCGCGCAGCGAGCCCTCTCGGCCGCGCCGGCGGCGCGCTCGAGGAGGAGGCGCGCGGCGAGGAGCGGCCAGAGGAAGGCCGCGAGGGCGCTTGCGGGGGGCCCGGCCAGCGCGGCGAGCGCGTCTCCGAGCGCTTCCTCACGGCCCGCGAGCCATGCCGCCTCGGCTCCGACCCACCGTGCGAGGGAGAGAGCGGGCCTCAGGCCGGCCCCGGCGAAGAACGCCTTGGGCGGCCCGAGCGCCTCGAGGGCCTCCCCGGGCTCGCCGGCGATCGAGAGCGCCCAGGCGGCGAAGAGCGCGTCTTCGCGAGGCAAAGCGTGACCTCCAGCACCCGCACGCCTCGCCCGGGAGGGAGAGTGTGGTCCCGCACCAGGGAGGCGAGGAAGCCGAAGCGCACGCGGCCGGGCGGCCCTCCGGCCTCGAGGAAGCCGTCTTCGGGATCCAGGGATCCGCTCAGGTCCCCGGGCTCCCCGATCCACCCGCCGAGCCCCCCGCCGAGGCGCACGTCTCCGGCGTAGCCGCCGAGCGCCGCCGAGCTCGAGACGGCCACGGTGATGGCGACTCGAGGCTCCGCGCCGCCCGCGGCGACGGCGTCGAGGACCGCCATCTCAGCGGCGGGGTCCTCGAGCGGGGAGCCCCCGCCGTACGCCTCGCAGACGCCGCCGTAGGGCGACTGTCCCGGCTCGGGGAACGGCGCGTCCATCACGGGCCCATTGGTGTAGAGGTAGTTGAGGATCCAGATGGGGTCGGCGACGTTGACCTTGAAATCGGCGTTGGCGTCCCCCGCCTCGAGGCACTCCGGGGCTCGCCCGCCCCGAAACTCGTAGGACGAGAGGAAGTGGTTCACGAACCGCGATTACGCGGTTCAGAACCACGCCTGTGCTCTCCCCCCTCAAAGAATGTGCTCCCTCCCGCCTTGGTCGGGAGCACCCCCCCAAGGGGATGACCGAAGGCATTCACTCATGAAGACTTGTAGCAGAAACGAACCACGCCCGCGTTTGTAAGCCGGCCTTGACGCCCAGGCGGGCCATCTACCGCCGGAAGGTCACCGGGGCCGGTTTTGACTCGCTCGCCCAGCCCGCCTATCATGCCCGCGGTCGATACCGCAGAGCCACCGACAGGCAGAACGATGGACCCGACGCCAAGCGTCCCAACCCGTTTGAATCCTCTGGCCCGCGAGGTCCTCGACGAGCTTCGCGCACGCCCCGGCGCGGAAGGCGTCGTCATCGGCGGCGGCGTCGCCCTCCAGCACTACTGCGAGTTCCGCGACACCGTCGACCTCGACGCCTGGTGGGCGCGATCCGCAGGGCCTGAGGCGAAGGAGGGCGTCCACGAGGCGCTGGCCGCAGTCGCGAAGCGGCGGGGCCTCGAGCTCGTCGTGCGCGCCTGGGGAGAGACCCAGAGCTACGAGCTCAAGCGGGGGACGAAGAAGGTCTTCAGCTTCCAGATCTCGCGGCGCACGGTGGAGCTGGATCCGCCCCTCGAGAGCGCATGGGGTCCCGTGAAGATCGAGACCTTCCGCGACAACCTCGGCGCCAAGATGAACGCCCTGGTCGATCGAGGGGCTCCGCGCGACATGCTCGATGTCCATGAGGTCTGCCGCCGGAGACTCGCCAGCGTCGAGGAGTGCTGGGAGACCTGGACCAGCAAGAACCCCGGGGCCAGGGTCGAGGCGGCCCGAGGCCGCGTGCTGCACCACCTGCGGACGCTCGAGGCCCGGAGGCCGCTCGATCGCATCCCCGCGGGCGGTGAGCGAGAGTGGGCGAGGGCCGTGAGGACGTGGATTCGGGAGACGCTCTGCAAAGGAGGCTGAGCCCATGGAGATCGACGCCACCGTGTACCCCGATCGAGAGCCGCCCGAGGATCTCGCCACCCTCGAGGACAAGGCCGACTACATCCACCGGATCTGCAGCGCCTTCGACTTCGGCGTGCCGCCGGAGGATGCGACCTGGCGGATCTTCGCAAGCTGGAAGGAGGTCTTCGACCGGTTCCCCCTCGCGCACTCGCCGGCCTACCACGCCTTCCGCGACTTCTACGGCTGGGAGCCGGTCCCGCAGCTCTCCTGGCTCGGCGAGCCCGGCTACCGCAAGCTCGACGCTGCCGAGGAGCGCGAGGACGGGTTCGAGGGATGGGTGTGACCGTGGCGCCCTACTCCTCCTTGTCCTTCTCCTCCTCCCCCTCCGCGGCCTCCGCCTTCTTCCCGTACCTCGCCGTCTGCTCCTCCAGGAGGGCCTGGAGCTCGGCCTCGGGGAGGCGCTTCACGCTCAGGTCCACGTAGAGCACGTGGCGGCCCGAGCCGTCGTAGGCTCGCTTCTCGTAGGCCAGGATCCGGGCCGGGTTGTCCTTCGGGCCCTGTTTCCACGGGACCAGCTCGTAGCTGACGTTCTCCGGGGCGAGCTCGATGCCCTCCTCGCCCGGCGCGGCCCTGGCGCGCCGCTCCTTCCCCGCCGGGTGGACCAGGAGGTCGAGGAGGCGCTCGCGGTCCGCCGCGGGCAGGCTCTCGTCGTCGACGACCGCCTGGAGCGCCGCGAGCGTGCCCTCGGCGTCGTGGGTGTAGGCGCCGGAGCCGGAGCGCTCGGCGTGGGCCTTCAGGATGGCGCCGATCGCCTTCAGCCTCTCGGCGGGGTCGCTCCCGCCGAGCTTCGACTTGAGCGCGTGCTTCAGGCCGGCGGTCACGGCGGGGACAAGGAAGCTCGCGGCGAGGGAAGGGCTGCCGAGGGCGTTCGAGATCACCCTGTGGCCGTGGAGGAGGAGCCCGTCCTTCGTGGGCCGCAGGAGGAAGAAGCCGTCGCGGAAACCGGCGCTGAGCTCCTCGCCCGGCGGCAGGTGGGCCAGATCGACCCCGTAGGCCTTGAGCTCATCCTCGAAGCTGGGCGCGGCCATGACGGCGAGCGACGCGAGCGTGTTGTACGCGGCGAGGAAGTGGCGCCCCCCGCGGTAGACGGCGTACGCGGCCTCGCTCCCGACCTCCTTGCGCACGAGGCCCGCGAAGCCGCCCTCGTCGGCCGCAGTCTTGCCCTTCGAGTAGCTCGAGAAGTAGCGGCCCACGGCCTGGGGCGTCGTCGCGATGACCATCCACTCGTCGTCGGCGGGCGCGAAGGCCAGGGTGAGGCTGGGCTCGAGGTCCTCGAAGATGCTCAGGAACGAGGCGGCCTGCGCCGAGGGGAACGAAGCCGGCCCGATCCCGAGCTTCCTGTAGAGGCTCGAGATCGTCAGGTACGCCACCTCCCGGTCCCCCACCTGGACGTTCGAGACCTCGGCCCCGAGCCTCCGAGCGACCTGGTCGACGAGCCGCAGGTACGGCTCGAACTGGGCGGTCTTGACGATCAGGACCCCGTCCGGGATCAAGCCGCCCGCCGGCGGCAGGACATTGAAGGCATGGACGCTGAGCTTCGGCAGCTTGTAGACGTCGTCGGCGAGGGAGATCCCGGCGGCCCCCTCGAGCTCCCTCTGGAACGCGTCGAGCGCGGGGCCCGAGTCGGGGAAGCCCTCACGGACCTTCTGGAGGGCCTCGCGCGCGAGGCGCCCGAGCTGGATCGAGAAGGCCATGTGCTCCGTGGCCTCGGCGGGCACCCTGGCGAGGGCCGCGGAGTCCTCGGGAGGGCCGACGCACTCGGCGAGGAGGCCCAGGAGGCCGCTCAGGCCGCCCGGGGAGTCGAGGTAGACCTTCCCCTCGAGGTCACCGTCCCGGAAGCCGAGGCGGTACGTGAAGCTCGAGAGCTTGTCGAGGCCCACGGCGGCGAAGCCCCGCTGCATCTCCTGGGCCATGGGGATCTCCCCCATGAAGAGGGCGATCGTGGCGCGGATCGCCTCCCAGTTGAGGAAGACCGTCAAGGCCGGCGTGAACCCGCCGGCCTGGAGCCTGGCTCGCGCGTACGTGGGGTTGAACCGCAAGGCGTCCTGGGTCTCCTCCGCGCCCTTCGCGAAGCGGTCGATGACCG
Source organism: Planctomycetota bacterium (assembly GCA_016209535.1). Lineage (GTDB taxonomy): Bacteria > Planctomycetota > UBA8108 > UBA8108 > SXIK01 > JACQVW01. Next base: position 11,856 of record JACQVW010000234.1, on the reverse strand, counting down.
TCTCCATGCCGATCCCCACGGAGAAGACGAAATGCGTTCCGATCACGCCGTGCTGGATCGAAGGCCCGAAGGGCATGGTCCAGGTCGTGACCTGGACTCCCTTGACCTCGGCCGTCTGCCGCGCATCGGCTCCGATCCCTGAGCTCGTGGCGAGCGACTCCATGCGTCCCACGAGGTCCAGGATCCCCTTGCGCTTCGCCCCGAGCTCGACGGCGATCAGCATCCTCGGGCCGCTCAGCATGTCGACGCCCGAGATGGTGAGCGCGACTTGACCGGAGAGCAGGTCCGCGATCTCCCAGGGGTCCATCCCCGTGCCTTCCCGGAGCTCCTCGGTCTCCTGCCGGAGCTTCTCGAGCAGCATGTCCGGCAGCCTCCCGAGCGCCTTCCTGACCCCCGGGTGGAGGAGGACCCTCGCGAAGGGCGTGTCCTGGAGGCCCGCCTTCAGCGCCCCGCAGTCCACCGAGAGGTAGTAGAAGCAGTCGCGCGGGAAGCAGCTCTCGGGCTCGAAGCGCTCCGGCGCCGCAAGGAGGCTCGGCCAGGGGAGAATGGCGAGGACGACGACGGCCGGAACGCGCATGGGAGGCCTCCTTGCTGCGAGTTGTGAAACCCTCGGTTTCCGCGTATAAGAGACGGTCACAGTCTATCCACCCTAGCTACGCTTGAGGAGACCTCGATGACTCGAGCCCTGCCGGTTGCCCTCGTCCTTGCCCTCGCCCTCGCTGGCGGCGCCGCCAGCGCCGCCAGACTGCGGGCCGAGGAGCCCCTGTCGGAGGCGCAGATCAAGACGCTCCAGGCCCTGTACCAGGAAGCCAGCGGGCACTCCATGAAGGGCGAGGCCGCGAAGTCGAACGAGGCCTATCAGAAGCTCCTCGCGGCCCTCCCCCTGCCCTCCGAGGGCCGCCACGACCCGGACCGGGCGCGCGTCCTCTATGACATGGCCGTCAACCACGTGACCCTGGGGAACAAGAAGGAGGCCTTCGAGCACCTCCACCGGGCAGTCGACGCAGGCTACACGGACCACGGGTACCTCTCGATCGACTCCAGGCTCGGCCCTCTGCGCAGCGAGAAGGACTTCCCGCCGCTCTTCGAGAAGTGCAAGCGCGCCTTGGGCGACGTCGCCTTCGGGACCAAGGACTTGAAGGGGAACGAGATCGCGAAGAAGGACTACGAGGGCAAGGTGCTGATCATCGACGTGTGGGGCACATGGTGCCCGCCGTGCAGGGCCGAGATCCCCCACTTCGTGAAGCTCCAGGAGAAGTACCGTGACAAGGGCCTTCGCGTGATCGGGCTCACGTGGGAGCGCGGCTTCACGGACGAGCCGACGCGGAAGCGGGTCCAGAGCTTCGCCGAAACGAACAAGATCAACTACCCCCTCATCATGGCGAGCCAGAGGCTACTGAACTCCATCCGGCCACCCGTCACCGCCTTCCCCACGACCCTCTTCGTGAGCGCCGAAGGCGTGGTGGAGGACCGATTGATGGGGCTGGAGGACTACGCCTCGCTCGAGGCGAGGGCGTTGAAGCTCCTGGCGAAGGTCCCCGCGGCGAAGGGGGACTGAGCCTCACCGTCCCTACCGAGCACGGACGGCAGATCCGACAGGTTTGGAGAGAACCCCATGGGTCAAAACATCACATTCAAGAAGAAGAAGAACCGCCAGCGGAGGCGCCTGAAGCGCGTCCGGGACCGCCAGCGCGCCGCCAAGCTGGAGCGCATGCAGGCCGCGAAGAAGAAGAAGAGCGAGGCTCCGAAGCCCGAGAAGGCCGAGAAGACCGGGAAGCCTGAGAAGGCCGAGCAGGCCGGGAAGCCTGAGAAGGCCGAGAAGCCTGAGCAGGTCGAGAAGGCCGAGCAGGTCGAGAAGGCCGAGCAGGTCGAGAAGGCCGAGGCTCCGAGCCCGCCGGAGTGACCCTCGCGGTCACCACCTTGAGGTAGCGCCCCTCGGGGAACTCGAGGCGAACCGGGTGGTCCGCCGCCGCACCCCTCACATCGAGGACCTCGACGCTGACGCGGGCCTGCTGCGCCGCGGCCCGGAGGGCCTCGCGGAACCGGGCCTCCGAGACCGCGCCGGAGCACGAGCAGGTCAGGAGCGTCCCGCCCGGTGCGAGGACGCGGCAGGCGAGCGCGTTCAGGTCGCGGTACTTGTGCAGCGTGGACTCCACGTCGCCGCGGCCCGCGGCGAGCTTGGGAGGATCGAGGACGACGAGGTCGTGTTCGGCCCCGCAGGCCGCGGCCTCCCGTAGGTGGTCGAAGACGTCACGGTGGCGGACCTCCACCTCGAGCCCGTTCAAGGCCGCGTTCTCGCGCGCCAGCGCCGCCGCACGCTCATCCAGGTCCACCGCGACGACCGATGCGGCGCCCCCTGCGGCCGCGTTGAGGGCGAAGCCGCCCGTGTAGGAGCAGCCGTCGAGGACGCGCTTTCCGCGAGCCAGATCCCGCACGCGCAGCCGGCTCTCGCGCTGGTCGCAGAAGAAGCCCGTCTTGTGCCCCGACCGCAGGTCCACCCTGTAGCGGATCCCGCCTTCCGTCACCGTCGTCCGGAGGCTCTGGGGGCCGCCCGAAGCGAGGAGGCGCTCGAGCTCGAAGTCCCTGACGCGGAAGCCCTCCCGCCGCTCGACCTCCGCGTCGGCCCGGACCAGGGCCGTCGAGCCCGGGAACCGCGATCGGAGGGCCGGCAGCAGCCACCCGAGCTTGCGGTACCACCCGGCGGAGAAGAGCTCCGCGACCACGAAGCCGGCGTAGCGGTCCACGACGAGCCCCGGGAGGCCGTCCCCCTCGGCGTTGGCGACGCGGTAGGCGTCCGTGGTCCGCTCGAGGCCCAGGACCTCGCGGCGGTAGGCGATGGCCCGGTCGAGGAGCGCGTCGAGGAAGGCGTCATCGAGGGGCTGGGCCGGGTCCTCGGTGAGGAGCCTCACCGCGATCTGCGACTTGCGGTTGTAGATGCCCCGGCCGGCGAAGCGCCCCTCGCGGTCGAAGACCTCGACGAACGTGCCCGGCGCGTGCTCCGCGGGCCGGCACATCTTGCGGTAGATCCAGGGGTGGCGGGAGCTCCGCCGCACCGAGAGCTGGACGCGCGGGAGGGGGGATGGGACCATGCCTCCAGAAAACACGGACGGCGCCGGGCCTTCCAGGGAAAACCCGGCGCCGTCCTCGGTCAGGCGACCGCGTGTCGTCCTACGGGCAGACGTTGGGGCAGTCGCGGATGAGTATGCACTCTGCGCAATCCGGGTCGATGCATGTCTTCGGGGCCGGTCCACCCAAGAATCGGAAGGACAGCAGGCAGACCGCATCCGACAGGTCGATCTTGCCGTCCCCATTGCAGTCGAGGAGGCCCAAGTCGCCCGGCCCCACCGCCGCGGCCGTGCTCCCACAGGGCAGCACTTGGACCGTCCCGAGGAAGAGGTGGCCCAGGAGAGCGATGGCGTCAGAAAGGTCCTGCTTGCCGTCCTGGTTCGTGTCCATGGGGACTTGCTTCCCACCCGGCGCCGCGAAGGCGATGGCGTGGTCCGCCGTGGCCTTCGCGCCGCAGTCGTCGGTGACCGTGACGCGCACCGTGACCGAGCCCTCCGCGGCCGCCGTGACGTCCGCTGCGTCGCCCGAGTCGGAGCCGGCGATGCTGCCGTCGCCCGAGGCGATCGACCACTTGTAGGTGGCGGGGCCCGTGGCGTCCGTCGACGAGGTCAAGCGGACCGTGTCGCCCGCGGTCGCGGCGTCGGCGCCCGAGATCCCCGCCATGAACGGCGACCGGCATCGCGAGACGCCCGTGACTTTCACGTCGTCGACGGCCCAGTACCGCTGGTTGCCGCCGCTCTTGTAGTGGAACGCGAAGGCCACGTTCGGCTGACCCGCGGCCTCGGACACGCTGAAGACGCGCTCGGCGTAGAAGGGGTCCTCGCCCGAGTCGTAGAGGCCGCCGCCCTTGTAGTTGAAGATCGGCTCCGGGAGGAAGGTGTCTCCGCCGTCGAGGCTCAAGAGCACCTCCGAGGCCGCGCCGTCCTGGACGACGATCTCGGACCTCCAGTGGAGGAAGACCGCCGAGACGTCGGAGCAGTCGATGGGCTGCGTGACGAGGAGCTCGTCCTCGACCGGGTCGGGGTCGCACTCCGACTCCATGAGGGCGAAGGCCGGGCTCAAGCGGTGGATCCCGCGGCCATCCCGCACGGGGAAGGTTCCGGGGCCCGCGACGACGGACCGGATGGGCGAGCACTTCTCCGTGGTCGTCCAGGTCTCGTTGCCCGAGTTCCCGGCGAGCGACACGGCCGCCATGTTGCCGAGGCCGCCCGAGAAGTCCTCCTCGAAGAGGGTGACGCTACCGCCCGCGAGCGGCGGGACGTCATCGACGACGACGTTGTCGACGGCGACCCACCAGTCGTCGCTCGGCTCGAAGCTGCGCAGGCGGAACTGCACCGCGGGACTGTTCGCGGCCGCCGAGAGGTCCACGTCGAGCCGGCCGAAGAACCCGTCCGCGTTGTCCGTCGCGACGAGCGGCGGCGCTTGCGTGCGGCTCGGGGCGACGGTGCGGTAGACGTTGTCCCAGCTCGCGCCGCCGTCCGTGGAGACGTCCACGTCGAAGACGACCACGCCGTTGTTGTTCATCTGGGCCGAGACGTCCATGTGGAGCCACACGACGGTCTTCCCGGTGGTCGAGAAGCTCGGGCTCCAGAGGTCGTTCGAGTTCCCGCTCCCCGGCGCGCCGTTGTCGCCGCCGGCCGCATCCGAGTCGGAGATAGCGAAGCGTCCCGCCGAAGCCCTCCCGTCGAAGGTGGGCGGGTTGGCGCGCTCGCCGGGGTTCTGCACGGTCCACGTGGCGTCCTCGCCGGGCCGCCCGGCGGGGTCCGGCACCTCGTCCACGCGGAACCAGCCGCCGTTGACCTCGAAGGCCACGTCGTCGGTGTAGGCGTCGAAGTCGTCGGCGAAGCAGACGTTCCCGCTCGAGACGATCGCGCGCGACCCGAGCACGGGGCACAACGCCGGGTCGCCCCCGATGACCGCGAGCTCGTACTCGTTCACGCTCCAGTCGCCCGGGGAGAGCGGCGGGGAGTCCGTGTAGCCGGCAGCGGTGAGGGCCGGGGTCGCGATGACGACCCCGTTCCTGCGGACCTCGTAGCCGACGGAGTCCAGGTTCGCGCCGGGGGTCCACTGGAGCTCCACCTTCTTCGCCGCCTGGTCCGCCCTGCACGTGAGGGCCGCGGGGCACAGGTGGGTCTGGACCTCCTGGGAGACGCACTGGCGCTCGACGACGAGGTCGAGAGGCTCGTGGAAGCCCGTCGTGGCGCAGAGGTAGTCGACCTGAAGGGCACCGTTCCCTCCCGTAGAGCCCATGCCGATGTTGATGTAGCTCTTGGACGGGGCGTTCCCGGCCTCGGGGAGGACGAGCCCGTCGGCCCCGGCCTGGATGCCCGTGAGCTTCTGGTCGAGGACGGGGGTGAAGGACCCGTTCAAGTAGATCTTCGTCTTGACGCCGCCGGCATCCTCGATCGCCGCCAGCCACACCGTCACCCAGCCGTTCTCGTCGACGTCGAAGCACTGGGCCGGGGCAGCCGTGCAGGCGTTCTCGGTCCCGAACTCGAGCATCCCCGCGTCGTTGATGGCGAAGCTCAGGCTGGCCGTGACCGCACCCGTGCCCGCTTGCCGCTGCACGAAGCCGATCTGGCCCTTGTTCGGGTTGTGGAGGGCCGTCCCGTTGGGGACGGGGAGCGTCCCGCCGTTGTTGGCGAACTCCGCCGACTTGGGGGCCGGGTTCAGGCGCCAGCGCGCGACGAGGGTCACTCCGGCCTTGAGGTCGAGCTCGGAGGTGGTGTCGCGGCAGAGGAAGAGCTTGCGGTTGGACGGATCGGGGAAGGGAGGCACGAAGCTCCGGGGATCTCCGGTGTCCTCAAGGGATAGCACCGACGCATCGCCGCCGCCTTCGCCCTGGCCGGCGAGCGTATCGATCTCCACGCCGCCGGGGCCTCCGGCGCCGGGCGTCGAGCCCGAGCCGTCCCACTGGTCGGAGTCTGGGCCGCGGCGCCACTGGCCGTCGAGGCAGCCGATGGTGTTGAACGAGGCCACATACGCGACCTCCCCCGCGTTGGCGTCGTAGCAGTAGGTGAACGGGATGTTGGTCCAGCCGCCGCGCCCGCCCGGTGTCACCTCCGAGACCAGGCACTCGAGCGTGTACTTGACCCCCGCGCCGCCCTTGGGCGGCGAGCTGTCCACGAAGGACGTCACCGAGGCGGGCAGGTTGTCCGCCACCACGCGCGCCCCCTCGAGCACGCGGAAGCCCGCATCGCCGGGCAGCGTGTTCCACGTGCCGGTCGCCTTGTTCGCCGCGGGGTCGTAGGACACCGAGAAGCCGCGGAGCTCGCAGGCCCGCGGGTCGCAGATGCCCGGCGAACCGGTGACCTTGATGTCGTCGACCGCCCACCACCACTTGTCCCCCGAGCTCTTGTAGTGGAAGGCGAAGACGACCTGCGCCTGGCAAGCGGCATCCGGCACCTCGAGGACGCGCGCCGCATAGAATGGCTCCTCGCCCCCGTCGAAGAGGGCGTTCGCCGTGCCGTCATCCTCGTTGTAGCGGAAGACTCGGATGGGGAAGGTGGCCCCACCGTCCACGCTCGCCAGGACCTCCTGCGTCGCATCGGCGTGAAGGACCGTCTCGGACTTCCAGTGGAGGTAGACCTTTGTGTGCCCGGAGCAATCGACGACGGGCGTCCTCAGGTACTCGTCCTCGGCGGGGTCGGGGTTCGCGTCGGAGTCCAGGATGGCGAACTCCTTGTTGGGGTTCGGCTGGTTGATGCGGTTCACGCCGCGGCCGCTCACGGCCCCCGCCACGTACCGGTTGCCCTTGTCCGTCGTGTGCCACGTCTCCGTCCCGCTGTTCCCGGCGAGCGACACGGCGGTCATGGCGCCCAGGCCGCCTGCGAAGTCCTGGGTGGCGAGGAGGGTATCGCTCCCGCCGGCCGGCGGCGCCTCGCACGTGACGCGGATATCGTCCAGGGCCACCCACCAGTCATCGGTGGGCTCGAAGTGGCGGAACCGGATGCGCACGGAGGCCTTGTCCGCGGCCGGGGCGGAGATGTCGATGGAGAGGCGGCCGAAGAAGCCGTCGGCGTTGGTGGTGTCAGGCAGGGGCGGGAATGTCCTGCCCGTCCCGGGCGAGACCCGGCGGAACACGTTCGTCCAGCTCGCGCCGTCGTCCGTCGAGACGTCGACGTCGAAGACAGCGTCGTCGCCGTTGTTGAGCTGCGCGTTGCAGCTCGCGTGGACCCACACGCTCGTCCCGCCGGCCGTCGAGAAGGCGGGGGTGATGAGGTCGTGGGACATGCCGCTGCCCTCGATGTTGTTCGCGCCGCCGGCGGCGTCCGAGTCGGAGATCACAAACTTGCCCGTCGAGGGCGAGCCGTTCGCGGTCGGCGGGTTCCGCCGCAGGCCTGGGTTCGTGGTCGTCCATGTGGCGGTCTCGGTGGCGCCATTGGCCTCTACCCGCTGCCAGCCCGCCGCGTCGAGCGCCGCGTCGTCGGCCACGGCGTCGAAGCTCTCCGCGAAGTAGTCCGGCCCGCAAGGGGCCTGACCGAGCGCCGGCCCGCTGGCGACCATGAGGAAGAGAGCAAGGAAGCACAGATTCCTGGACACGAGGGTTACCCTCCTTTCAGAACACCACAGGTCTCAGACCCAAAGGCCGCTATCAACAGTATCGAAGGTATCAGCAGTTGTTGTAGGAGTCGCAGCCGAGCTCCCCTCCCGCGTCGGGACCGCACTCGCCGCCCGGGGGCCCCGGTGGCGCCGGGGGGAGGCCACCGAGGAACAGGTAGCCGAGGACCCGGATCGCGTCCGTGAGCTGGAGCTGTGCGTTGTCGTCGGCGTCCGCCGCGTCCTGGCAGGTGGGCGCCGCGCCGCCCAAGAACAGGAACCCGAGGATGCGGATCGCATCGGTGAGCTCGAGCCTCCCGTTGTCGTCGGCGTCGCCCCGGTGGAACTTGGGCGCCGTGATGCCGCCATCGACGGTGACGGCGACATCGTCGATGGCCCAGAACGCGGTGCGCGGCGCGGGGTTGGAGTAGTGGAACGCGAAGGCCACCTTGCTCTGGCCAGCCGCCCTCGGGACCTCGAGGATGTACTCGTTGTAGATCGACTCGGCGTTGCCCGCATCGCGGTGCAGCCCTCCGCCCCGGTGGTAGGAGAAGACGGGGTCGGCCGCGTCGAAGCTCCCGCCGCCGTCGAGGCTCAAGAGCACCTCCGCCACCGCGTCCGTGACCATGAGGCCCGACTTGAAGTGCAAGAACACGTTCGTCGTCCCCGTGCAGTCGAGCGCCGGGGTGATGAGCATCTCGTCCTGCGTATGGGAGGCGCACGTGGCGTCGCCTGCCACGATCGCGAACTCGTTGTCGAGGTGGTGGAGGCCTCTCCCGTCGAAGCTGTCCGGGAACACGCCCCCGTTGGCGTGCAGGAGGGAGACGTTGCACGGATCCTGCGTGGTCCAGGGAGCCAGGTCATCCAGGGACAAGACTCCCCAGTCCCCGGGGATGCCTCCGTCGAAGCTCTCCCTCTCAAGGAGCACCCGCTCCCCGCCGACCCACGGCTTCGTGTCGACGAGCACATTGTCGACCGCCATCCACCAGTCGTCGTCCGGCTCGAAGTCCCGCAGCCGGAAGCGTACGTTGGGCTTGTTGGCAGCGATCTCCGAGATGTCCAGGTCGAGGGGTCCGAAGAACCCGTCGGCATTCCCGACCTGGGGGCCGCCCTCGAAACCCTCCGGGATGTCGGCGAGCGGCAGGGGCTCCGCCTCGTTGCGGCCTGGGGCCACGCGGCGGAACACGTTGTTCCAGGTGGCGCCACCGTCCGCGGAGACGTCGACGTCGAACACGCACTTGCCGTTGTTGTTCAGGACGAGCGTCGCGTCCATGTGGAGCCACACGGTGCCCTTGCCCGTGCAGTCGAAGGGCGGGCTCCAGATGTCGTGGGACATCCCCGTCCCCACGTCGTCGTCGTTCGCCGCGGCGTCGGAGTCCGAGATGAGGAACTTCGCCCGCGACGGCGTCCCGTTCCGGAGCGGGGGGTTGTCCCGCGTCCCGGGGTTCGTCACCGTCCACTGGGCGGTCTCCCGCGGCGAGTTCTCCTCGTGGACCTCCCAGCCAGCGTCGACCAGGACCGAGTCGTTGACGTAACAGTCGAAGTCATCGAAGAGGATCTGGTCGCCGCCCGTGACGACGGCGCGGCACTTGAGGGGGAAGGCGGGGCACTGGGCGGGGTTCCCGCCGAGGATGCTGAGCTGGTAGTCGTATTCCCCCGGGGCCAGCGCGGTCGTGTCGACGTAGGACGTCTCGGTGAAAGGCACCGTCTTGACGGGGACACCCTTCCGCGTGATGCGATAGCCCGACCCCGCCACGTTGACCCCCGCGCTCCACCGGAGAGTGACCTGCCGCGTCCGCTGGTTCACGCAGCAGCTCAAGTCCCCCGGGCAGAGGATGGGCCGGATGGGCGGCGCCGAGCACTCGAACTCGACGTTCCCTCCCTTGAGCGTCTGGAGGCTGTAGACGACTTGTTCCCCGGCGGGCGGGTTCGCGTCGGTGTAGGAAGTGGCCTCCGCCGGCAGATCCGCGATCTTCTGCCCGTTGGCGACGACGCGGAAGCCCTCGTCGCCTGCCAGGCTCTTCCAGGTCATGCCCACGGACCGCGTCCCAGGGTCGAACCCGAGCACCCGGAACTCCCGGTTGGCGCAGTCCCGGAGGGTCAGACCGTTGACGGTCACCTTGACGTCGTCGATGGCCCAGTACGTGTCCTGCAGGGCCTGGTTCCCGAAGTGGAACCCGAAGGCCACGGAGCTCTTCCCCACGGCGTCCGGCACGGGGAGCAAGTGCTCGTTGTACATCACGTCGGGGTTCCCGCCGTTCTGCAGGATGCCGGCTCCCCGTGTGTAGGAGAAGACCGGGCTCTCCGTCTCGAACGTGAGGCCGCCGTCGAGGCTCAAGAGCACCTCGGCCGCCGATGGGCCTGTCGTGAGGAAGGTCGACTTGAAGTGGAGAAAAACGGCCGTGGCCTTGGTGCAATCGAGGGACGGGGTGACGAGGTACTCATCCTCGGGCTTGTCCACCTTGCAGCCGCTGTCGGCTATGGCGAACTTGCTGTCGAACCGGTGGATGCGACGGCCGTCGGCGCCGTCCGGGAACTTCCCGCCGTTGAAGTTCAGAAGCGAGCGGCGGCAGACGTCGTTGGCCGTCCAAGTGCTGTCCCCGGTGTTCGGAGGGACCGCCTCGGACCGTGCAGTCCAGGTTGCAGGGATGCCGCCATCGAAGGACTCGAAGAGCAGGTTCGCGCTCCCGCCGGCGTGGGGCACGTCGTCGACGACGACGTTGTCCACTGCGAGCCACCAGTCGTCCTCCGGCTCGAACTGCCGCAGGCGGAACATCACGTTGGGCTTCCCCGCCGCCTGGGTGGAGATGTCGACATCGAGCCGGCCGAAGAAGCCGTCGGCGTTGTCGAGGGTCACCACGGGCTCGAACGCGACGCGCGCCGGCGCGACCCGGCGGAAGACGTTGTTCCAGTTGGTCCCGCCGTCCGTGGAGACGTCGATATCGAAGACGCAGACGCCATTGTTGTTGGGCTCGAAGGTGCAGTCGAGGTGGAGCCACACGACGGTGGCCCCCAGGCAACTGAAGGACGGACTCCAGATGTCATGGGACATCTCGCTGCCCGTGATGTCATTGCCTCCGGCCGCATCCGAGTCGGAGATGATGAAGTTCCCCGTCGAAGGCGAGCCGTCCCGGGTCGGCGGAGGCAGGCGCCCCCCCGGGTTCAAGATGGTCCACGCCGCGTTCTCGATGGGGGTGTTCACCTCCACGATGGCCCAGCCGCCGATGTCCTGGAGCTCCGTGTCGTCGAGGTACGACTCGAAGTCGTCGAAGAAGAGCTCGGTGGCGGCCGAGGGCGGAAGGACGGCGAGGACGAGGACGGTGAGGCCGGAGACATAGAGGTTTCGTGGCAGCATGGAGGCTCCCTCAAACGACCTAAATCTTTGACACCCGCGAACCCGTGGCTAACGTCCGTTCCTGTTCACTTGAGTTCCGAGAATCCTTACCCTCGTCGCGGATTATACCCATGCCCGAGGGCACCCCAAAGCCCAAAGATGGGGGTCCTCCCGGCCTGGCTGCGCCTTCACGAGGTCGTCGCGCGCAGGACCCCTCAAGCTCGGAGGCTTCTGGGCCGATAAACCCAGGAGAGGTCCGAGCCGTGCCGTCGCAAGCGACTATCTCCAGGCGGGTCCGGGCGGCCGCGTGCGCCGCGGCGCTCCTCTCCGCCGCCCTTCGCGCCCAGGAGCCCGCCCCGGTCCAGCGCACGACGGAGACCCTCGCCTGGCAGGCCGCCCTCGAGGCGAGGGGCTTCTCGCCGGGGCTCGTCGACGGCATCGCGGGGCCCAAGACGCTCCTCGCCGGCGCCGCCTTCCAGGCCGCAGAGGGCCTTCCCGTGACGGGACGCCTCGACGAGGCCACGGGAGAGGCCCTCGGCGTCGCCGATCTGCCGCCCGTCGCGGCCTACACCCTCACGAGAGAGGACGCGGCGCAGGTGAGCCCATGCCCGCCCGACTGGATCGAGCGCAGCCGGCGCGCGAGGCTCCTCTACCGAAGCCTGGCGGACCTGGTCGCCGAGAAGCTCCACACCTCCGAGCGGTGCCTCGCGTGGCTCAACCCCGGGACCGATCTAGCCGCCTTGAGGCCCGGCGACGCGATCGCGGTCCCGGCGCCGCGCCCGAGGGCAGCGCCACGCGCCGCGGCGGTCGTGGAGATCGACCTCGAGAGGAAGCTCGTCCTGCTCCTCGACGCGGGCGAGCGCCTCTGCGGCCTCCTCCACTGCTCGGTCGCGGCCGACCTCGGCGACGTGGCGCGC
>JACQVW010000233.1 GCA_016209535.1 Planctomycetota bacterium | reverse complement strand
GCGAGAGGCTCGTGCTCACGGCGGAGGAGCTCGAGGCGCGCGAGCGGATCGTCGCCGCGACCGTGCGGCGCATCCGCGAGCTCGAGCTGTCGCTCGAGGAGATCGAGAGGCCCGCCCGCGCGGCGGCGGCGCGCCGGGCCTGCGAGGCGCCGGCTGCCGATGCCCCGGCTGGCGATGGGCCGGCGGCCGAGGTGCGGGCCACCGGGGCGCGCGCTGCCGGGCCGCCGGCAGCCGGGGCGCCGCGGCCCGCGGCGCGCTGGACCTTCGAGGCCGGGCCCGCGGATGACCTGGGCGCCCTCGGGGGGATCCTCGAGGGCGGCGCGGCGGTGGCCGGCGGCCGGCTCAGGCTCGACGGCAGGGGTGCCTTCGCGCGCAGCGACCCCTTGCCGCGCGACCTTCGGGAGAAGACCCTCGAGGCCTGGGTGAGCCTGGCGAGCCTGGACCAGCGCGGCGGCGGCGTGATCTCCGTCGAGAGTCGCGACGGGCGCCGGTTCGATGCCATCGCCTTCGCCGAGCGGCAGGCCAGGAGGTGGATGGCCGGGAGCGACCTCTTCCGGCGCACGAAGGACCTCGAGGCCCCCGCCGAGACGGCCGCCGCGACGGAGCTCGTCCACGTGGCGGTCGTCTACGGGAGCGACGACCGGATCGCCTTCTACCGGAACGGGGTTCCGCACGGGAAACCGTACGTCCCCCAAGCTGAGGAGTCCTCCCTCCAGACCTACCGCCGGGGCGAGGCGCAGGTCCTCTTTGGGCTGCGCCACACGGGCTCGACGAACGGGCTCCTCGCGGGCGAGATCGAGGAGGCGCGCGTCTACGACCGGGCGCTCTCGAACGACGAGGTGGCGGCATCATTCCGCGCCGGTCCTCTGCTGGTCGGCGACCGCGAGATCGACGAGGCCTTGGGGGCCGCGGAGCGGGAGCGCCGCGCCGCGCTCATCGGGGAGATCCGGGCGGAGCGGGAGAAGCTCCGGGCGCTGCCGCCCGTGCCTCGGGCCTACGCGGCCAGTCCCGCCGAGCCCGGGCCGACCTTCGTCCTCGCCCGCGGGGACGTGGAGAAGAAGGGGGAGCCCGTGGCGGCGGGGGTCCTCTCGGCGGTGGCGGGGCCTCCCGCGGACTTCGGCCTGCCCGACGGCGCGCCCGAGGGACAGCGGAGGCTCGCCTTCGCGGAGTGGGTCGCCCACCCAGAGAACCCCCTGACGGCGCGGGTCCTCGCGAACCGCCTCTGGCAGCACCACTTCGGCCGCGGCTTGGTCGGAACCCCGAGCGATTTCGGCTCGAACGGCGAGCGCCCCTCGCACCCGGACCTCCTCGACTGGCTCGCGACGGAGCTCGTCGCGCGGGGTTGGAGCGTGAAGGCGATCCACCGGGCGATCGTCCTCTCGAGCACGTACCGCCAGGGCAGCGCGCACGGCGGCGCGGCGCGCGCCCTCGCCGCCGACGCGGAAGACAGGCTCCTGTGGCGCTTCCCCTTGAGGCGGCTCGAGGCGGAGGCCGTGAGGGACGCGATGCTCCGCTTGAGCGGGCAGCTCGACCTGCGGATGGGCGGGCCCAGCTTCCGGCCGTTCACGGTGACGGTCAGCGGCTCGAACTTCTACCACCTCCTCGACGACCCGGCCGGGCCGGAGCTCGACCGGCGCACCGTCTACCGCATGGGCGTCCACTCGGGCAAGGACCCGCTCCTGGACTCGCTGGACTGCCCGGACCCGTCCACCAGGACGCCCGTCCGCAGCGTGACGACCACGCCGATCCAGGCGCTCGGGCTCATGAACGACGCGTTCGTGCTGCGCCAGGCCCGGGCCCTGGCTCGACGCCTGGAGCGCGAGGCGGGCCCGCTGCACGGCGATCAGGTCCGCCTCGGCTACCGGCTCGCCCTCGGGCGCCTCCCCGCGCCTGAGGAGGCCGCCCGCGCCGAAGCCCTCGCCCGCGAGCACGGCCTCGAGCAGGTCTCGTGGGCGATCCTCAACTCGAGCGAGCTCCTCTTCGTGCGATGATGACCCCACCGCGGACCCCACGTGCAGGAAAGACCGGTACCAGGCCCGAGATAGCCCCTTCGCAGGATGAGGGGGCCCTCGCCCGGCGACGCTTCCTCTGGGAGGCGGGCGCGGGCTTGAGCGGCGTCGCGCTCGCATGGCTCCTGCACGAGGAGGCGCGCGCCCTGGAGCGATCCGGGGGCGCGGGCGCCGCTGGCGCGGCGGGTGCTTCGCCCCACGGGCCCAGGCGGCCGCACTTTCTGGCCCAGGCTTCGCGCGTCGTCCACGTCTTCGCCTGCGGCGGCGTCAGCCATGTGGACACCTACGACCACAAGCCGGAGCTCGAGAGGCGCGCCGGGCAAGAGCTCACGGACAAGGGCAAGATCGACACGTTCTTCGGCCGGCCCGGGCGGCTCATGCCGAGCCCCTTCCGGTTCCGGCGGCACGGCCGGAGCGGCCTCTGGATGAGCGACCTCCTGCCGCAGCTTGCGGCCTGCGTGGACGACTTGACGTTCATCTACTCGATGACCTCGAAGACGGCGAACCACACGCCCGCGACGTTCCAGATGAACACGGGGTTCACGATGAACGGCTTCCCCTGCATGGGCGCCTGGCTGTCCTACGGGCTGGGGTCGGAGAACCAGGACCTGCCCGCCTTCGTCGTGCTCCCCGACCCGCGCCAGCCGCCGGCCGGCGGCGCGATCAACTGGACCTCGGGGTTCCTCCCCGCCGTGCACCAGGGCGTGGCCCTGCGCGCCGCGGGCGAGCCGATCGCCGACCTCGCCACGCCGGCCTCGATCTCTCCGGCGCAGCGAGCCGCCGCCATGGGGCTCCTGGCCCGTATGAACCGGGAGCTCCTCGAGGCGCACCCGGACGACACGGCCCTGGCGGCGCGCATCCGGGCCTACGAGCTGGCCGCGCGCATGCAGGTGAGCGTGCCCGAGGCGGTCCGCTTCGACGGCGAGAGCCCGGCGACGAGGAGCCTCTACGGGCTGGACTCCCCGGAGACGGCGGGCTTCGGCAGGAACTGCCTGCTCGCGCGGCGCCTCCTCGAGCGGGGCGTGCGGTTCGTCCAGCTCTACCACGGGGGCGCGTTCGGGCAGCCGCGGATCAACTGGGACGGCCACGAGGACGTCGCCGAGAACCACAGGAGGCAGGCCTCGAGTATGGACGGGCCCCTCGCCGGGCTGATCCACGACCTGAAGGCGCGCGGCATGCTCGAGGACACGCTCGTCCTGTGGACGACGGAGTTCGGCCGCACGCCCATCACCGAGGGCATCGGGGCCAAGGGCCGCGACCACCACCCGCAGTGCTTCACGGTCTGGATGGCCGGGGCGGGCCTGAAGCCCGGGTTCGGCCACGGCGCCTCGGACGAGGTGGGCTACTTCCCCCGGGAGAAGCCCGTGGAGGTCTACGACCTCCACGCCACTGTCCTCCACCTGCTCGGGATCGACCACGAGCGGCTGACCTTCTACCACAACGGCATCCGGCGCCGCCTCACGGACGTGCACGGCCGGGTGATCCGGGAGATCCTGGCGTAGCGTGCGCTGCCAGACCCAAGCACAACCCGCGGCAGATGCTTGACGCAACCGGCGTGAGGACCTAGCGCCGCCTGTCGCCTCGAGAGCTCCATCTCCTATGGCCCGCATGCGAGCCTATCCGTCGTTCGACTTCCACGGCTCCGCGCTGAAGGACCCGAAGGGTCTGCTCGAGGGGAACGGCCAGTACGTGCGGCACATCAAGGTGAGGCGCCGCTCGGACATCGACAAGCGTGCGTTCGCGAGCCTCCTCAAACAGGCGGCGGCTTCGAGGTAGCGCGCACATCGAGGAGGGCTTCGGCGGCGAGTCCCTGCCCCCACCGGCGGGCCGCGACGCGGCGCTCAGGCGATCGCCTCCAGGCCTATGCCAGGACCATGGCCAGCCCCAGCTTGTAGAGGAGGAAGAGGACGCAGCCGACGACGGCGCCGAGCCAGGTGGCGCCGATGACGAACCGGAACCCGAGGCCCAGGACGGCGAGGTAGACGAGGAGCACGGCAGGCAGGGGGAGCGCGGCGAAGCTCAGGACCGCCCCGACGATCACGAGCCCCAGGGCGAAGAAGGCGAAGAGGTGCCACTCGTCGAGCATGCTCTGCCTCGCGAGGATGCTGGTGATGACCACGAGGGCGACGACATCGAGGGCGATACCGAGCATGGAGGTCCTCCCGGGGCGCATCCCTACACGCGCGACGGGTCAAAAGTCCATACGCGGCCGCCCGCGTGTGGTAGAAGGTGGAGCCATGAACCGTAGCCTGCCCCGGGAGCTCGAGACCGAGCGGCTGCGCCTCAGGCGGTGGCGCCCGGAGGACCTCGCGCCCTTCGCCGCGCTGAACGCCGTCGCGGGCCTCGCCTTCCTGTTCCTCGGCGGCCCCGCGCACGCGCTTGGCCGGGAGGCCGAGCCCTGCGTCCGCATCGCCGGCTGCCTGGCGAACCGGGCCTGCCCGTGATCCGGGGGCCGGCTCCAGGGGGGCTCCCATTCACGCGGAAGGTCGACCGCCTCACGGACACACGACGGCCTGGGCGAGCGTGGCCCCCTGCACCCCGAAGGTGCAGGTTCCCGTCGGGTCGGTCACGTTGGTCGGGGTCGCGCCGAGCGGCACGCCGGCGGCTCCGGTGTTCCGGTTGGCCGGGATCACGGAGCCGAAGGC
>JACQVW010000223.1 GCA_016209535.1 Planctomycetota bacterium | reverse complement strand
GTGCCAGTCCGGAGCGAAGGGGCGAAGCTCAAGGGCAACGTCCCCATGCCCCCGGGCCCCCCCGAAGGGGGGGCGGTTGGTGCCAGTCCGGAGCGAAGGGGCGGAGCTCAAGGGCAACGTCCCCATGCCCCCGGGCCCCCCCGAAGGGGGGGCGGTTGGTGCCAGTCCGGAGCGAAGGGGCGGAGCGGAGGAGGCAACGCCGCAGGGGATCCCCCGCCCTCCCAGAGGAGACGGCGGGAGGCCCGGCTACGCCCGGCCTGTACGCTCTACGCTCCCGTCGCACCCCCTGCAGGCTCCCTCCAAGGGGGCGCTGGTGTTTCCGAGCCCGGGGGCATTCCCGGAGCGCTCCCTGGGGGGCCTTCCCGGGGGTCCTGCCGGACTCTGCCGCGTCCGCTCCGCGGTGAACCCGGATGCACGCGCGACCCGGAGGCACGGACAACCCGGAGGCACGCACGACCCGGAGGCACGCACGACCCGGAGGCACGCAGACACGTACCCGGACTCACCCCGAAACTGCGGGGGGACACAGGGTTCGTCCGGGCTCGTGCCGTTTTTATCTCCGGGTCACTGCCCGAGACTCCCTGTAATTTCTCCCCGCTTGTAATCTCTCCCTGCGTCCCGCGTCTCTATCCATGTCATGCGCGTGAGCCCTGAAGGAAGCCGAGCGCCGGGCCCCTTCACACGGCCGGAAGACCCGCCTGCCGCCGCCCCGCGAGCCGGCGAGGCTCCCGGCGGAGCCCGGGCCGCCTTCGAGGACCTCGTGCACCAGAACATGGGGTGGCTGCTGGGCTGGCTGCGCGGACGGGTCCGTGACCCGGAGCTCGCCCACGACATCTGCCAGGAGTCCTTCCTGAAGGCGCTGCGTTCCGCGGCCTTCCTGAAGGATCCCGCCCGGTTCCCGGGGTGGCTGTACCAGATCGCCAAGAACACCCTGAGGGACCATCTCCGCCGGAAGGCGCGCCGGAGGCGGTGGTTCCTCTTTGCCGATTCCGAGTATCTGGACGCGCTGGAGGCGCCTGGACGAAGTGACCCCGTGGAGACTTCCGAGGAGGCGGAGAGCATGCTCCGCGCCATCCGGGAGCTGCCCCCGCGGTACCGGGAGCCCTTGCTCCTCCGGCACTCGAGGGACCTGTCCTACGCGGAGATCGGCGCCATCCTCGGGATCAGCGAGAACGCGGTGCAGGTCAGGATCTTCAGGGCGCGGAAGACGTTGAGAGAGAGAGAGCGGCAAAGACACCGGTGAAGAGAGCTGACACGGCGGCGGAGAAGGCGGCGGAGAAGGCGCCAAGGAGCCATGCACAACATGAAGTGTGACGAGGCAGAGCTCTGGATCGCGGTGAGGGTGGACGGCGAGGTTGTCCCCGGCCCTGTGTCGCAACGCCTCGACGGGCACCTCGAGGCTTGCCCCGCGTGTCGGGCGCTCGTCGAGGCGGAGTCGCGGAGGGCGGGGCTCCTGGGGGAGGCGCTCGCGACGGACGCCTCGGAAGGCCCCAGGCTCGCGGCCGCCGTGGTCCGGGCCGCCGCGGAGGCGCTGCCCATGAACCGTGCGGAGTACCGCAGGCTCCGGGTCGTACCCGCGCCCCTCCGGGCCGCCGCGCTGGCCGCCTGCGTGGCCCTCGGCGTGGCGGGCTTCTGGATCTTCTCGACGCCGGAGTCCGCTCCCCTGCCCCGGAGGGATGTCGCGGGCGACGAGGCCCCGCCGGGGCCCTGGACCTTCCTCGTCGAGGAGACGCAGGAGGAAGAGGGGCTCGTCCCGGGGCCCGACGGATCGCCGCTGCGGCGGCAGGTCGAGCGGGTCCGCCGGATCTCGGTGCCCGTCGTCGCCCCCGTCCGGGACGACTCTTCGGGCGCCGGCTCGAGGCCGCCGGCGCCGAGTGCCGTGGGGGTGGAGGAGGTCAAGACGCGATACATCCACCTCACGAGCTGGCCTTACCAGTAGGAAGATCAGAGACCAGGAAGATCAGAGACCAGGAAGATGCAGCTACCCGTCGACAGCAGAGATCCCAAGCGACCCTTGTCGGGAAACAGGAAAGGAGTGTCCCCCATGGCCGTTCCACTTCGTGTCGTCCCCCTTCTCCTCGTGGGCCTCGCCGCTGGCCTCGCCGCTGACCGCGGCGCCCCTGCCGACGAGGTCGGCTACCTCGGCGTCCTCTTGGGTCCCATCCCCGAGCAGCTCGAGCCTCACGTCGGGACTGCCGAGGGCGCCCTCATCGAGGACGTCGCCCCGGGCAGCCCCGCCGAGAAGGCGGGCCTGCGCCGCCACGACGTGGTGGTGTCGGCGGCGGGCGAGGCCGTCAAGGGGCCCGAGGAGCTCAAGGCGAAGATCCGCTCCAGGAAGCCCGGGGACGAGCTGGCCTTGGGCCTGAAGCGCGGGGCCACGGCGGTGGAGGTCAAGGCGGTCCTGGGCTCGGCGAAGGCGCCCGCCGAGGCGACGCCTGGAGAGAAGGTCGAGGGAGGCCAGAAGGCCGAGAAGGCCGAGAAAGCCGAGAAAGAGGAACTCGCCCCGGTGGCGAAGAAGGCCTTCCTGGGCGTCGGTTTCGCCGAGGTGCCGGCAGTCGTCGCCTCGCACCTCGGGCTCGCGGAAGGCATCGGCGTGGTGGTGGGCGACGTCTTGAAAGAGTCCCCCGCGGCGCAGGCCGGGATCGAGACGCACGACGTCCTCGTGGCGCTGGACGGCTACGAGGTGAAGGGGCCGGCCGACTTCGTCCGCCTCGTGGGAGAGAAGAAGGCGGGCGACACGGTGAAGCTCGAGCTCTTCCACAAGGGCGCCAAGAGAGCGGTGGACGTCGCCCTCGCCGAGCGGCCCGAGGAGCTGCCGCCGCGCTGGGACGTCAAGGTCTTCCCCCCGGATCCCCACGATCCCTTCGGCCGCGTCCCCTACGGGCAGGGACCCGGGCGCTTCCGCAGGGGCCGGGTCATCATCGAGGGGCCCGACGGGCGCCTCCGCACCTGGGAGATCCCCGACGGCGTCTGGAAGGCCGAGGAGCTCGCTCGGGACCTCCAGAAGCGGCTGCAGGGCTTCGAGAAAGACCTCGAGAAGGAGATCGGCAAGGTCCAGAAGCTCTTCGACCCGGACGAGCTCTCCCGCAGGATCAAGAGGCTGACCGAGGACTTCGATCGGCTCGGGGGGGACGAGGCGTGGCCTGACGACGCCTCGAGCCACACGGTGACGAGCCACGTCCAGACGGTGCGCGTCGTGGACGGCGGCTACGACATCACGGTCGTGGACCGCGACGGAAGCCGGACCGTCACCGTGAAGCGGGGCGATGAGGTCATCGCCGACCAGATGCCCTGCGAGAAGGTGGAGACGCTCCCCGAGGAGGTCCGCGCTCGCGTCGAGAAGGTCGCGGGCACCCTCAAGGTGCCGAAGCGGCCGCTCGCGGCGCCGGGCGCGGGCAGGATCAGGGCCTGAAGCGCCAGCCAGCCTTCCCCAGCACCCCCCTCGCGAGCTCGAGGACCCGGGAGGGAGCGACGGGCTTGAAGAAGACCCCGTCGGCCCGGGCCTCCGTGGCCTGGGTCTGGCTGAACTGCTCTCCCATGGAGGTCATGAGGACGATGCTGGGAGGGGAGGCGAAGGGATGCCGGCGCAGCCGCCGGCAGACCTCGAGACCGTCCATGCCGGGCATGAGGATGTCCAGGAAGATGAGTGGGTGCTCGTGCTCGATCGCCAGGCGCAGGCCCTCCTCGCCGCTCCCGGCGGTGTCCACGGGGACTCCGGCCTTCCAGAGCACGTGCTGGAGGAGGAGGAGGTTCGAGTGCGCGTCGTCGATGGCGAGGACCGGACTGCGCTCCATGGCTAGCTCGGGCTCCCGGGCCGCACCTTGAGGGCGATGAGGGTGACGTCGTCCTTGTTGAAGTGCTCGTCCTGGAAGAGGTACATCTCCTTGAGGACGTAGTGGTACATCTCGCGGGAGCTCCTCCGCGAATGGCTCTTGACCGCTTCCTTCAGGCGCTCGAGGCCGAAGAACTCGCCCTTCTGGTTCTCGGCCTCGACGATCCCGTCGGTGTAGAGGAGCAGCACGTCGCCCGGACCGAGGTCCACCTGGGCGGCTCCGTAAGACTCGCCGGGCAGAATCCCGATGAGGAGCCCGGTGCCCTCGAGGAGCTGGAACTCGCCCGAGCCCCCGCGCCATACGATCGGCGGGTTGTGCCCGGCGTTGACGTAGGTCAGCCGCCTCGTCCGGGGGTCGAAGGTGACGTAACAGGCCGACAGGAAGTTGCTGGTCTTCTCCATCTCGCCGACGAGCGAGTCGTTGATCCTCGAGAAGAGCTTCCCCAGGTCGTCTTCCTGGGCATGGAAGAGGCGGAAGGCGCTCCGGAAGCTCATCGCCAGGAGGCCCGAGGCGACGCTGTGCCCCGAGACGTCGGCGATGAGCAGCCCCAGGCTGCCGTCGGAGCGATGGACGAAGTCGTAGTAGTCCCCCCCGACGCGAGCGGCCGTGATGCAGCCGGCGAAGAGGTCGTACGCCTCGCTGCGGGGGACCTTCTGCGGGAGGAGGTCGCGCTGGATCCGCCGCGCGATCTCGACCTCCGTCCTGAGCCCCTCGCTGGACCGGAGCTCCTCGACCAGCGTGTGGAAGTGGAGGCTGAGGCTCGTCTGTCGCGCGGCGGCAGCGAAGAGCCGCAGGCGCGGAGCATCGATGCGGTCGACCGCGGCAGGGATCTTCGCCAGGAGGAGACCGGTGACGCTCGATCGCGTGACGAGGGGGACGGCCACGGCCGGCAGCCCGATCCCCCTCGTGAGCCGCACGAGGAAGATGTCGAGGGGGCTCGAGGGCCTCTGCCCGCCGCGCAGGACGCGCGCGCCCATACCGGCGAGGAGCTGGGAGAAGCACGGATCGAAGGGCACGGACTCGGGGCAGGGGCCCACCTCGTTGCGCTCGCAGCGCATCAGCCGGCGGTACACTCCGCGCTCCGAGTCGGGGACCCAGACGTCGGCCGCGTCGATCGGGACCATCTCCCTCAGACACGCGATGACCTTGCGGAAGACGGCACGGTGGTCGACCTCGCCTTCGAGGGCCCCCGCGAACCCGTGGAGGACGTGGATCTCCTCGTAGGCGCGGGCGAGCTCCTCCAAGATGGCCTCCGTCTCGCCACGGAGGGCCCCGACGCGAACCGGCTCCTCGATCTGCATGTCCCAGGCCTTCTGCCGGTGGCAGCCGCGCCGGCTCAGGCTCCTCCTCTCGACCTCAAGAGACCTGCTCCAGCAGGTCCTCGGGGCTCGCGGCAAGGCAGAACACCTTGTCCAGGTGCGTGAGCTTGAGGAGTGCGGTGACATCCTTGACGACGCCGGAGATTGCGAAGCGACCCTCCTCGCCCACCATCTGCCGGCAGAAGACGAGCACGCCGAGCCCCGAGCTGTCCAGGAAGTGCACGTTGGACAGGTCGAGGATGATGTCCCGTTTCCCGCCGGCGACGGCCTTGCCGATGGCCTTCTTGAGGTCGTCCGCGACGTAGGCATCGATCCTCGTCTCGGTCGGGGTAAGGACGATCCAGTCCCCAAGCGCGCGAGTCCTCAGCTCCATGGTATCTCCTTTCCGGCTGCAGGGCGGGTTGCCCCAGGATTCGGCGCCACGCCGGCTCGCCTTGAGGGCCGCGCCCTACCCGGAACACCGGGAGGGGTCCGGGAACGCGCCGGTCCTCGCATGGGCTCGCTCCGCAGGAGCGGGAGCCCGTCCCGAGGAGGCAGCTCCCCGCGGCGCAGGGGCGGCGGTCCTGACTCCGAGGCGCTCTCATGGGGCCTGGGGCAAGCGGAGCGGGCCCGATGGCGGTATCCTTGCCGGCTCTATCGCGAGTCCTCGTCCCTGCCCAAGACCTTCCCGGGAGCTCCGAAGGCGCCATGGCGCGCAGCAGGCATACCGATCCGAAGCACATCCGCGCCGCGAGGCGCGCTCGAAGCCCGTTCCAGACGCGCGGCCAGGGAGACCCGTCGGCGCTGCGCGGCCTGGCGAGGGCGCTTAAAGAAGCGGGGCTCTTGGCGGATCGGCCTCCTGGCTCGGATCGCGCGCCACCGCGGACGTGCCCCCGGCGCATCCGCCCCTCTCGCATGCGCATCCCCCGCATCGTCGTCCGGCGGCCCCGCGCGGGCAGGGTGCACCCCGCCGGGAAGAGCGATATCGTTGCGCTGCTCAGTTCCCTGGGGCCCGAGGGCACGTACGGCGTCAAGTCGATCGAGCTGGTAGAGGGAGACGATGCGGCCCCCGGCGGCCTCGTCCGCCTGGGCAGGCTGTCGGTCCCCGGGAGGATCCTGCTCTACGACCAGCGCGCGCCGCCCTGGTCCTTCGTGGGGCGCCTGGCGGAGCCCGTCGTCGCGAGGCTCGCGGCCGCGGGAGCCGCCGTCGAGGAATCTACGGACGGGCTCGAGACGGTCGTCCGGTGGCCGGGGAAGACGCTCCGGGACTTCATGCTCTTCGAGGGCCTGCTCCACGGGATCGGCCATCACCTGCTCCAGCACCACAAGGGGAAGCGGACCGCCCGCGTGGCGCGGTCTCGCGACCACGAGGCGTTCGCCAGGAGGTTCGTCCGGAGGTGCCGGGCCGCCCTGGCCGAGGCCGGAGAAGGCCTGCGGTGAACCGTCGCGACGTCACCCTGATCGGAGACGGCATCGAGAACCCCGCGAACGCGAGCGCCATGCGGCACGCGGCGGCGATGTTCGCCTGCGGCTGCCTCTTCCGCGACACGAACGGCCTCCTCGAGGCATGGCGGGGGGCTCGAGGGGCTGATCCGGAGGAGAGGCAGGATCCGGAGCAGGGGCAGGACCTCGGGCTCATCTCCCTCCAGGACCTGCGCGCGCGGTTCAAGCCCGTCGTCGCCTTCGACAACCTCCCCGGCGCGCGGGACGTCTACGGGTTCTCCCTCCCCGGCGCCGCCGCCGCCGTCGTCGTCGGCAACGAGCGGAAGGGGATCGGCCGCGACGTGCGGCGGCTCGCGGACTGCGCGGTGCAGGTGCCCATGGTCTCCCGGACGCTGAGCTGCATCAACGTGGCGGCGGCCTCCGCCGTGGCTCTCTACTACCTCACGCGCGAGGCGAGCGGGCGGCTGCAAGTGCGGAGCCATCCGGACCGGCACCGGCCCGAGCTCCTGCTCGTGGGCTCGGGGGACCACTTCGAGCTGGGGAGCGCGATCCGGTCTGCGGGCGCGTTCGGCTGGCGCCGCGTGCTGCTCGAGGACCGCGGCCGCGTCTGGTTCGGCTGCGACCGAGGGGTCCGCTCCGAGGGTCGAGGGGCCGCCCGCCGGGGGCGGAACCCCATCCGGATCGTGCCGACGGAGCCGGCGCGGAGGTTCGGTTTCGACGAGGCCCTGGTGGTGACGGCGCGGCCCCGGGGCGTCCCGCTCCACAGGGCCCTGCTGGCCGGAGGGCCGCGGCAGATCATCGCCGTGCCCGACGAGAGCGGCGTCGACGTGGACCGGGAGGACTGGTCGCGGCTCGGGAGGGAGGTCCAGCTCGTGAGCCTGGCGCTGCCCAGGGAGGACTTCCCCTACCGCTACCGCCTGACGGCCTCCATCGTCCTCGCGGAGGCGGCGCGGCAGGTCGGCCGGCCCCCGCGCCCAGGTCCGCGCCGGCCCCCGCCCATGGCCCCGAGCTACGACAGCGCTCTGGAGGTGATCGCGGTGCAGGCGGGCGAGACCGTGTACCTCGAGGATCTCGCCGGCTACTGAGTCGGCCAATCACCGCCGGGCGGCAATGCAACCGGGCGTTCACGCAGGCGCGGGGGGATTCGGTGCCGCTGGAGCCTGCGACGCGGAGGGCGCGGTGGGGTAGACGTGCAGGAGACGTGGCCCGTGGACCCTGGCCCGATCGGCGGTAGACGACTTACGCCTTCGGCTGACACGGGACATCCACGGACACGCCAAGCCCCGCCCTGTCCAGCCGCTCAAGGAGCGTGTGCTTCTTCGCGTGTCTGTCCCGGAGGGCACGCAGCCGGTCGTCCACCTCGGCTCCCCGTCCAGCACGGCGGCCGACCTCGCTCAGGTCCCTGAGGAGCTGGACGGCCTGGTCGTACTCGGCCGGACGCTTCGTCATGATCAGGGTCTCCACCTGCCGCCAGGCCTCGGGCTCCCGGGCGGCGACACCGGCCAGGCTCTTCTCACGGACCTCCGCCGCCACGCGCTCCCGGCGGGCCTGCTCCTCTGCGGCCAGCTCCGCTTCCCTCCGCCGCCTCTCGCGAGCGATGTCCTCGGCCGCCTCGCGAAGCTCGCGGACCGTACGGGGCGCCGGAAGAGCCGCCTCCTCCGTCCGGGTGTCCTTGTGGGCCTCGCGAAAGCGCCGGAGGAGCTCCGCGCGAAGGCCGTCGCCGTCCTCGTTGGCTGCTCGCACCAGGAGCGCCGTCTTCTCCGCCTCGGGGAGGGCCGTGACCCATGCCTCGAGGGCGGCCCGCGGCGGGGCCTCCTCGAGCGGCGGGCTCCGGCTCGCCGCCGCCTGGATCCACTCATCCGGGATCCTGAGGAAGTCCGCGAGCTCGCGCAGCGGCTCCGTGAGGGTCCCCAGGCCCGGAGGGCACGGAGGCTCGGGGGCCTCCTCCTCGAGGTCGCCCTGCTGCGCGCAGAGGAGCCAGGCGAGGTAGAGCGCGCGGTGGTCCCCGCTCGCGATGTCGGAGCGCAGAGGGACGAGCGAGGAGAGCAGCCCGGGGCCGCTCTCCTCCCAGTCGCCGCCGTCCAGCTCGGACAAGAGCTCCAGGATCACGCGGTCGCCGCACTCTCGCGCCTCGGCGGGCTTCCCGGCGCAGTAGCGCCGCGCGGTCTCGAGGCCGAGGGCGCGGCGAGGGAAGCGGAGCATGAGCCAGCGCGTGCCCCAGTTCGCCAGGTACAGGAAGGCGTCGAAGTACCTCTCCACCAACTCCCGCGGCCGGCCCTTGAAGTCTCCGAAGTGGTAGACGTTCACGAATCTCGTCGGCGTGATCGTCGCCCGGGTCGAGACCGCCCGGAGCTCGCGCATCTCGCTCTCCGTGAGCGGCCGGTCCAGGGCCTGGAGCTCGTAGTACTGGTACTCGCTCACCTCGCCCTCCGTCCCCGCCTACCCGCGGGCCCAGCGCCGGTACGCCTCGATCCACTCCGCCCCCCGCGGCGGCGGGTCGGGCAGGGGGAGCTCGAGGAGGGAGATCGCCTGGCGGTGGGGTCCGCGCCGGCAGCTTGCGACGATGCCGCCCGCGTCGGTCTCCTGGATGCTCTCGACCGAGACCTCCTCGCCGAGGACTCTTGTCCGGAACGGCAGCTCGAGGTTCTCCTCGAGCATGTTGTAGAAGCCCATGAGCTGCTCCTCCTCGTCGTTGGCGTCGACGGTGGCCTCCTGGATCAGATCGTCGAGCCGGCGGCTCTCCGGGTGCGACCTCGCGGCGGCCTTACTTCGTCCTCGTCTCGTCCGCTCCTTGCTGGGCATGGCGGTCCTCCTCTGCGTCCACGGGATAGCGAGCCTTGACCCACGCGGGAGAAGGCCTCGCGAGCCGACCATGCTACCACAGTGGCAAAGCGCCCGGGGGCATCGCCGCATCGCTCGCCGCCTACTCGCAGGGCCCGTGGCGCTCGCAGGCCGCGGCGTCCTCCGTTGGATCCGTGCCGCAGGCCGCGAAGGGCGGCGCTGGAGGAAGCCCGCGAAGGAAGAGGTAGGCGAGGAGCCCCACGGCGTCGCCGATCGTCACTTGCCCGTCGTCGTCGGCGTCCATGGCGTCGGCGCAGCTCCCGGGAGGCCCGCCGCGGAAGAGGGCCAGGAGGATCGCCAGCGCGTCGGACACGTCGTGGTCGGCATCGCCGTTCGCGTCGCCGCGGCGAAACCTCGGAGGCTCGCACTCGTCGGGGATCCCGTTTCCGTCCCGGTC
>JACQVW010000219.1 GCA_016209535.1 Planctomycetota bacterium | reverse complement strand
GGCAGCGAGGGAGCCGAGGCCCCCGAGGTAGCCTAGGGCCCAGCCGAGGCCGCTGACACGCCCCATGCGCTCGGGCGTCGTGATCTCGGGGAGGAACGCGGCGATGAGGTTCTCCCCCGCCGAGTAAAAGACGTTCGAGACGACGAAGAGGGTGAAGCCAAGGGCCACGTCCCCCGGGCCCACGAGGCCGAGGCAGGCCGTCCCGAGGACGCAGCCAAGGTAGCTCAAGAAGAGGAAACGCTTCTTCGAGCCCGAGAAGTCCGCGATGGCCCCCACGACGGGCGCAGTGAGGAGCACGATGCCCTGCGAGGCGGCGACCCCGAGCCCCCAGAGGAAGTCCCCAGCCTCGGGCGCGAGGCCTGCCTCCCGCGCCACCGTCTTCGTGAAGTAGAGAGCGAAGGTGAAGGTCGAGATCATCGTCGTGTAGCTCGAGTTCGCGAAGTCGAAGAAGCACCAGGCGAGGACCTCGCGCCGCGAGGCGGGGGGCTGCGGGGGCGTCGGCTGCGTCGAGGGCTCCATGGCCTCAGACTCCACCACGGCGGCGCCCCGAAGGCAACCACCTCGTCCTCAGAGGCCCAGGAGGAACCGCAGCCGCTCCTCGACGGCAGCGAGCACAGAGGCTGAAACCGCTCCCCACTTGCGCACGAGCCGCTCCTTCGCGAGGGAGCGGACGGCCTCACACAGGATGACGCTGGGAACACGAAGCCCCCCTTGAGGCGGCGCGAAGGGAACGTGGGATGGGATCCCCCGCAGGGTTGAGCTGATCGGCAAGACGATGACGAGATCGGCCGGCCCTTCGTTGAACAGATCCTCCGAGATCACGAGCACCGGACGGCGACCGGCCTGCTCATGGCCCCTCGTGGGATCCAGGTCCGCAAGCCACACCTCGCCCCTCCCGGGACCCTTCATGAGCGCGACTTCCTCTCGCGAGCGCGCGCACGCTTCCCGCCCGCAGTCCAGCTCTCGACAGGCCCCAGCCCATCGGCAAGCGCCGCGTCCCACTCGGCTCGTTCCTCGACGAGCTTGGCCCACGCAGCCGGGTCCTTGCGAAGAGCCGCGTAGGCCTCGTTCACACCCTCGAGGAAGCGCCGCCGTCGATACGCATCGATCGCTTTCTCGAGGACAGCTCGCATGGAGGAGCCCTCCTCCTCGGCGAGCGTCGACAGGGTCCTCCGGGCCCCTTCGCTGATCCGCACCGTTCGGCTGTCCATGTTGTCGACCCTCCTGTATACAAGAAAGTCTACACCACAGTGGCGCAACGGATCAACCCGGCTCTGTCGCCGGCCCTTGACCAGGCCGCCCCCCCGGCCACAATGGCACGCTCCATGGAGAACGTCGTCCTCAGCCTCATGGCGCACCCCGACGACGCCGAGATCCTCTGCGGCGGGACGCTCGTCCAGCTTGCGCGGCTCGGCTGGAAGGTGCACATCGCCACGGCCACGGCCGGCGACTGCGGGTCGAGCACGCTCGGCCCCGAGGAGATCGCCGCGGTGCGGCGCCGCGAGGGCCGCGAGGCGGCGAGCTTGATCGGCGCCGAGTACCGGTGCCTCGAGCGGCTCGACTTCCGCGTCCTCTACGACGAGGAGACCCTGAGGCTCGCCATCGGGCTCCTCCGCGACGTGAGGCCGCGCATCCTGCTCACCCACAGCCCCTCGGACTACATGGTGGACCACGAGCAGACGGCCCTCATCGCGCGGGCGGCGGCCTTCGCGGCCCCGGCCCCCAACGCGCCCTCGTCTTCCGCGTCGCCACCCCTCGAGGCCATCCCGCACCTCTACTACGCCGATCCCATCGAGGGGAAGGACCCGCTCGGGGAGCCCGTCCTGCCGACCCTCCTCGTGGACACGACCGAGGTCCTCGACGCGAAGCTCGAGGTGCTCGCGCGGCACGCCTCCCAGCGCGAGTGGCTCCGGCGCCACCACGGGATCGACGAGTACCTCGAGCAGGCGCGGCGGTGGGGCCGCGAGCGAGGCCGCCTCGCCGGCGTCGAGCAGGCCGAGGGGTTCCGCCAGCACCGGGGGCACGCCTACCCCCAGGACGATATCCTCGCCTTCACGCTCAAGGAGCGCGCGATCCTGCACCTGACGCCGCCGAGGGCGCCCCCTTCGCCCCGAGGCGCTCGAGGAGCGCACAGGCGATGACCGGGAGGGCGATGGTCGCGTCGCAGACCACCGACTCGAAGCGGGCATGGGCCCCGTACTTGCCCCAGGACTTCGACTCCTCGAAGGTGCAGCCGCTCAGGCCGCCGAAGTCGGGCCGGTCCGTCGTGATCCGGACCCCGTAGGAGAAGCCCTCGAAGCTCCGCTCCCCGGGCAAGGTGCGGGCGAGCACGTCCAGGTACGGGAAGACCTGCTGGGCCCAGTTCCGCGGGACCCCGCCGCCCACCACGACGCACCCGCAGCGGGGCTTCGAGCGGATGATGCCGGCGTAGCGCTCGATGTCGCTCACCTCGTCGAAGGACACATCGACGGCGTTCCGCTTGCGGTACACGGCGAGGGCGATGCCGAGCTCCGAGTCGCTCGCCGCGGGGACGAAGACCGGCACGCCGGCCCGGGCGGCCACCGAGAGCAGGCACCGGCGCTCGAGGCGCTCGCCGAGGAAGCGCGTGAGCTCCGCCGTCGAGAAGCGTCGCTCCCGGACCCCCTCCCGCTCGAGGAGCTCCAGGAGGAAGTTCTCGCCGCTCTCGTAGTGGTCCTCGGGGATGTAGACGTCGAAGATGCGGTTGGTCCGGTGCTCCCGGAGCTGGTCGTCGTCCTCGTGCTCGGAGCCCAGGTAGTGGCCCTGGTCCACGACGGCATTGACGAAGTCGTGGGTGACGTTGGCCCCCGTCGAGACGATGGCGTCGACCGCCCGGGCCTCGACGAGGCGCATGGCCACCTCGCCCATGCCCGCGGGCACCATGGCCCCCGAGAAGGTGAAGACCTTCACGCACTCCCGGTCCTTGACCATGGCCTCCCAGACGTCGACGCACCTCGCGAGCTTCCTCCCCTGGAAGCCGCAGCCCGCCAGGGCACGGCAAAGCCCGTCTATGGATCGGATCTCCCGGGGATCGAGGGGTCGGACCTTCTGCTCGCGGAACCTCATGAGCGCCATGGTGCGCCATGATATAGCACAGGCCGGACGCGAGATGAAGACGCCGCTTGAAGGCGATCAGCAGTCGGCTTCCCCGCCCTTGCAGCCGAGGCTGTCCGGGGTCGGATCCTTCCCCGGCCTCAGCGGGCCCGGGGCGGGCGGCTTCGGGCTGTTGGCCACGAACAGGTAGTTCAGTATGAACACCACGTCGGCCGCGTCGAGCCGTCCGTCGTCGTTCGCGTCGCAGGCGTCGTCGCAGGGAGCGTCGAACTTGGCATCGCCCGTCAGGAACAGGTAGCCGACGGCCGCCGCAGCGTCGGCGATGTCGACGGCCATGCCAACCATGCCCGAGAAGTTGCAGTCGCCGCGGATGAACTTCACGTCGACGATGCTCCCCTCGACGCAGACCGCGCAGTTCATGAGCTGCGGAGCCTGAGACTGGAAGTTGATCGACACGAGGTTCTTCACGGGCACGTCGCCGTTCCCGTTGAGACCGTCCGTGAACTTGAGCCAGTAGCACTTGCCGCAGGTCGCATCGGGCTCGATCTCGAAGTCGATCGCGAAGAGCTTCCTGAAGCTGGCCGTAGGCGGGAGCGTGCGACCGTCGTAGGGGGCCGTGGCATCCACGAGGACGCCGACGGTGAGCTCGCAGCCGTCCTTGTCGCTCTTGGGGTTGTTGTTGTCCACCTCGAGGTGCACGAACTCCGCGTTCACATCCTTCAAGGCGCCACCTTCGAGGCTGAAGGAGTCCGGAATGGCGCCGAGGTCGCAGCTATACTTCACGGCCATGGAGAGGCCCTGGATCTTGTCCTTGTTCCCGGCGCCGCTCGCGGGAGCCTTGTAGTAGAAGTTCACCGTGACCTTGGAGCCCTTCGGGGCCTTCAGATCGGTGGGCTTGCCGTCCCGGTCGAGGGGACCGCCGCAGGCGAACACCACCTCGCCGGGCTCCACCACCTCGCCCTGGCACTCGAGCGTGCCGTTCCGCAGGCGAAGGCCCTCGCCGGCGCCGATGGACCGGCCGCCGATCGAGATGATGTTCGAGAGGAGCGGCCCGCCGTCGACGCGGGCGTACTTGTTGTCGACGAGCCTCAGAGCGATCGTCTCGGTGCCCCTCGCGGGGCCCTCGCAGCGGATCTTCGCCGTGCCGACGACGGTGTCATCGCCCTTGGGGATCTTCTCCCCATCCCTGCCGTCGATGTCCATGACGGCGGCCAGGATCATGAACCCGTCGACGACGCGCTTCTCGATCAGGTCCGCGCCGTTCAAGGGCTTGCCGGCCCCGTCGTTCGGCACGAGGTCGACGCCCTTGGCCTTCGCCGCATCCCACTCGAAGACCATGACGAAGCCCTGCACGTCGCCGTCGCCGCTCAGGAGGAGCGGGACGTCGGCCACGGCACCGCTCTTCGCGGAGCCGTTGCCGACCTCGAGGCTGTTCTCGGCGGAGGCGCGGCCTCCCAGAAGGAACAGCGCGCAGAAGAGGATGCCGCTCGGAATGATTCGTTCTCGCTTCATGTGCGTCACTCGCAAAAGCTCCCTTTCACTCAAGGCCCATTTCTCCGCCGTGGGGCACCCCGGCCTCCCCGGGTCATGGGGGAGCCGGGCCCTGGCGCTCGGTCGTGATCTTGGTTGGTGGCGAGCCGCTGGCGATGCACGGTTCTCGCCCGCGTTGGCTTCCTAATCTCCTCGTCTCTTGGCACTGGATGGACCCCGGCGTCCTTGGCCTCTCGGGCAAAGCGCCCCAAAACTCGCGCCTTGCCCCTCTGCGAAGGCCTCTTGCTAATCCGGGGAGAGAGCCATTGTACGGGTCGGCCAATCCCGATGCAATTCGCTACATGTCGCTCCCATGCCCCCTGGCCGCCGCAAGGTCACGGGACCGCCTCGGGCCAGCCTCCCGCCCCGTCTGCGAACGGATCTCGGGACACCTTCCGAGAAAATTCCGCAGATTGTTCTTTACTTTTTCGCGAAAGTCGTACAAATAGCTCCACCAAAGAGTTGCATGAGGGTCGCCCCCTCAGGCGTCCGGGCACGTCTCGGCGAGGCGCGTTCCGGAGGCCGGGTGCCGTTGGCGATGCCCGGTAGGTAGACCGCCCGGTAGGTAAACCCCGGTGGTGCCCTCAGGCTGGCGGCTCTTGAGGTGCGGGGTGGCACGTCCCTATCGCGTTACGGAGAAGAACGAGAAGAGAGAGAAGCCTGGCGGGGTGCAGCAAGGCCCGGTCCCGGGCTGAGGTGGCCGGTTTCGCCGCCCTGACAGGGTTCCTTCACGCAGCGAATTCCCGATCGATGCAAACACGGGCGGGGGGTGTGGCGCAGGACGCCCAGGCATGACCCCCAGGCCGCGACCCTTCAAGAGCGTTGTACTGGTTGTCTTTCCAAACCCTTTTTAGGAGAACGGTTCATGGCAAAGAAGGCTAAGAAGAAGGCCGCGAAAAAGAAGAAGAAGTAGCGACCGAAGGACGGTCCCAGCGTGGTTCATGACCGGGCAGCGCCCGGTTGTGAGCCACGCTTGCCGTCCCCCCTCCTCCCCGTTCCCCGTCCTCAAGCCTGAAGCGTTGCTGCCACAGTGGAGGCAGCGAGATCGGGGCTCCGGGGGAGGCGAGAAAGGCGTGTTTCAGGCCCCGGTGTCCCCGAGGTGTGAGGCGCGCCTTTCTTCTTTCCCTCGAGCGCGACCCCGCCAGTATGATGGGCTGTGCCGCCCGAGACAGCCCGAGGACGCGCTTGCCGACCCCGAACCTCACCCTGTTGCTCGCCCTGCTCGCCCTGCCCGAGGATGCACCGCGCGACAGCCCGCCCGAGGATGACGCCCCGCCGGTCTTTCACCTCCGGGACGGAGGCAAGGTGACAGGCGAGCCGCGCCTCGACACGCTGACCGTCGAGACGCGCTACGGTGTCCTGCGGGTCCCCGTGAGCGACCTGAGCCTCGTGCGCTTCGCGCGGCGCACCGACGACGACGAGCGCAAGGCGATCGAGCGGGAGATCGAGCGGCTCGACTCGGAGGACTTCGATGTGCGCGAGGACGCCATGGAGGCCTTGCGCCGGGCCGGAGCTTCGGCCCGGCCGCTCCTCCGCCGAGCCCTGAAGACCGGGAGCGACGAGGCCAAGAACCGCGCCGAGCTCCTCCTCGCCGAGATCCGCGATGAGCCTCGGGAGGCGGGGGCGGAGGAGGATGGGCTCGAGCCCCTCGCCCGCGACGACGAGGACGAGGTTGCGACCCACCGCTTCACCGTGCGCGGACGCGTGGCCGAGGAGCGCTTCGAGGTCGCCTGCCGCTACGGGGACCTCATCCTGGAGGCCAAGGACCTCACGGGCGTCGTCTTCCACTTCCAGGCGAAGGCGCGAGGGGCCTTCGAGGTCCCGGCGACGAGCACGGTCCCCGACTCGTGGCACAACACGCGGCTCAACCTCAGGTCGGGGCAAAGGATCACCCTGACCGCCCGCGGCGAGGTGACGGTGCATAACTACAACCTGACCTCGGGCCCCGAGGGCACGACGCGCTACTCGGGGAGCACCTTCCAGAGCTTCCCCATGCTGAGCCTCGTGGGCAAGATCGGCAGGAACGGGAAGCCTTTCCTCGTCGGGAGGGAGCTCCGCGCCAAGGCCTCCAGGGAGGGCACCCTCTACCTGGGCGTGGTCCCCTTCCGCCGCGGCTATGCCGCCACGGGCTCCTACCAGGTCAAGGTGGAGCCGGGGAAGTAGGCGCCGGGCTCCGGCTCGCCCCGGAGATGGGCGGGCTCTACCCGGTGGCCTCGGGGCAGCCCGTCGCGTCGCAGGCGAGCTTGTCGTCGGTGGGGTCCACCCCCGGCGTCACGGGGCCCGGAGCCGGCGGCACGACGCCGTTCGTGAAGAGCCAGGTGAGTATCCGCACGGTGTCCGAGATGTCGAGGCGCCCGTCGTCGTTCGCGTCGCAAGCGTCGAGGCACGGCGGGTCGTACCGGGTCGACCCGGTCTGGAAGAGCGCGCTCACGGTGGCGGCGGCGTCGGCCAGGTTCGCCTTCGAGTCGCCGTTGCAATCGCCGCGGCGGAAGACCGGCGCCCCCGTCACGCAGACCTCGCAGTTCACGGTCCGGGCGGGGAAGGACTGGTTCTCGGCTGCGTACAGGTTCTTGACGGGCACCTTGCCCCGCCCGTTGACGCCGTCGGTGAACACGAGCGGCAGACAGGTCCCGCAGGGGACCCCGTCGGCGATGCGCATGTCCACGCAGCCCAGCTTCAACGGTATCTCCGTGGGCGGCAGCGTCTGGCCGTCGAAGGGATCGACGGCGTCGACGAGGATCGCGAGGATCAGCTCACAGCCGTCTCCGTCGTCCGGGTCGTTCTCGCACTGGAAGTCCACGAACTCGGCGGGCAGGGCCGCCGTGATCGTGTCGGGAGGCGTCCGGAACGTGCTCTCGAGGCAGGTCAGCCTGCAATCGAAGCGTAGGGCCATGGAGAGCCCCTGGAGGTGGTCGAACTGCTGGTGGCCGGGCAAGTTGTCCTCGGGCGAGCAGTAGTAGAAGCACACCTCCACGCGCTCGCCCGGCGCGCCGCGGGGGTGGATCGGGAGATTGTCGGCCCCGAGGGTCGGCCCACCGCAGAGGAAGTAGGGGCCCGGCCCCCCGGGCGGCGGCGGCACGCATGTGACGGCACCATCGCAAAGCTCCGGCGAGTAGCTCAGGCCTCCGATCACGACGGCGTTCTCCTTGGGCGGAGACCCCAGCTCGTTGTCGACGAAACGAAGCCGCGTCGTCGACGGCTCGCCCCCCCGAGGCAGCACGGGGCAGCAGTACCGGTAGACGACGATGGGCAGGTCCGTCCCGGCCGGGATCGTGTTCCCGAGGAAAGGCGCCTCGATGTCCAGGATCACTCCCGCCGTGCCCCCGTCGGGCAGGACCTCGAAGCTCTTGAAGTCGGGCTGGTTCGCCTCGGTCACGGTCCCGGAGATCGTGATCTCGGCGAGGGTGAGTCCCGCGGGGTCGTGCTTCACGGCCGTGACGAAGCCCTCGACGGGGCGGTTGCTCGAGAGGAGGACGCGCACGGGGACGCACTCCCCCGAGGCGGCGGTCTTCGTCTCGAGACAGGTCTTGACGCGGACCTCGCCCTCGCACCGGAAGCCGAAGTCCCGGGCCAGGTCCGCGAACCCCGGGCCGAGCGACGCGGTCCTCTGCGGGTTCGGCGTGGTGAGCTCGAGCCCGGCGGCGCCGCCCGTCGAGGGGTCCACCTCGACCGTGGCCACGACGGCCGTCTCGGGCGGCACCCCCTCGATCACGAAGAGGTACTTGCCCTGGGCGTCCGTCGTCGCCGAGTCGCTGAAGCCCCCGAAGGCGCCGGCGGCCGGGGCGACGATCGACACCTTGACGCCGGAGATGCCCGGCTCGCCCTCGTCGAGGATCCCGTTCCCGTTCAGGTCGCAGAAGACCGTGTCCCCCACCTTGGCCGCCAGGGGCTTGAGCCCGAAGTCCCGGTCGCGGTCTTCCGCGCCGGGGCCGAGGGGCCGCGTGACCTGCGGGTTCGGGGTGGTGAGGAGCTTCCCCGCGGCGGCGGGCGAAGCGGCGTCGATCGTGACGGTGGCCACCACGGTGCTCCCGAAGGGGATGCCGGCGATCGTGAAGAGGTACTTGCCGTCCGCGCCCGTCACCGCGCTCTGGTTCGAGCCGGGGAAGCCGCCGGCCGCCGGCACCGACAGGCTCACGGGCACGCCGCGGATGCCTGGCTCGCCGGCCTCCTGGCTGCCGTTCCCGTTCAAGTCGCAGAAGACCGTGTCGCCGACCCTGGCGTCGCCTCGAGGCCGGAGGCCGAAGTCGCGGTCCAGGTCCGAATCCCCGGGGCCCAGGGGCCTCGTGTCCTGGGGGTTCGGCGTCGTGAGATCCTTGTCGCGGGCTCCGCCCGTGGTCGGGTCGATCGACACGGTGCACACGACCTGCCTCCCCTCGGGGATCTCAGGCACCATGAAGAGGTACTTCCCCTGGGAGTCCGTCACCGTCGAGTCCTCGAAGCCAGGGAAACCGTCACCCGGAGGGCACCGGATGGTGACCTTGACGTCGCCGAGCCCGAGCTCGCCGCCGCCCTGTCGCCCGTCGCCGTTCAAGTCAGAGAAGACCGTGTCGCCCACCTTGGCTCCCTCGCCGGGCCGAAGCCCGAAGTCCCGGGCCAGGTCCATGCCGCCGGGCCCCAGGGGGATGGTCTCCTGCGGGTTGGGCGTCGTGAGCGTCTTCCCGCGGGCGTCGCCCGTGCTCGGGTCCACGGAGACCGTGGCGACGACGGTGCCGCCGCCGGGCACCCCGGGGATGCGGAAGAGGTACTTCCCGTCCAGGTCCGTGACGGCGCTGTCCGAGTAGCCCGGGAAGCCTCCCCCTGCGGGCGCGACGATCGAGACCTTCACGCCGGCGAGGCCCTTCTCCCCCGCCTGCTGGGCGCCGTCGCCGCTCGAGTCCAGGAAGACCGTATCGCCCACGACGGGCGGCTTCGCGAAGCCGAAGTCGCAGTCGGTGACGTCCGCCGCGATCCCCTCTCGCGTGGCGCAGACCTCGGTCGCCTCCTTGCCCGCGAGGGCCGGCGACGGGACCACCGCGGCGGTGCAGGTCGATCGGGGCAGGATGCCCTCGAAGCGGTAGGAGCCATCGGGCCCCGTGATGGTCGAGCGCTTCACGGTCTCGCCGTCCAGGGCGCAGACGAGGCTCACCTCGACGCCCGCGATCCCCTCCTCGCCCCCGTCCCGGTCGGCGTTGCCGTTGGAGTCGCAGTACACCGTGCCCGAGTACGCGAGCACGCCGGGCCCGGCCGCGCCCTCGATCCGGAGGGCGGCGAAGAGCCAGTAGAAGGACGACGGCGAGTCGAGGCTGCCCGTCCGGCTGTCGCTGAAGAGCTGCGCCTCGACGCTCCGGGCCCCCGCCGGGATCAGGAGGGGGATGCTCAAGGTGTCCCAGCTATCGCCGTCCGCGCCCTGGAGTGGGTTGTCCAGGACCTGGAGGCCGCCGAGCTCCACGGCCACCTCGAGTGTCGTGGGCCTCTTGCGGCCCTTGTCGAGCCCGATGTGGTCTCCGGCGATCAAGACGAGCTCGCCGCGGCGCGCCTCGTTCGACGCGGGGAAGCCGAACTTCTGCCGCGCCGTCGTGTTCACCGGCGGGGAGAACTTCCAGTACGCGAAGTCGGCCCCGTCGCGGATCTCGAGGGAGCTCGAGGAGCCGTCATCGGCCACGACGACGAGCCCCGCGCCGTTGGAGAAGCCCGTGCTCTTGATTAGCAGGTTCGAGACCGTGACCTCGTTGAGGCCCGCCACGATCAGGCCGAGGCCCGTGATGTCGGCGCGGAAGACGTAAGGCCGAGTGTCGCTGCCCGGGAACGCCGTGCTCGTCCCGATGAGGTCGCCGGTCACTCGCGTCGAGCCGTTCAGGTACACGTCCTCGTCGCCCTGGCTCGAGCGGAGCCCCCAGTAGAGGAGCACCTGGACGATCCGCAGGCCCTTCGGGACCTCGAGGGAGATCTTGCCGGGCTGCGCGTCCTGCAAGCCGACGCCCGCGGCCAGCACCACGCTGCCGCCCTTCAGGACCCCTTCCGCCGGGGCGCCCAAGGTCTCGTCCCCGTCGGCGAGCAGGCGACCCGAGCTCAGGAGGAAAGAGAAGACCGCGAACAGGAATTGCCCCGCGACGCGCGGGGAGCGTCGTGTACGGATCATGGTTCCTCGTTTGTTACCCCGGTCCTCCTCGGGGCAGCTCAGCCGCACCGAGGGGGACCGGCTCTGGGTAGTTTGCGCGAGAGGGGCGCCGCCCCTGGAGCCATCAATTGTAGCGACAGGGCAGGACCCA
The DNA here is from genome assembly GCA_016209535.1 of Planctomycetota bacterium. Classification (GTDB taxonomy): domain Bacteria; phylum Planctomycetota; class UBA8108; order UBA8108; family SXIK01; genus JACQVW01. Next base: position 1,174 of record JACQVW010000219.1, on the reverse strand, counting down.
GGAAGCCCCAAAGTTTAGGGCGCGGGTCAGGAGTGCCCGGTTAGGTGTAGCGATCCGCGGCGCCGCGCCCCGCCCTGCGCCGGGCCTCGTTTTTGCTTGCCTTGGGTTCCGGCCCCCACTACGTTTCCCCCCACCCCATGGTCCCGCCGCCCCTCGAGAGCCGCCGCGACGAGGTCGGGCCCGTCCGGCTCGGCCTGAGCATGTTCCTGCTCGCCTTCGCCACGGCCCTCTTCATGCTCTCGGCCTGGAAGCTCCTCAGCTTCTTCATCATGCCGAGCCTCTTCTTCGACCTCCTCTTCATCGGCTTTCCCCTGGGAGCCTTCGTCGGGGTCCGGCTCTTCCCGCCGTCCCTCGCCTCGTACCGGCGCGCCCTGGGACTCCTCCAGGCCGTCATGGTGGCGAGCGTCGCCGCCTCGCTCCTCTGCAAGCACTTCGACTACCTGAGGGCGCACCTCTTCGAGGTGAAGCTCCACAGGCTGCTCGGCCAGATGGGGACCTTCACCTTCCTCTTCCTCCCCTTCTTCGCCGCCTACGGCCTGAGCGAGTACCTGGGATACCAGGTCGGGACGCGGGTCTTCGGCGGGCGCATGCGCCTCGTCTACGCGATCTACCTCTTCGGCGCCGCCGCGGCGTACCTGTTCCTCCAGGCCGCGCTGACCGCGACCGGGATCAGTGCGGTCCTCGTGCTCTCGGTGGCCCTCGTGGCCCTGGCATCGCTCCTCCTGGCGCGGGGCGCCATGGAGCGAGGAGTCTGGGGCTGCGAGGTGGCCCTCCTCGCCCTCGTCGTCGGGGCGCAGCCGGCCCGGATCGAGTCGGCGTTCCTCGACCTCTACAAGGGGTCGGGCTTCCAGTCGACGAAGCGCTACGCGGCCTCCGAGGGCTACCGCCTGGAATCCCAGCAGTGGGGCCGCTACAGCCTCACGGAGATCATGCACTCGCCGCGGGCGGGCCAGTTCACGGGCTTCTACAACGACCTCATGCAGTGGGAGTACTCGCCTCGCTACGGCTTCGCCGAGCGCTGCCTCGGCATGGTGCCGATCAACATCGCCCCGCGGGGCGGAGCGATCGCCATCATCGGCGCGGGAGGCGGCCGGCAGGTCCGGTGGGCGTCGCAGCCCTGGTTCGACTTCGCCCGCGTCGTCGCCCTGGAGGTCGAGCCGGCGGTCTTCGAGGC
>JACQVW010000226.1 GCA_016209535.1 Planctomycetota bacterium | reverse complement strand
CTTCCCCTCCCCACTCCTCCGCCCGCCGCCGGCAGGGCCGCCGTGCGGGCCTCGAGGAGCAGGAGCTCCGGGTTGTCGACGAGGCTCGCGAGCTCGAGGTCGCGACCGGGGAGGCGGGGCGCCCGCGGCGGGGCCGGAGCCGGCCTCAACAGCACCTCGACCTCGATCGAGGACCGGTAGTCGACCGCTCCCGTCGAGGCGTCGCAGCCCACGGGTCTCAAGCCGAGGAGCGCGACGGCGCGGCCGTGCTTCCAGCCGACGCCGTGATACGTCCAGGTCCGCTCCGGCACAGCCGCGCCCGCCGCGGCCCCCGGGGACGCGCCCCGGACGAACGCGCGGCCCCCCCCCTGGGCCCGATCCGCCGGCGCGTGCTCCTCGGCGGCGAGAGCGAGCCGCAGGTTGCGGGCGACGGCCACGGGGGGCGACGGCCGCACGACGACGCCCGCCGCCGTCGTCCCCTCGGGCAGCAGGATGCACGCCCGGCGGCGCGGGAGGACCGGTGCGCCGGGCTCCCCCCAGGCCGGCAGCTCTTCCGCCTTGCCCCCCGCCGCGATCCGCGAGGTGATCCGAACCCGGTCCCCGCCCTTCCCCCGCTCGACCCGGGGCGCATCGAAGCGGTACACGACGCGGACCGAGGCCGGCGCGGCGGACGCCACGCCGCCGGCTCCAGCGGCGAGCGCGGCCGCCACCGCGAGAGCGAGGCCGAGCGCGCCCCGAGGCCGCGCGGCTCCGCCCGTCACAGCCCTCGCTCGCAGCCGAGGGCCGTCTGGGGGCTCAGGTCCTCACCGGGCTCCGGGTACGGGGACGGCGGCTGCGGCCCTCCGAGGAAGAGGTGGCGCAGGATGAAGATCGGGTCCGAGATGTCCACGCGGCCCACATCGTTCGAGTCGGCGGCGTCGAGGCAAGGCAGGGGCGCCGAGCCGAGGAAGAGCGCCATGAGCACGAAGACCGCGTCGGACATGTTGATGCGCTCGTCGAGGTTGGCGTCGCCCCGGATGAACCGGCTCCCGAGGGCTCCGCGGACGAGGGTCCCGACGGTGCGCGTGCGGGGCACGTAGCCGATCCCGCCGATGGTCACGCGGTTGTCGAAGGTCGCGCCTCCGACGTCGTCGCAGAACTTGAGGACGTCGTCCTTCTGGACGCGGTAGCGGAGCCCCAGGACCGGGATGCCCTCGGGGAAGGGCCCCAGGGCCACCGGCGAGCTCTGCGACCCCAGGACGACGCGCTGCCTCACGGCCACGAAGGGGTCCGCGGGGACCGCGTCGATCACCACGAGCTCGGGCGGCTCTCCCGCGATGAGCTGCCCCAGCTCGGGGGAGGCCGCCGCCTCGAGGAGCTCCGCCGCCCCTGCCGCGTGGCACAAGGCGATGCTCCAGCCCTCGACCTGGACCTCCTCGCTCGAGAGCACCACCGTCACCACCTCGCTCGACTCGGGCGGCTCGACGCGGTAGGCGAGCTTCCCCGCGTAAGGCTTCTGCACCATGGAGGTCGAGACCTCGAGGGCTTGCTTGTGGGTCGCGCCGCGGACCGTCAGGGCCGTGACGACGGGCTGCCCGCTCCCCACGAGGCCGTCGCAGACGCGGACCGCCGACTCGGCGAGGACGTCGTACTCGAGCTCGAGGACGGGGAAGCCTCCCTCGGCGCGCGGCAGGACCAGGGCCGAGTAGAAGCTGAGCACCGCGGCCTGGATCACTCCCGCGCGGGCCGCGTCGCGCCCCTCCTCGCACACGTAGAAGTCGGGAGGGTACCCGCCGCGGACCGAGAGGAGCGCGTCCGTCCCCGAGAAGCGTCGGACCCGGAGAGCCTCGGGGTCATGGCACAGCCCGAGGGACCAGCCCTGGATCTCCTCGTCGTCGAAGTCGATCGAGGCGGCGACGGGCCCGTCGCTCACGGCGGGAGCGAGGGCGTACCAGGCGCCGGGCGAGCCATCGCCCGCCCGCGCCGCCGATCCGAACGAGATCCCCAGCGCCACAACCCCCGAGAGCCCAGCGACGCGCGTCCTCATGGCAAGTCCTCCATCGGTGCGTGGTCTCGCTGATTCTCCGCCCAACCCCCGCGCGGCACAAGAACCAAAGTCACTGCTTGCCAGCGGTGGCGAGGCCCGCGGGACCAGGGCTACAATGCCGCCATGGCCGATCCGTACCGAGGGAGCATCATCGAGGAGCTCCGGAGGGACCAGATGCACTCGCAGGACATCGCCCAGACGCTGGAGTTCCTCCGCAATGCCTTTGCGCGCGAGAGCATCCCCTTCGGCCTCGTGGGCGCCCTCGCCCTCCGGCACCACGGCTACACGCGGTTCACCGAGGACATCGACATCGTCACCACGCGCGAAGGGCTGGAGAAGATCCACGAGAAGCTCGTGGGGCGCGGCCTCTTGCCCCGCGCCCCGGGGCTCCGGAAGAAGCTCCGCCAGACCCAGCTCAAGGTCAACATCGACGTCATCGTCGCCGGCGAGCACGCCGGCGCGAAGGGCAGCCCCGTCGTGTTCCCCTCGCCGGAGTCCGACGCCTTCACCGATCGGGAGGGCCTCCGAGTAGCCACCCTCGAGACGCTGGTCGAGCTCAAGATCACGAGCGGGATCTGGGGAAGCCGCGAGCGGGATTTCGGAGACGTCCAGGAGCTGATCAAGGCCAACGGCCTCGCAGAGCCCTTCGTCGAGAAACTCGCTCCCCCGCTCCGCGCGAAGTACCTCGAGCTCCTGGAGAAGGCGCGCAGCGAGCGCGAGCTGGAGGAGTGAGGGCGCACCCAGGGTGCGCGAACCCTGGTCGCAAGCGAGAGGGGCTTGATTCCCGGGCGCCTATCATGACAATGGCCGTCGCGACGGCTCCGGAGCCCCGGGGTACTCCGCGGGGGGTCTGGGCCCTCACGATCGAGCGCGCACGATGCCTGTCCTGACGAGCCAACACGAGCCCCCGCCGGGGGTCGGCCGCACACGTTCTGCGGCCTCGCCTGGCCTGCCCGAGGCTCCACGACTCCCGCCGCCTGGCTCGCGAGGGATGGCCAAGCCCGGGCGTGCGCGCGAGCTCGTGCGGCTGGGGACGGGATGCGCTACAAAGGTATGTGCTGAACGAAGGCCGAGATGAGTCTCTTTCCGTGCCCGTACTTGAAAGCTGATGTCGAGCTGACCGTGGAACGAGAGCGTCACATCGCAGATCGACATCCAGATCTGCTCCCGGGGCACCGCGGGCGGATCGCAGAGACCCTGGCTGATCCCGACCAGGTCCGCAGGAGCGCTCGGTTCGGAACCGCCAAGCTCTTCTCTCGGTGGTACACTGACGTGCGGGGAGGGAAGCATGTGGTGGTCGTTGTCGTGAGCCAGCTTGACCCGAGTCAGCGACACTGGATCATCACGGCCTACATGGCCAGAAAGCTCACCGAAGGAGGATTGGAATGGAGCAGAAGTTGAAGTTCAGGTACGACCGGGACGGGGACATCCTCCACATCGACAAGTGTCTCCCGTACGCCGCTCAAGAATCGCAGGAGCTTGGGGACGAAGTCGTGGCGCGCCTTAACCCGAATACCGGTGAAGTCGAGAACCTCGAAGTGCTCTTCTTCTCGACGCGGCTTCTGCGTACGGAGATGTTTGAGCTGCCGGTCGCAGCCGAGCTCCGGCTCCCGAAAAGTGAGGGCGCCTGACAACCCGATGTGCCGGACCGGGTTCGCCGGCGGATCAGCCGCCGCCATGCGCCCCAAGCCTCGCGCCGTCCAGGCTTGTCGAGACAGGTTGAGAGGGTCAACGATCGACCCCGTCTCAACCTGCATCGCGGGAGAGGAACCCTTTCCTTGTGAACCGCCGCTCCCCGGTGCCGCCGGAGAACGGTGAGCCGGACCGAGCCTACGCCTTCCAGCCCGAGCTCGAGGTGCGGAGCGACCGGCCCTTCGTCCCCCGTCCGGACCTGAGCGGCGCGCGCGCCGAGGACTGGGACGAGCACGTGGCCGACTTGCACTACGCGGACACGCCCGAATACGCGACCGGCCACGGGGTCTCGGCGGAGTGGGAGATCGTCGACGGCGCATGCCGGGTGCTCAGGACCGCCTGGATCCCCAGCGCCGAGGTCGAGAAGACGGAGACCGCCGCCATCGACCGAGTGGAGCTCTCGATGGAGAGGCTCGGGGCGCTCGCCGACGGGGCCGCCGCCGAGGCGGCGCTCCGGCCGCTCGTCGAGCAGTACCGCGCCTGGATCGAGGCGCGCCGCGCCGGCCTCGCGACACTTCCGGGCAGGCGGCGCGAGACCGCCGAGGAGCTCTTGCGCTTCGCCGGGATCGCCGCCGGCCGCATCGAGGGCGGCATCGCGATCCTCGCGGGCGATGCGGACGCCCTCGACGCCTTCCGCGTGGCGAACCGCGCCGTGGCGCGTGCCCTGCGCCGGCGCCTCAAGGCGCAGTTCGAGAGCGAGCCGCCGCGCTGGCGCGCGTTCCAGCTCGCCTTCCTGCTCCTCAACCTGCCGGGGCTCGCCGATCCGAGCGACCCGCACCGCCATACGGTGGACCTCTTGTTCTTCCCGACCGGCGGCGGCAAGACCGAAGCGTATCTCGGTCTCGCCGCCTTCGCGATGGTGCTCCGGCGGCTCCATCACCCGGGCGAGAAGGGTCGAGCGGGGGCGGGGGTGAGCGTGATCATGCGCTACACCCTGCGGCTCCTCACCCTCGATCAGCTCGGCCGCGCCGCCGGGCTCGTCTGCGCGCTGGAGCTCGAGCGCGGAAAGGACCCCGCGCGCTACGGCGAGTGGCCCTTCGAGATCGGGCTCTGGGTCGGCAAGGCCGCCACTCCAAACATCCTGGGGCGCAAGGGGGATGGACGCTCGGATTCGGCGCGCAGCAAGGTCCGCCAGTTCAAGGCAGACCCGCGCGGGAAGCCTTCGCCAATCCCGCTCGAGAGCTGCCCCTGGTGCG
>JACQVW010000015.1 GCA_016209535.1 Planctomycetota bacterium | reverse complement strand
GTACTTCCCCCCCCCGCCCCCCCCGAGGGGGCGAGCGAGGGGGCGGTTGGCGCCGAGGGTGCGAGCACCAAGGATGGTGAGCAGAAGTCGTCTCCTCCCGAGGGTGCGGCGGGTGCCGCAGACGCCGGGACCAAGGTCGGCGCTGCCGCGCCGGCAGGCACGGCGCCGGCGGGGACCGCGCCGGGGGCTGCCGCGCCCGGGCTTCCCGCCGGCACGCCGCGGGTCCCCTCGAGGATCCTCGACCTCGCGACGGCGCTGCGCGTGGCCCTCGCGAACAACCGCGACTACCAGGCGCAGAAGGAGCAGGTCTACCTCGCGGCCCTGGCCTTGACCCTGGCGCAGCACGCGTTCGCGCCGCGGTTCCTGGGGATGATCACGGGGGACTGGAGCCGGGACGCCTCGGCCCAGGAGTCCGGATCGGTGAGCCCGAGCTTCACGTGGAACATGCTCTTCGCGAACGGCGCGCGCCTCTCGATCAACGTGCTCCAGAACTTCTTCCGCTTCTTCACGGGCGACCGGCGCGAGGTCGCGGCCACGATCCTGAGCGGCACCATCACCCAGCCCCTCCTCCGCGGCTTCGGGACCGAGATCGTGCGCGAGCCCGTCACCCAGGCCGAGCGGGACGTCGCCTACCAGGTGCGCGCCTTCGAGCGCTTCCGGCGGACCTTCGCCGTCCAGGTCGTGAGCGAATACTACCGCGTCCTGGAGGCCCGGGACCGCGTCACGAACGCCTACCTGAACTGGCAGAGCCTCGTCACGAGCCGGGACCGGGTGGAGGACTACGCGCGCGCAGGCAGGCTTGCGCAATTCGAGGTGGATCAGGCGCGCCAGCAGGAGCTCGTGGCCCAGGACCAGTGGAGCTCGGCCGTGGAGCGCTACGAAGGCGCCATCGACGACTTCAAGATCACCCTGGGGATCCCCGTCGAGTCGGACATCACCCTCGAGCAGGTCGAGCTCGAGAAGCTCGGCGCCCAGCCGGTCCAGGGCCTCGACGTGGCCGTCGAGGACGCAATAGCCCGCGCCCTGGAGCGCCGCCTCGACCTCGTGACGGCCCGGGACCAGGTCGAGGACGCCGCCAGGAGGACCCGCGTGGCCGCCGACGCGCTGCGGGCGCAGCTCGACGTGAGCGCGAACGCCTCCCTCGAGTCCGGCGGAGGCGCCCAGAAGCCCTTCAAGCTCAACGCCGACGACCTCGCGTACGGCGTCGGGTTCGACCTGGACCTGCCGCTCGACCGGAAGGCCGAGCGGAACGCCTACGTCGAGGCGCTCATCGCGCACCAGAGGGAGCAGCGGGACCTCTCGCTCCTCCAGGACAACGTGCGCCTGACGGTGCGCGACGCCTACCGGCGGCTCGAGCGTGAGGTCGTGAGCTACGGGATCCAGCGGGCGAGCTTGGCCCTGGCCGAGGAGCGCGTGGCGATGACGTCGGACCTCCTCTTGGCGGGCCGATCGACGACGCGCGACCTCCTCGAGAGCCTGTCCGCCCTCAACGGGGCCCGCAACGCCCTGACGACCGCCCTCATCAACCACGCCGTCGCCCGCCTCGAGTTCCTGCGGGACTCGGACAGCCTGCGGGTGACCGACGGCGGGGCCTTGAGCGCCCTCCCCATGACGAAAGGACCCGATGACCGAGCCTGAGCCGAGCCCCCGAGCCCCCGTGCGCCCCCGCCGGAGGCTCCGCCTCCTGACCGCAGCCGCCGGCCTCGCGGCCGCCTGCGCCCTGGGCCTGTTGCTCTTCCGAGGGCCCGGCGGCGATGGCGGGGGGGTCGTCATGGGGGAGCTGACCTACGAGGTGAAGCGCGGGGACCTGAGGATCTCCTTCACCGAGCGGGGCAACGTGAAGGCCCTCAAGTCCGTGCCCATCTACTGCACGCTGGAGGGCAGCCACACCATCGTGAGCCTCATCCCCGAGGGCACGAACGTGAACGCGGGCGACGTCCTGGTCGAGCTCGATGCCTCGGACTTGACCCAGCAGCTCAACCAGCAGCAGATCCAGGTCGAGACGGCCGAGGCGGACCTCGAGAACGCCTCGGAGCAGCTCGAGATCCAGAGGAGCCTAGGCGAGAGCCAGATCGAGAAATCGACCCTGGACCTCACGCTGGCCGAGATCGACCTCGAGAAGTACTTGAGCCCGAGGGGGGACTACGAGCTCGCCCGGACGAAGGCCAACGCCGACAAGACCATCGCCGAGGAGGAGCTCTCGCGGGCCCAGAACGAGCTCGAGTGGACCGAGAAGCTCGCCGCGAAGGGCTACGTGAGCGGGACGGAGCTTATCGCCGACCGCCTCGCCGTGAGCAAGGCGAGGCTCCAGCTCGAGCAGGCCGGGGGGGCCCTGGACCTTCTCGAGCGGTACACCCTCAAGAAGGACAAGGCCAAGTACGAGTCGTCCGTCACGCAGGCGAAGCAGGCCCTCGACCGCGCCAAGAGGGAGGCGAGGGCGGAGCTGGCCCAGGCCGAGGCCACGAAGAGGGGCAAGGAGGCCACCTTGAACCTGTCGCAGAGGCGCCTCGCGAAGCTCCAGGACCAGCTCGAGAAGACGAAGGTCCGGGCGCCGGGGGACGGCATGGTGGTCTACCCCAACGTGGAGCCCTGGCGGCGCGAGCGCATGATCATGCAGGGGGCCGACGTCCACGAGAACCAGCTCCTCATGAACCTCCCGGACGTCTCCGTCATGGCCGTCGACGTGCAGGTGCACGAGTCGTGGGTGGACCAGGTGAAGGAGGGCCTGCCGGCCCTCGTGAGCATCGATGCTCTCCCCAACCTGCAGCTCCGGGGCAAGGTCTCGAGGGTCGGGCTCCTCCCCGACTCGGTGAACCGGTGGATCAACCCGGACCTGAAGGTCTACCAGACCGAGGTCACCCTCGAGGAGTCGCAGGACGTGAGCCTCCTCAGGCCGGGCATGTCGGCGAAGGTCGAGGTCCTCATCGCCGTCTTGAGGGACGTCGTCTACGTGCCCGTCCAGTCCGTGAGCTCCATCGACGACCGGCAGGTCTGCTACGCGCTCGAGGGCGGAGAGCTCGTCCCGCGGACCATCCAGGGCGGGCGGTACAACGAGTCCTTCGTCGAGGTCGCCTCGGGCCTGAAGGAGGGTGACGTGATCCAGCTCACCGCCCCGGCGCCCCGGGGCATGCGCAAGCTCGAGCGGGAGCCCATCGACGAGGCCCTGGCGGCGGAGCTCGAGGCCGCCGCGAGCGGGGAGGGCGGGCCGTCCGACAAGGGCGTCCCGGGAGGTCCGGGAGGTCCCGGCGAGAGACGGGGTCCGCGAGGGAAAGGCGAGGGGCGTAAGAAGCCGGGCGACCTCGACGGGCGCGAGGCCGGTGGGGCCGGCAGACCGGGCGCCGAGGAGGCCGGCTACGCCCGCCGCCGCCGAGGGCCCGAGGCCGAGGGGAGCCCCCGGCCGGCGTCCCACCGCGAGGAGGGCGGGGCGCCGCGCGGGGCGCCGCCGCCCGGGCCGCCGGCGCTGAAGGCGGGGGCCGCACCCGCGGGCGGCGTCCGGCCGGCGGAGCCGGCGAGCGGAGCGAGCGGGGGCGGCGGGCAGTGACGAAGGCATGGAGCCCATGACGCAGCCGATCATCGACCCCATCATAGACATCGTCGGCCTCCACAAGGAATACTCGCTCGAGGGAGGGATCGTGCACGCCCTGCGGGGAGTCGACGTCGCGATCCAGGCCGGCGAGCTCGTGGCCATCATGGGCCCCTCGGGCTCGGGGAAGTCGACGCTCCTCAACCTCCTCGGGTGCCTCGACCGGCCGACTCGCGGGACGTACCGCCTGGGCGGCGACGACGTCTCGCGGCTCGACGACGACGCGCTCTCGGAGATCCGGAGCCGCCGCCTGGGCTTCGTCTTCCAGTCCTACAACCTCATCGCCCAGCTCGACGTCGTGGAGAACATCGAGGTGCCGCTCTTCTACCAGGGGACGCCGCCCCGAGAGGCGCGCGAGCGGGCGGAGGATCTGGCCCGTCTCGTCGGTCTCGGGGACCGGTTGAGCCACAGGCCCACGCAGCTCTCGGGAGGCCAGCAGCAGCGCGTGGCCATCGCGCGCTCCCTCGCGAACGACCCCCTCGTGATCCTCGCCGACGAACCGACGGGCAACCTCGACTCGGCGACGGAGGAGGAGATCCTCGGGATCCTCAAGGACCTGCACGCGCGCGGCAAGACCATCGTGCTCGTGACGCACGAGGACCGGATTGCGCACATCGCGGGGCGCGTGGTGCGCCTCCGCGACGGCCGCGTCGTCTCGGACCGCCGGGAGAGCCCGGGCGGGGCCCACGAGCCGAGGGAGCCTCGAGCAGCCCGGGAGACGCTCGCGGCGCCCGGAGGGGCCCCGTGATCGGCCACCGCCTGGGGCGGACCTTCGCCCTCGGGGTGCGGAGCCTGGCCCTGCACAAGCTGCGCTCCGCCTTGACGGTCCTGGGCATCATCTTCGGAGTCTCCTCGGTGATCTCCATGCTCTCGATCGGCGAGGGGGCGAGCTACGAGGCCCAGGAGGAGATCAAGCGCCTCGGGAGCAACAACGTCATCTTGAAGTCGAAGAAGCCCAGCGACGAGGGGGGCTCCGGCTACGAGCGGACCGAGGTGACGGCCTACGGCCTCAAGTGGGAGGACGTCCGCAGGATCGCGGACACCTTGCCCTCGCTCCGCATGCTGGTCCCGCTGCGCATGTTCCCCGTCGAGGCGCGGTTCCGGCGGGAGAGTCTCGACGTGCAGGTCGTGGGCACCACGCAGGACTACCTCGATGTGGCCAACGTGCGGGTCGCGAGGGGGCGCTTCGTCACGCGGGGCGACGAGGATGCGCTCCGCCCGGTCTGCGTCCTCGGCTCGGCGGCGGCGCGGGCGCTCTTCCCGGCCGAGGACCCCATCGGGGACCACGTGAAGCTCGGGAGCCAGTACTTCAAGGTCGCCGGCGTCCTCGAGGAGACCGGCTCCGCGACGGGCACGGGAGGCTCCGAGTCGGGCGACAGGAACCGCGACGTCTACGTGCCCCTCGCCACGGCCGAGCAGCGCTACGGGAGCCTCACCGTGAGGATCACCTCGGGCTCCCAGCTCCGCGAGAAGGTGGAGCTCCACCAGGTGATCTGCAGCCTCGAGTCCGATCAACAGGTGCCCGCGGCGGCGCAGGCCTTGCGGGGCCTCCTGGCGAGGTCTCACGTCAAGCAGGACTTCGAGGTCCTCGTGCCCCTCGAGCTCCTGGAGCAGAAGGAGCGCACGAAGCGGATCTTCAACATCGTGCTCGGGTCCATCGCGGCCATCTCGCTCCTCGTGGGCGGGATCGGCATCATGAACATCATGCTCGCGAGCATCCTCGAACGGACGCGGGAGATCGGCGTGCGGCGGGCGCTGGGCGCGAAGCGGCAGGACATCCTCACGCAGTTCCTCGTCGAGACGGTCGTCCTCTCGACCTCGGGCGGTCTCCTGGGGGTCCTCCTCGGGATCGCGGTGCCCTACGCCGTCGAGGCGGCGAGCGGCATGAAGACGATCATCACTCTGCACAGCATCCTGCTCTCCTTCGGCATCTCCGCCGGCGTGGGCGTCGTCTTCGGCCTCTACCCGGCGAACCGCGCCGCCTCCCTGGACCCGATCGAGGCGCTGAGGAGGGAGTGAGCGCGGACCCGGCGTGAGGCTTGGCCAGGCGGTAGGGGGGAGCTCCCGATCCTGCCGATCACGCCGATCAGCAGTGCGTGTACGCCTCGCACCCCAGGTCCCCGGTGTCCGGCGGATCCGTCCCGCAGTCCGAAGGCGGCGGCCCTGGAGGTGCCGGCGGTGCAGCACCCAGGAAGAGGTAGCCCAGGACCCGGATGGCGTCCGTGAGCTGCAGGAGCCCGTTGTTGTCGGCATCGGCCGCCTCCTGGCATGGGGGCGCGGCCAAGCCCAGGAACAGGAACCCCAGGATGCGGATGGCATCCGTGAGCTGCAGCTCGCCATTGTCGTCCGCATCGCCCCTGTGGAAGCGCTTTCCCGGGGGCGGCTCGTCGGCGCACTCTGGATTGATGCAGATCCTGAGCCCCGCGGTGACCGGCGTTCCGTTCTCGTCCTGGAACCGCAGGCGGAAGGCGTGCGCGCCCGCTCCCTCGAAGACCTTCACCATGAGCTTGTGCGTTCCGGCGCCGAGGCTCACGCCGGGAATCACGTCCTGGACGGCGTTGCTTCCATCATGGAACCTGGCGATGTTGTTGATGTGGATCTCGACGCCGTCGAGGAGGACCTGGATCGAGTCGTCGCTGCCGAGGCCGACGGCCACCGTCATGTCCTCGGCCGCTTCCACGTAGGTGACCGCGTACATCATGACCTGGTTCACGTCCCCGCCGTAGTAGTCGTTGAAGTCGATCGTGTCGTCGAGGTCCCGCCATGCCTTCCAGGTCGGGACCCCGCCCGGATTGATCGGGACGAGGCTTGCAGGCTCCGCCAGGCCGATGCTGCGGGCCGCCCCGCCGTAGTCGGTCCTCACCGTGTCCCCGTGCCTGGGGGTGACATCCTGCTCGGTGATGCCCGCGCCATCGGTCAAGTGGTCGCGGCGAATGCCGGCGGTGCCCGGGGATGCCCCCAGTGCCCCCGGCTGCCGGAACGGCCCGAGCAGGAGCCAGCTCGTCACAAAGCCCTGCTGGGAGAAGTCCGCGGGGTTCGAGAGGAGGTTCTCCCCCTCCACGGCGAAGCGCACGGCCGAGGGAGGCTCGGTGATCCTGCCGCGGAACCAGGCGTCGCCGGGGTCTCCGGCCGCCTTCACCTTGTAGCTCAGCGTCCCGGCGGCGATGGCGGCTCCGGTCAGCGTCCACGTGATCCTGTCACCGGCGGCCGCGCCTCCGCCGGAGAAATCGCTCGGCGTCCAGCCGGGAGGCACGGTCTCCTCGATCCTCACGGTGGAAGGCGCCGGACAGGAGGCGGAGGTAGCGCGGAGGCTGGAGATCGCGATCTCGACATCGTAGATCCGGCCTGGGCTCCATTTGGGCTTCTCGACGCACTGGACCAGCACGGTCTCCTGGGTCTTGAGGGAGCGCGACGCCCGCAGGGGCGGGATCGAGCAGACGCCTTCGGGGAACTTCCGGACTTCGAGGTCCTGCGTGATCGGCTCGCCCGCTGCGTTCTGGAACCGCAAGGCGAAGTTCCACCCGCCGGCTCCCTCCCAGACCTTGATGATGAGGCTGTTTTCTCCGGGCTTGAGCACGTGAGGGGCGGCGAAGTTCACCCCGTCGGGCGAGAAGTCCTGAGGCGTGCACGCGCCGCTGCCCCCGCGCGCGATGCTGTGGAACCATACCTCCTCGCCGTTCAAGAGCACCTGCACCGAATCGTCGCTCGAGATGCCCAGATGCACGTCCATCGGCGCCCCGCTGGTGTTGACCACGTAAGTCTGGGCGTAGGCCATCGCGCCGTCCGGGTCGCCGCCGAAGACGTCGTCGTTCAGGTTGACAGCCCCATCGGGATCGTTCCAGGCGAAGACGGTCGGCACTCCGGCGGGGTTCCGGCCCTTCGCCCCGCCGAGGATTCCGGTGCTCGCCGCCCCTGTGACCCCGTCTCCGCCGAACGCCGTCGGCACCTGTGCGCCGGGGAAGAAGACGAGCTCCGTCTCGAACACATCCCCGTCGGTCAAGTAGTCGAGGCGGAGGTTCTCGTCTCCGGGACTGTCTCCGAAGGGCTGCCGGAAGGCGCCGAGAATGTTCCAGGAGCGGATGCCTCCGCAGGCGTCGAAGGGGATGTCGCTCAGGAGCCTGGACTCGCCCCGGATCGGACTCGTCGCCGCGCCTTGGGCCTCCTCGGCGATCGTCCCCGAGAACAGCACCGCGAGCTCGGATGTGGCCGCCGCGGTGACCTTGTAGCTGAGCTTCTTCCCTGCCGCGAGGGCCGCCCTCGAGATCGTCCATGTGATCGTGTCCTGGGCTGCATCGTAAGCGCCGCCATCGGAGATCTCGGAAGGGGTCCAGTCCGCGGGGAGCGCATCCTTGATCACCAACCCCGCCGGCGCCTCGCAGGGAGGCGTGGCGGGGCGGAGGTCGCTGATGGCGATCTCCACGTCGATCACGTCGCCAGGCAGGAAGTCTCCGTTGGCCTCCTCGGGCGTGCGGGAGGCCTTGATGTCGCGCGTGGCGGCGGCAGGGGGAAGCAGGCAGGTGCCCTTCCCCGTGACGAACGCGTCGCCGAAGGTGCCCGAGTTGAAGTAGAAGGACGCGTTGCCCGCGCCGGCGGCGAGGGTGAGATACTTGGCCTCGGGGGGGATGAGGAGCGCGAGGAGCTTGCCGCGCTCTTCTCCATCGCCGGTGGAGGCCCGGTGGTCTGCGGTCGCGATGACCTTCTCGTCGTCGCTCAGGATGATGTACGTCGTCACCCAGCCCGGCGTGCCTCCCGGGTCGAAGGAAGAGTCTCCCATGCCCGCGTGGGCCGAGACCTGCCCCACGACCTCCGGCCCGTGCGCGGCTCGGAGCGCCTCCAGGTCGTACGTGATGCCCGCCGCAGCATGGATGCCGACCCCGTGGTCGAACTTCGTCCCGCCGATGGAGACGAGGGTGATGATCTCCCCGCCGACCCGGTCCTTGAGGATCTGGCCCCAGGTGTTGGGCGGGGCGAGCAGGTCCTCGGGTGGGAACTGGAACGTCACTCCTGCGGAGTTGATCGGCATCTCCTCAGCCTCGATGATGAAGACGGCATCGATGAGCTCGGAAGTCTCGTCTTCGATCGCCTGCAGCGCCGCCCCGTCGCCGATCCCGATCGGGGCATCGGTGAAGAAACTGTCGAAGGTGCCTAGATCGGGGTGGATCCCGATGACCTCCTCGCTCGCGGTGCCGGTGCCGTCGCCGCCGGCCGCGATGTCGCCGAGATCGAGCCTCTCGGCCTGGGCATGCCCGGGCGCGGCCGTCATGAGGAGCGCAACTATGACAAGAACGGCGGCGGATACCCGCGAGAAGCGGCAAGGTGAACGCATGGAAAACCTCCGTTCGGTCCGGTCCGAGAAACCAGCGACCTGTCCGGTCGCCTCACCCGAGGTCCACTGTACCCATGCGGCCGGCCCGAGGGAAGCCCGTTCAGGCAACTAACAGGCAGGGTAGCCCCCGCAGCCAAGATCGCCTGCCGAGCCGGGCGAGTCGCTGTCGAGGCCGCAAGGCGCAGGGGGAGGACCGGGAGCCGCGGGGGGAGGTCCTCCCGTGAACAGGAATCGCAACGAGAGGATCGCGTCCGTGATGTTGATCGTCCCGTCGTTGTCGGCGTCGGCGGATTCCTTGCAGCTTGGCTCGGGACCTTCGGCGAAGAGGAAGCTGAGCGTGTACACCGCATCGCTGATGTCCACCAGGCCGTCCCCCGTGGGGTCGCCGCGGTGGAAGCTCGGGCCGCCGAGAGGAACGGCGCACACCTCGTTCGAGATGGAGCTCTGGTATCCTCCGCGGATCGTCCGGACGCCGTAGCAGTGTCGGGCTCCGCTCGCGAGTCCCGCGTCCGTGTAGGTCCTCTGCGTCACGGGGAGGTCGGCGATCCTCGCACCGTCTCGGAGGACGCGGTAGCGGGTGAACTCGGGACCGGGGCTCGGCTTCTCCCAGGCGAGGTCCACTTGCCCGACTCCAGCAGCCGCCACCAGGTTCCGCGGCGGCTTTGGGGGCGGGATCGCCGCCGCAGGAGCGATCACCGCCTCGGCGAAGGCGCCGGCATCGCAGCGAGGGTCCCCGTCTCGGGCGCCGGCGGCGAGCGTGAGGAACTTCGCTCCGGCCGGAATGCAGAGGTGGAGCAACGCGCCGGCGCTTGAGGCCTCATGGGATGCGGAGGCCAGGATCCTCTCCTCGTCGCTCAAGATGAGGTAGACCGTCAACAGGCCCGGCTGGCCCGTGCACCTCGGAGAGTCCCCCATGCCCGCGAGGGCCGAGACCAAACCCAGAGCCTTCGTGCCATGGAGGTCCCTGATGGCCCCGAGGTCGAAGGTGATCCCTGCCGCCGCATGGATCCCGATCCCCTTCGCGTAGGTCCTCCCGCCGACCATCAGCGGGGAGTCCTCGCCGCCGATCCTGTCCTTGAGGATGTGGTTTCGGGTGCCAGGCGGGACGGGCAAGTCGCCAGGGAGGAACGTGAACTCCACACCTGCCGAGTTGATCGGCATCTCTCTCGAGTCGATGATGAACACGGAGTCGATGAACACGGACGTCGCATCGGCAACGGGTGTGAGGGCTCCGCCGTCCGCGATGCCGACCGGAGCTCCTCCGTAGGAGGTCTCGAAGAGACCTGTGTCGGGGTTGATCCCGACGAGGTCCGGGCTCGCCGTCCCGGTCCCATCGCCGCCTGCCACCATGTCGGATAGATCCACCGCCGCGGGCGGGGCGACCTGCGCGCTCTCGGCCTTGGCGCGGACGAACGCGCCTCGTTCGCGCGCGAACCTCCTGAGGTAGGCGATCGCCGCCTCGAACTGCTCGTTGGAGAAGGGCTTCAGCGTGTCCTCACGGGCCGCCGCTCGGATCTGCTGGTATTCCCGCTCCAGCTCCAGCTCCAGCCAGCCCGGCTGCGGGGCCCCACCCGGATCATCGGGCGCCGGTCCTGGACCTGCGGACGCCGCGCAGTCCAGAAGTGCCTGCAAGTAGGCCGCGCGCAGCTCGGGCACTGCCAAGGCTTTCCTCATCAGCACGTTCTCTTCGGTCCTGAGGAAGATGGAGAAGTCGATCTCCTGGAAGGCGTTGTCCTTGTCCCAGGGAATGAACTGGCAGAGGTCCCTCCCTTCGAAGCGGTAGAGGTAGAAGTTGTTCATCCCCCAGTAGCCCAGGATGCCATCCCAGTCGGCCAGGAAGTTCTCGATCGCCACGTAAGTCATGAACAACCTCAGGTCCAGGTATTCGGCCATGGCGCACTGGAAGCCCTGCTCGGTCGTCTCGTTGATGGCACGGATCATGGAAAGCAGGGGGGCGAAGATGTCCTCGGGCGGCTCATCCTCGTGGGTCCTGGGCGCAAAGATCTCGGCGTAACGCGTCATGTCCTCCCCGAGGTACGTGAAGTAGTAGTTGTACTTCCATTTGTACTCGAAGAGGTATCCGTCGTTCTCGACGTCACCATCGACGGCGCCGAACACGCGCCTGAGGAACCTCTTGTCGGCGGATTCGACGAGGCCGTACAGCCCCGCGTAGGTGTCGTTGACGTAAAGCCGAGCGTGGGCGACGCGCGGGGCCGGAAGGCCGAGCCGCTGGAAGAAGAGCATGCTGAGGCGCTCCCTGACGTAGGCTGGGTCCTGGGCGCAGTTGTCGAGCACGATGGACTTCAGCTCCAGGAACTCCTGGCCTTCCACGAACCGGTTGAAGTCCACCCTCAGGCCGGGCTTCGTCGGGCTCCGGCTCCCCAGACCACGGGAGCGAATCCCGACGTTCCCCACGACGAGCCCTCGCCATCGGAGATCGCACGGGTAGTACGCGTTGCTCGGGTGTTCGGTCTTGAGCTTCTGCCAGTCCGCGGGATCGATGGAGAGCCGTACTTCATGCAACTCATCGCCGTTGAAGAGGTCGTCAGACGTCGGAGGCGCCGCTTGGCCGAGACGCACCAGGACCAACGCCACCGTACCGCCCACGAGCCGCGGTGCTCGGTGCCCCCCCGGCTCCCGGGGGTCGGAGATGTTGCGAGGCATGGGTTGCGCCTCCTGCGGGCGGCAGAGAGGCCCCGGCGGCCCGCTGCTGCGCCCGGCCTGAAGTCCTTCGGTTTTATGCTTCCCGCGCCCCTGCCCCGAGGATATGCTCATCGCCAAGGTTGAGCCTCGGCCTGGGTCGCCGATGGCCAGATAGGGGCAGGATAGCCAAGGAGGTAGGCCATGTCTACTCGCAGGATCTCGGCCTTGGCGGTCGTCGCCGTGGCTGCTTTAGCGCTGGTTCTCCAACCCCTCGAGGTGACCGCCCAGGTCGTCAAGATCGACCTTGGCGACGTCACCGCCGGCGGTGACGGCACGGGGACAGCGGACCCCGCCGTCATCGGGATCCACCCCGACACGGGAGCCCTCGAGTCCGGCTTCGTCGACGCGCCCATCGGGATCGGGGACGGCCAGGGGTTGACGGCGGTCGCCGACGGGACGACGCCGTACATCGACTCCGTCTTTCTCATCGACGCCGCCGAGATGCCCATCAACTCCGCGGGCGCGAAGTTCCCCTTCCCGGCCGAGGACCGCCTCGACCCGCCCCAGTGCTGGGGCCAGGTCCTCAGGAACAGGATCGGAGGGGAGGTCACCCCCATCTCGATCGGGGGAAAGCCCTTCGAGACGGGCGTGGGGATCCACGCGGTGGCCGGGATCACGTACGACCTCGACGCGCTCCGCAGCGCGCACGGCGCCGCGGCCGTGGGTCAGGTGACCGCCTTCGCGGGAGCGGGGGACTCCGCCTTCGATCCGGGTGGTACACCGGGGTTCGTCACCACGTACATTATCCTCAGCGACGACACCAAGGTCATCGGCTTCGCCTCCCACAAGGCCTCCGTCCAGAGCGCTGCGCCGCGCGGCACGGGGAAGGAGCTCACGCTGCCCATCCCGCCCGAGGCCAAGTATCTGACCCTCGCCGCCGGTGCGGGCAACGGGAGCTTCTACTTCAACTCGGGCGCCTTCGGCGGCGCCATGATCGGCGAACGCCCCAATCTGGTCCCCGCGCTCTCCGTCCATGGTCTGGTGGGCCTGGCGCTCATGACCCTCGCGCTGGGAGCCGCCATGATCCTGCGGCGGCGAGCGGCGTCGACGCGGGCGTGAGGCTCGCACGCAACGCCTCCTCGCGTCTTGAGCCCTGACTTCCGGCGGTGGCAGTGAGGCGGCTCCCTGCAGACAGGGTACGCGAGCGGACGTGCGAGAGGCCCACGGCGTGCGGCGTGCCGACCCAGTACCCTTCGCCGGCCATAGCGGGTATAACCAAAGGCTCATCGCGTCGCCTTCGTGTCGAGCAGGCCTCTTCCGAGCGGGGGAACACCATGCGCTCCAGCAACTTCCTGTGGGCTCCGGTCGCCGTCGCAACCCTCTGCGCGCCCTCGGGCGCCCTCCCCGACGACCTCGCGCCCGTGACGGGCGTCGAGGCGCAGCCCCTCATCGCCCAGACGAAGAGGATCGCGGAGGCCCTCGGGTACGTGGGGTCCCCTCTCGCGGCCGACGAGGCCGCGGCCCTCGTGAAAGCCTACGAGCTCACCGACGACGACGCGGTCCAGGCGATCCAGAAGGTCCTCGACCGCCACGTCCTCTTCGCCGTCCACATCAACCCCGAGAGCCGCGTGAAAGTGGCTCGCGGGCCGGCGAAGCCCGAGCTGGTGCAGCACGGCTGGCGCGTGTTCCTGGTCCGCGTCCACAACGAGGCGGGGGTGACGGCCGAGCTGAAGGTGGAGAGCCCCAACGCCGAGCCGCTCTACAAGCGCTCCACGGGCTCGCCCGAGCCGCAGGTTACGATCCCGCCGGAGGCGGTCCGGGACCGCTGGATGGACATCGGGCTCTACGTGGGCCAGCCGCTCCAGAGGACCCTCTCGGGCCTGCACCTCGAGTACCGGATCGCCGAGGTCTACTCGCGCGACTCGGGGAAGCGCGAGGCGAAGGTCTCCTTCAACGTGGGCCAAGGGACGCAGGACATCGGGTTCCGCAACGAGGTCAACGTGCTCTTCGCCAGCGTCCCCTCGGTCGAGGTGACGCTCGAGGTGAAGGACGACGACGGCGCGCCGGCGATGGGAGCCTTCGTCGTCCGGGACGGCCGCGGCCGCGTGTACCCTTCGCCCTCGAGGCGGCTCGCGCCGGACTTCTTCTTCCACCCGCAGGTCTACCGCGCGGACGGCGAGACGCTCGTCCTTCCGCCGGCGGAGTACACGGTCGAGTTCACGCGAGGGCCCGAGTACCTCGTCCAGACGCGCAAGGTGAAGGTCCCCGAGGGCGCCGCGGCGCACCGCGAGGCTTTCCGGCTCCGGCGGTGGGTTCACCCCGCCTCGAGGAAGTGGTGGAGCGGCGACCACCACGTGCACGGCGGCGGCTGCGCGCATTACGAGAGCCCCACGGCCGGCGTCACGCCCGCCGACATGTTCCGGCACATCCTCGGGGAGGACCTGAACGTCGGCTGCGTCTTGAGCTGGGGCCCCTGCTGGTATTTCCAGAAGCAGTTCTTCGAGGGCAAGGTGCACGCGCTCAGCCGCGAGCGGTACATCATGCGGTACGACGTCGAGGTCTCGGGGTTCCCTTCGGACCACGCGGGGCACCTCTGCCTGCTGCGGCTGAAGGAGGACGACTACCCGGGGACGACGCGCATCCAGGAGTGGCCGAGCTGGGACCTGCCGATCCTCAAGTGGGGGAAGGAGCAGGGCGGCGTGGTGGGCTTCTCCCACTCGGGCTGGGGCCTCGCCGTGAAGTCGAAGGACCTCCCCAACCACGAGATCCCGCCCTTCGACGGCATCGGCGCCAACGAGTACATCGTGGACGTGGTGCACGATGCCGTGGACTTCATCTCAAGCGTGGACACGCCCTACGTCTGGGAGTTGAACATCTGGTACCACACGCTCAACTGCGGCTACCGGGCGCGTCTGAGCGGCGAGACGGACTTCCCGTGCATCTACGGCGAGCGCGTGGGCCTGGGCCGCATCTACTGCAAGCTCGATGGCAAGCTGGACTTCGATCGCTTCTGCGACGCGATCCGCGAGGGGCGTTCCTACGTGGGCGACGGCAAGAGCCACCTCATGGACTTCGCCGTGAACGGCACCGAGGTGGGGACCCGGGGGAGCGAGGTGAAGCTCGATGTGCCCGGGACGGTCAAGGTCACGGCCAAGGTCGCGGCGTTCCTGGGCGAGAAACCCGATGCGGCTCTCCGCTCGCGCCCGTACGAGCAGAAGCCCTACTGGGACGTCGAGCGGGCGAGGATCGGCGACACGCGCCGCGTGCCCGTGGAGGTCGTCGTGAATGGCCTCCCCGTGGCCCGCCAGGAGATCGAGGCCGATGGCTCGCTGCGCGACGTCTCCTTCGACGTGCCCCTCGCGACCTCGAGCTGGGTCACCCTCAGGATCCTGCCGAGCTCCCACACGAACCCGATCTTCGTCCTCGTGGGCGGGAAGCCGATCCGCGCATCGCGCAGGAGCGTGGAGTGGTGCCTGAAGGGCGTCGACCAGTGCTGGAGGTCGAAGCAGGGCCGGATCCGCGACGCCGAGAAGCCGGACGCCCTGGCCGCCTACGAGGAGGCCCGGAAGGCCTACCGGAGGATCCTCGAGGAGTGCGAGACCGATTGAAGAGGCCCGGATGCGCGCCGGCGGTGCCTTCTCGAGCAACCTCTCCACCTGTCCCTACCTGCGCGACAGGCCGTGCCAAATGGTGATGCGCACCGTCGAGGCGGCGAGCGCTCGCGAGCACGGGGCGCTCCTCGAGGCGGGGGTCCGGCACTTCGGGAGGCTCTACTTCCGGCCCTCCTGCCCGGGCTGCGAGGAGTGCGTCTCGATCCGGGTGCCCGTGGCCCGGTTCCGCCCGTCGAAATCCCAGCGGCGCGTCCTCGCGCGGAACGCGGACCTGGACCTCGAGGTCGGCGACCCCAGGGTGGACGAGGAGCGGCTCGATCTCTTCCGCCGCTTCCACGCCGACCGGGAGGCCCGCCGCGGCTGGAAGCCGGTGGGGGCGGACGGGGACGCGTACGAGCAGATGCTCGTGACGGGCCCCGTACGCGTCCGCGAGTTCCGCTACCGCCTCGGCGGCCGGCTCGTGGCGGTGGGCTACGCCGACGAGAGCGCGGGCGCGCTCAGCTCGATCTACGGGTTCTGGGACCCGGAGCACCGCCGGCGCAGCCTGGGGACGTTCGATGTCCTCTCGGAGATCCAGACGGCCAGGACCTTGGGCCTGGAGCACCTGTATCTGGGCTACTGCGTCGCGGGCTGCATGTCCCTCGAGTACAAGAGGAGCTTCCGCCCCTTCGAGCTGCTCGCGGGCGGCCGGTGGACCCCGGTGGAGGCCACCTGAGGAGGAGGCTCGTTTGGAGATGCCAAGGAGATCGCCCATGAGAAGCACAGGCTCGCGTCTCGCCCTCACCGTCATCATCGCCACAGCCCTCGCGAGCTGCGGTGGAGGCTCGGGGGCCGGCGGCGCGGCGAAGGGCTCCTCCAGGGGCGTGGTGATGGTGAGCCCCGCGGCGCGGGAGCTCAGCTTCAGCGCCGTCTTCCACCGCCGGAACGCCGAGGAGGGGACCTGGCACTTGATCGTCGAGCGGGACGGCTCCATGGCCTCGAAGGCCTTCTTCACGACGGACGTATCGCCCGGGAAGCTCTACGAGTCCTTGCGAGCGATCGGGGCCTCGGACGGGAACAACGTGGGCGCGGAGAACTTCGACGACGAGGACATCGCCACCGGGGGGGACGCGATCGATTTCCTCTTCGACTGGAAGGGCCTGGGCGAGCCCATGCGGCTCGAGGACTTCATCGCGGAAAGGGTCCCGGACCTGCCGTCGAGCGGGGGCGCGCGAGGCATCGAGATGCGGTTCGGCGGGAACATGACCGGCGAGGACGCCGCGAGCCCGCCCTGCCACGCCTCGGGCTGCCTCGCCTGCCTCTACACGTGCAGCGCCGGCGTCACCTCGAGCTCGAAGGCCAACCATGCCCTGCTCAAGAAGGAGGGGGGCATGCACCGCTACCGCGTGAGCCCCAAGGTGGACATCCCCGACGGGACCCGCGTGCGCGTGATCGTCCGCAAGAGGCCGTGACGCGGGCTGTCAATGCCCGCGCCGCGGGTGGAAGGGGCGCTTTACGTCCCTCGCGTGCCTGGGTCCGCAAAGCGGCGTGCCGAGCGGACCTCGGACGGCCGTTGACTCGCGGCCCCAGGTTTGCTGGGATGCAGTGGTTTGACAAGCCACCGCCACTGGAGGAAACGATGACCCCGCGGCCGCTTCTCCTCGCTCTCCTTGCCTCCTTCGCAGCCCTGCCGGCGCCTCTCGCCACCGCGTCGCACCCGGAGCGCTTCTGCGACGCGACGCTCACCTGCACCGCCTCGGCGGACGCGGCGGATCCGTCGACAGGCGGCACCACCGGCGGCAACACCGTGAAGCTCTCCTGGAACGTGGTCTGGAAGCGGCTCATCCTCGGCTGGCAGATCCTCCGCGACGGCGAGGCCATCGCGAAGCTCGCCCCCGACGCCTCGGGCTACGTGGACCCGGCGGTGCCCGACGGGGAGCACGAGTACGACCTCCAGGCTCTCGACTTCGACGGTTCCGTGATCCCCGTGGGCTGCTGCAAGCTCGTGGTGGGGGAGTTCGGGGCGCGCTGCGAGCCCATCCCGGGCACGCTGCGGGTGAAGGTCTCCTGGGACTTCTTCCTCCGGGTCCTCGTCGACGGCTTCGTCGTCACGCGGGACGGTGTGGTCGTCGCGACGGCGGGCCCCGAGGCGCGTGAGGTCGTCGATACGGTCCCTGGCCCCGGGACGTACCGCTACGTGGTCCGCGCCGAGGTGGGCTTCGGCCACTCGATCCTCGTGGGCGCTTGCACCGCGGCTGTCCCGCGCTCGGGCCTCGCCTGCACCGTCGACGGCCCCCTCGTCCAGCTCGACTGGTCGGCCGTGCCCCTCCCGGCCGTCGTCATCGAGCGATTCGATGTCTTCCGCGACGGCGAGCGGATCGGCCAGAGCCGCGAGACGCGCTTCACGGACGCCCCGGGCCCCGGCGAGCACGCCTACAAGGTGCTGGCCGTCGCCGGCACGTCGTCGGGGGGGATCGTCGTGGGGAGCTGCGTCGTGGTGGTCGGAGGCGGAGGGGTCCCCGCGCCCCGCGACCTCACGTGCGCCGTGGCGATCCCGACCCGCGACCCGGCCGTGGCGGGTGACCCGGACGGCGGCATATGGCCGAGCCCCTTCGTCTCGCTCCGGTGGACGAACCCCATCGACTACGACCTGATCCTGGTGTCGAGGAACGGCATGCCCATAGCGCGCCTCCCGGGCGGCACGACGAGATTCGTGGACCGTCCACCGGTGTTCCAGGGCCGCTTCCTCTACGAGGTGCGCGGGGTCGTGGGGGACCGGCGGAGCGAGGCGGCCTCCTGTCTCGTCGAGCTGGGTCCGCCGGGCGTCCCTCCTCCGGAGAACCTGCGCTGCGCCGTGGACGACCGGGTCCTGGCCCCCGTGACGGTCGTCCTCCTCACGTGGACGAACCCGTTCCCGTACGCCGGGATCGTCGTGCGCCGCGACGGACGCGAGCTCGCGGTCCTCCCCGGCGACGCGACCGCCTACAGGGACGCGGGGCCCCCCTCGGGCGTCGTGGTCTACTCCGTGCAGGGCATCTCGGCGGAGGGCGTCGCGAGCGAGGAGGTCGCCTGCAAGGTGGACACGGGGGGCGGCCTGGTGCCTCCCGTCCGGGATCTGACGTGCCTGGCGGTCGTCTCGAGCGCCGCGGGCGGCGTCCCGGCCGGCGTCCCGGGCGATGCCACGGGCGGCGCCACGGGCGTCCTGACCTGGGTGAACGGCGGCCGGTACGAGAAGATCCTGATCGAGAGGACGCCGGGGCCCCTCGAGGTCACGATCCCGGGCGACGCGACGGGCTACAAGGACCCGGGCCTCGAGCGGGGCACGCTGTACACCTACTCGGTGCGCGGCGCCTCGGGCGGCCTCCTGAGCGCCCCGGCGTACTGCCGTATCCTCGCCGGCGGCGAGCCGCCCGAGAACCTGCTCACCTTCTCGAGCGGGCTCTTCCGGGAGGGCGCCGCCGGCGGGGACCCCGTGCCCCTCGCCGTCCCGGGCAGCGTACGGTGCCTCGCCAGGAACGCGGACCCGATCCAGGGCTGGTCCTTCGGCGTGCGGGCGGACCCGCGGTTCATCGTGCCCGAGAAGGTCTCGCTGGACGACACCGCCACGGCGAAGCTCAACGACGGGCAGGGGCCCACCTTCCTCAGCCTCAACGTGGTCCCCGACGGGATCACCATGGGCGTGATCGTCGACGAGAAGGACCTCACGGACACCCTCCCCCCGCCGGTCGAGCTGCACGCGCTGGCCGAGGTCACCTACCTCCAGGGCCCCGAGGGCGAGCCCGGGGGCGAGTACCCCGTCGCGTACTCGGAGACCCTCGGCGACCCGCCGGTCGCCGTGATCTTCGTCGTGAAGGGCTTCGAGGTGCGGCCCGCCACGGAGCGAGGCGTCGTGCGCTTGCCGCGGCCCCTGCCCTTCCCGCCCTTCCTGCGGGGCGACGCGAACGGGGACGGCCTCGTCGACATGAGCGACGCGGTCTCCACCCTCGCCTGGCTCTTCCTCGGAGGCCCCGGGCCCGGCTGCCTCGAGGCGGCCGACGCGAACGCGAGCGCGCAGGTGAACATCGGCGACCCGATCTACACCCTCCAGCACCGCTTCTCGGGCGGCCCGCCGCCCCCCGCCCCGTTCCCGGACTGCGGCCGCGTGGAGCTGGCGCTCGGCTGCGAGGAGCCGAGCTGCCCGTCGGGCGGGTAGGCCGGCGAGCCGTCGGGCACGACCACCCGCCGCACCACAACCCACTCACGACGAGACCCTCACGCCGCGCCGCCCGAGGCCATCTCCACGCGCGTCACGTGGAGCGGCGAGCAGTGCTCCCACCGGCGCCAGACGCCGGTCCTCGCGTCGGGCTCGAGGCCGATCACGAAGGTCGACCGCGTGACGAGGACCTGCTCCGGGTGCTGGATCTCGAAGCCGGCGCCGTCGGAGGTGCAGATTCTCAAGGGCTTGAAGGGGCGCACGCGCAGCAGCCTGAGCAACTCTTCGGGTCTCACGGGGGGCCTCCTGGGTTGCGATGCATGACTGACAGGAGCGTATAGCATGGATCTGGATTAGCGTCAAGCGATCTTTCTTGGCGGGGTGGACGACCGCAGGCGCCGGGAGCGGTCGTCCGGAGCTTGGGGTGATCCTGCGAAAGAGGTAGACTGCCTGGCATGATTGCCCCGCGCTGGCCGATGGACCTAGCCCGAGCCCTTGCCGTCGCGGCCCTGGGGCTCGCCGCCCCGGCCGCGCCGCCCTGAAGGACCCCTGGCTGCCCACCCTCGAAGCCCAGAAGATCGACGGATCGACTGATGCCGCCTCGCACCGCACCCGTGGCAGCCTACTCGACGCTCGAGGCGAGCACGCCGCGCCCAGGACGGCCGCGGAAGAGAGCCGTCGCGGTCGCCCTCCTCGGCGCGGTCGCGGCCGCCGCGGCGGGGGCCGCTCTCTGGCTGGGCTGTGTCCGGCCCTTCGTCCGCCAGCGGGAGGCCGTCTCGGCGCTCGGGCAGCTCGGGGCTCGCTTCAAGGTCGAGCGGCGTGGCCCCGGCTGGCTGCGGGACCTGCTCGGGAAGGACGGCACGGACCGGGTGGTGGAGCTCTGGCTCAAGCGCAGCGAGGCCACGGACGCGGCGATGGGCCTCCTCGGGCGCTTCCCGCACCTCGAGGTGCTGAGCGTCGAGCGCTGCCCGGCGGTCACGTCCCGGGGCCTCTCGAGCCTCGCCGGGCTCCCGCGGCTCCGGACGCTCTACCTGGGCTACTCCGCGGTGGACGGCCGGGGCCTCGAGGCCGTCGTACGGCTCCCGAGGCTCGAGTACCTCTCGCTCCAGGGGCTCCGGATCGGCGACGAGGAGGTCCGAGGCCTGCGGGCCCTGCCCCGGCTCGCGCACCTCGGTCTCGACGGGACCGACGTCACCGACGCGGGACTGGCCCATGTCACGGGCTTCGATGGGCTGCGGACGCTCTGGCTGGGCGGGACGCGCGTCACCGGGAGCGGCCTCGTCCACCTCGAGGGGCTCAAGGAGCTCCGCATGCTGGACCTCGAGGAGACGGGCATCGACGACGAGGCCCTGGACTTGCTCTTGAGGCTCCCGGGGCTCGAGAAGCTGGACCTCCGGGGCACGCGCGTCACGGACGCCGGCGTCGAGACGCTCCGGGGCCTGCGGAGCCTCCGGCAGCTCTGCCTCCGGGAGACGGCCGTCACGGACTCCGGCCTCGAGCGGCTGCAGGCGGCCCTGCCGGAGCTCCAGATCGTGGCCGACGTTTCGCCCCCGGAGCGCCCGGAGCCCGCGTCGGAGGCCTGGGAGGAGCGGCCCGCGGTGGGCCGGCAGGGGGTGCCGCAGCCGTGAGGGGCGCTCCTCCGAGCCTGGGCGTGGCTCACGACCTGAAGCTGAGTGAGGCGTCGAGCGCCCGGCGCTCCCCGAGCGGGGCGGGGGGCGGCTCGAGCCGGGTTTCCCGTTGCGCCGCCGTCGCCTCCGGCGAAACAATGCCCGCCGGGCTCTACGACAGGAGGCGACCCATGCGTTGGAAGACGGCGATCCTCGGTGCGGCGCTCGGCTGCGTCCAGCTCGCGGTAGTCCTCGAGGCCGTGGCCCAGGGCACGCGGCACACGACGACCTACAGGCGGATCAAGGCGCAGTTCGACGCGACGCCCGCGATCGACACCCACGACCACCTCTGGCCCTTCGAGTCGCTGCCGGGGTACGTGGAGACGGACCGCGGCCGCGGCATGACCCTCGCGAGCATCTGGCGGAACAGCTACCACAACTGGATCAACAAGACGCCTCCCTGGAAGCCCGGCATGTCCTTCGACGCCTGGTGGGCCGAGGCGAGGGACGACTTCGAGGACGCGCGGGCCACGACCTTCTACCGCTACCAGCTCCCGGCCTTCGAGGATCTCTACGGGGTCGACTTCGAAGCGATCGACGACGCCGGGGCCCGCGCCTTGAACGACAGGATCTTCGAGCACTACAAGGACCCGCGGTGGCTCTACCACGTGGTCACCGAGCGGGCCAACATCGAGCTCATGTTCAACGACCCGTACTGGGCCCGCCTCGATTTCCGCACGGACTACGCCTTCGGGGTCCTCGTCTTCAACGTGACGACCCTCGTCAAGGCGTTCCACCCCTCGGAGCACTCGAGCCCCCTCGACAGCCCCTACGACTACGCCCGGAAGCACGGCCTCGGCATGGGGTCCCTCGGGGACTACCTCGAGGTGCTGGACCACATGTTCTCGCGGGCCAAGGCCGCCGGCGCGGCGTGCCTCAAGTCGACGCTGGCCTACGAGCGGACGCTCCGCTTCGAGCTCGTGGCGCGGGAGCGGGTCGAGGGGGTCTTCGGCAGGCCGCGCAAGGAGCTCTCCCCCGAGGACGTGAAGGCCTTCGAGGACTTCGTCTTCTGGCGCCTGGTCGAGCTGAGCGCGAAGCACGACCTGCCCTTCCAGATCCACACGGGGCAGGCCAGGATCCAGGGATCCGATCCCATGCTCCTCGTGGATTTGATCGAGGCGAACCCGAAGACGAAGTTCATCCTCTTCCACGGCGGCTTCCCGTGGGTGGGGGAGACGGGCGTGATCGTCATGCGGCACGGGTCGCACGTCTGGATCGACTCGGTGTGGCTTCCGACCCTGAGCTACGCCACGGCGAAGCGGGCGCTCCACGAGTGGCTCGACGTCATGCCGTCGGACAGGATCCTGTGGGGCGCCGACTGCAACCACGGCGAGGGGATCTACGGGGCGACGGAGCTCACGCGCCGCTGCCTCGCCGAGGTCCTGGCCGAGAGGGTCGACGCGGGAGACCTGAAGGAGGAGCACGCGCTCCGGATCGGCCGGCAGGTCCTGCGCGAGAACGCCCTGAAGCTCTTCCCGCAGCTCAAGGATCGGCTCTGGAAGCACAAGGGCAGGCTCGAGCCGCCGGCGGCCGCCGGGGAGAAGAAGGCGGGCGGCGGGGGCGACGGCCACCGAGGGTGAGGGACCGAGGAGGGAGACCCATGGCGGCATCGCGCGATCCGTACCTGGAGCGGTGGCTTCTTGCGATGGGTCTCGGCGCCCTCGCGGGCCTCGCGGCGCTCTCGGCGGTCTCCGCGTGGCGCAGGGCGAGGAGGCTCGAGCGCCTCGAGGTCCTCGCCGAGGTGGAGGGGCCGGACGGCCCGGTCGTCTCTCTCCCGGGCGCGGGGTAGGGGAGCGCGCACCGCGTCGTTCAGCAGCTCGGGTATGCGGCGCAGCCGAGGTCAGGCTCCTCCGCCGTCGAGTCCGGGCCGCAGGGGAGCTCCGGCGGGCCGGGCGGATCCGGGGGCAAACCTCCCAGGAAGAGGTGGTTCAAGATCCGCACCGCGTCCGTGAGCACGAGCTGACCGTTGTCTTGAGC
>JACQVW010000222.1 GCA_016209535.1 Planctomycetota bacterium | reverse complement strand
GGCCAAGGCGAGCACGAAGATCGCGGCAAGGGTGCGCATCGTTGACTCCTTCGTCATCAGTTACCGTTTCCGTACTCCTCGGGGTTGTGCTCCTCGCCGTGACAGGTCAAGTAGCACTGGCCGCGGAAGGTGCCCAGGTCGATGAACTCGAGCCGCCCCGCGCTGTTCGGGAAGACGATCGAGCGGTCGAAGTTGATCAGGTGGCTGTTCTTCTGCGCCGTGCCCTGCGCGGAGCTGATCCCGTGAGGATCGTGGCAGGCCGAGCAGGGCGCCATCGCGTCCACGACGTGCTTCTTGTGCTCCTCGAAGCTCCGGTCGCCGAGGATCGAGTCGCGCTGGTGGCAGCGGTAGCAGAGGGCGTAGGCCGCCGGCGACTCGACGGAGTAGTCCAGGGTGTCGCAGCGCAGCGCGAGGAGCGGGTCGTGGACCGAACCGTGGGGCCCCGCGGGCCCCGTCCCCCCGAGCCTCCGCGTGTCGTCGGAGGCGTGGCAGTCCCCGCAGGCGATCACGCTGCTCGTCGTGAGGGGCGGGAGCAGGCTCGGAACGTTCGAGTTGGCGCCCGGGTTGCCGACGGGGTGGAAGGAGGGGTTCGTCGGCTGGAACTGGAGCCTCTTGTTGGGCTGGACGATGACGCGGCTGACGACGAGGTCCACGCGAGCGGGCGCATCGCCGTGGCACCGGAAGCAGAGCTCGTGCTCCTGGCGGATCGCGGGGAGCGCCGTGCCGTTGAGCGCGACGCCCGGGACCCGGGCCAGGCTCGCCGGCAGGCCTGCGGGGAGGCCCTCGGTGGAGCCCGCGGCGTGGGGATCGTGGCAGTCGGCGCAGGAGACCATCGGCCCCTCGAGGTACGGGCCGCCCACGGCGCCCGGCGGCCCCTCGGTCACGATCCCGTGGCTCGAGGGCTTCCCGAGCTCGCGCCGCACGTCCCCGCCCGCGACGGTCCCGTCGTGGCACGGCACGCAGGTGGCCGAGATGTTCTCGCGGTGCAGGATCCAGGGCTTGCCCGCGGCGCCGTGCGGCTGGTGGCAGCCCTTGCAGGCGTTCTGGGCCACCGAGGCGGCGTCCGCCTCGAGGACCGAGGCCACGTCGGGCGACACCAGCGCCGAGCTGGTCGCGTGGCCCGAGGTGGTCCAGGAGAGGGGCCGGTGGCAGCTCGTGCAGAGGGCCCCGGCGACGTTCGGGCGCGCCAGGAAGTCCCCGTACGAGTTGTCGTGCGGCTCGTGGCACGAGGTGCACTGGACCTCGCCGTTCTTGTCGAGCGTTACCGGTGCGGGGATGGCCGCGGTCTGGACGAGCTCGGCGCTCGAGCCCGCGAGCGACGAGGCGTACGAGAAGCTGACGGGGTGGTCGTCCGAGAGGTCGGTCCCGAGGTTCGTGGGCCCGGCAGGCATGCGGTCGGAGCCGGCCATGGCGATGGGCTGGGGGCGGCTGAGCACGCTGCCCAGGGCGATGGTGCCGTCGTGGCAGGAGAGGCAGAGCTTCGAGGCTCCCGTGGGCTGCCCCACCTGCGCCCTGAGCGAGGTGCTCTGGTAGATGAGGTACGGGCCCGGGGCGACGCTGCGGTTCCACAGGGGCTCCACGCCCGCCGAGCCGTGAGGGGTGTGGCAGAATATGCAGACCTCGGTCTCGCTCTGGGCCCGGACCTGTCCGGGGCCCGAGGCCGAGAGATTGTGGACCGTGTCCTTGACGCGCTGCCCCACCTGCCCGTGGGCGGCGCGTCCCGGGAGGACGGCGGCGAGGACGACGGCGGCGATGGCGGCGGTGGTCGTGGCGGCGGTCGTGAAGGTGGTCGTGGCGGCGGCGGCGGTAGCGGCAAGTGTAGCTCTCATGGCGTGCCTCCGGCTTCGGCATCTCGGAGCTGTCGGAAGACCTGGACCCGGCGGTTGAAAGAGTCCGCGACCCAGATGCGGCCCTCCCCGTCGAGGGCCACCCCCACCGGGAGCCAGAGCTCCCCCGGACCGTTCCCCTCGGTTCCGAAGGCGAGGAGGAGCTCCCCCCGGGGCGTGAAGATCTGCACGTTCTCGAAGTGGGAGTCGACCACGTAGACCCTTCCTCCGGCGTCGCAGGCGATGCCCTTGGGCTGGGAGAAGTCGCCGGGGGAGTCGCCCCTCTGGCCCCAGGAGCGGAGGAGCCGGCCGCCGCGGTCGAAGACCTGGACGCGGGCGTTCAGGGAGTCGCTGACGTAGAGGTTCTCCTCGAGGTCGCAGGCCACGTGCGTCGGGAAGTTGAGCTGGCCCGGCTCGTCGCCGCGGGAGCCGATCGCGAGGGGCGGCCCGCCGCCCGGGTCGAGCGCCACGACTTGGTGCGCCCCCACATCGGCGACGTAGACCCGCCCCGACGGACCCGCGGCGACGCCCACGGGCGCCGCGAGCTGCCCCGCGCCGAGCACCGCCAGCGGTTCGCCGTCCTCGGAGAGCACGGAGACGGTCCGCAGCGCCCGGTCGGCGACGAGCACCTTGCCGCCCTGGAGCGCGAGCCCTATGGGCGTCTCGAAGCGCCGGCCCTCGCTCGCGTCGGAGAGCGCCCTGTGCTCTCGGGACACGAGGTCGAAGCGGTGGACGACGTGAGCGTCGGGGTCCGAGACGAAGAGGACGTCCGAGGCGGTCACGGCGACGCCGTGGGCGCTCTGGATCCGCGCCTCGGGCCTCGCGCCGCTCACGAGCTCGCGGAGCCACGTCCAGAAGGAGCGCGGCCGCTTCAGGTCGGCCTCGCCCTCGACCTTCCCGACGTATTCGATCCTGGCGGGGTCGCCGGAGCTCGGCCACCGGAGCGGCGGGTCCACGGGCGGGAACACGGGCCGGGGAGCCGCGCAGCCGAGGAGGACGCAGGCGAGGAGCGCCGCAGCCGGCGTGCGTACCGTCAAGCTCGTGTCGCGGCTCCGGCTCATTGCCTCAAGAACCTCTCCATGGCCGCCGACGTCGACGGCGGCGTCTCCCCGAATTCACGCACGATATAGAGCCCGACCTCCTCGGCGCGGAAGTCCCCTGCCACGCCGCGCGTCTCGCGGTGCGCGGCGCGCAGGCGGATCGAGAGCTTCCTCCAGCGGTACTCGAGGCCTCCGCCCACGGAGAAGCCGAAGCTCGAGCCCTGGACGCTGTCGTCCTCGTACCGGAGGGCCCCGTCGAGGTAGAACGAGAAGCCCCGCTCGAAGGTGGACCGCCAGCGGACGGTCCCCTGGCTGATCGCCACGTCGCGCTCGGGCTCCTCGTAGAAGAGCCAGGCCTGCGTGGCGTTCCCGATGAGCTGGTGGACCTCGGCGATGCGCAGGGATGCCTGAGCCTTGAGGCGGACCGCGTCGAAGGGGAGGACCGTCGACTCCCGCGTCTCGTACTCTCCCCCCGCGAGCCACGACTCCCTGCGCCACTCGAGGCCTCCGAGCAGGGACCGCTCGCGGATCGGGGTCAGCCCTCCTGGCCCCTCCACGTCGCTCAGGTGCTGGTCCTGGTGGCCGAACGCGAAGTAAGGCGTCAGGCCGCCGGTGAGCTCGTGCTCGATGCGGAGGTTCTGATGCATCGTGTCGAGGGTGAAGTCGGTGCCCAGGGTGAAGACGTAGTCGACCAGCACGGTGGCGCCCGGAGGGCCCTGAGGGATGTTCCCCGTGAAGACGCGCGCGATGGTCGTGAAGCCCGAGGCATCCTGGGTCACGGTGTAGTCTATCCCCTCCCGGTAGAAGATGAGCCCCGAGGTGTCCGTGATGACGATGCTGGCCGGGTCGATCCGCGGCTGGAAGAGCCGGATCTCCTCGGGGGGGGCGTCGGGGAACGTGTGCGATTCGTCGATGGCGCCGCCCCGGTCGTTCTCGACGAAGCGCCGCTCGAGGGAGCTCGAGTACGTCATGCGCAGGGTCCCCACGGGCGTCCTCTTCTTGTAGTTGAGGCTGGCGATCCCGCCCACCGTGTCCGTCGTGCTCTGGCCATCGGCCGTGAGGCGGCCCCCTTGGGCCGTGAGGGACGTGGTGAGGCTCTCGAAGAGCCGGTGGCGGAGGCCTCCTTCGCCTCGAAGGACCTCGAGCTCGAGCAAGTTCGTGTCGTTCCGCTCGAAGTGGAACCCGAGGTCGCCGTCGAGGCTCCCGGTGATCTTCGAGTCGAAGACTTGGTCGATGCGGAGGAGGTCCTGGTCAAGCTCTCCCTCCTGCGCCCTCACCTCGGCCCGCGAGCGGAGCTGGTGCTCGCCCTCGCTCCCCAGGGAGAGCGTGTGGTCCCCGATGGCGTTGTGAGCCTGGAAGCTGTTCTCGGCGGCCCTCTGCTCCACGTCCTGGAAGGTGTAGCTCCCCGCGACGCTCTGGTGCCTTGAGATCTGGTAGTCCCCGCTCGTGCCGAAGGTGTCCTCGGTCACCTCCACGAAGGGCTCCTGCTCCTCGGCTCCGAAGACCGACTGCTCGAGCTCCCTCCTCCCGGCCTCGGCGCGCAGGTTGCCGCCCTCGAGCTGGAGGTTCTGGACCCCGCGGGCCGTCGTGGTCGTGGTCTCGATCTTGGAGAGGAAGACGCGCGGCTGGAAGTCCTCGATCCGCGAGAAGTAGAGGTCCGCGGGGTGGAGCCTCTTCGGGAAGAGGTGGGCGCTCACGTCCGCCTCGTACAGGGTGCCAGTGTCGAAGGTCTCGCCCGAGCTCCGGTCCTCGGCCCAGTCCTGCGAGAGGCCTCCGACGCCCGTCGCCTCGTAGAGGAGGAAGCTCGGCGAGTAGATCGAGCCCGATGCGCCCAGGCCGAACCGCTCCTGGACCAGGTGCTCCGTCCGCTCGAGGTCGGAGGCCGTGTGCTTGTCCTGGTTGAAGAGGTACCCGGCGCCGAGGAACCCTCCCAGCGAGTCCAGGCCCACGGCGCGGGCGGGCGGCTCGGCTGCAGCCCCCATGGCCCGCGCCCCCGGCGGCAGGTCCCGTGGGCCCTGCCTCCCGGCGCAGCCGGCGCCCAGGACGACCGACCCGAGGGCGAGGAGGGCCGCGGCGCTCCGCCGCACGCGTCCCCGCTGGCCGTCGGCGATCCCGTCCCGCGCCATTCATCGCCCCGCGCCCGGCTTGGACGGGCCCTTCAGGAAGAACGGAGCCGCCCCGCCGTGCGGGTCGTGGCACCGCAGGCAGGTCTCCGGGCCCTCGCCGAGGTGCTGCGGGTCCTCGAGCATCAGGCCCCGGTCGTGGCACTCGTAGCAGAGCCTGGGCTCGGGCAGGACGAGGAGGCCCCGGTGGATCGACTCGTGGGGGTCATGGCAGAGCAGGCAGCTCTTCACGGCGACGGGGCCGTGGACGAAGGACAGCTTCTCGAGTCGGTCGCGGAAGGGCTCGTGCTCGTGGCACTTGAAACAGAGCCCGATCCTGTCGAAGTCCTGCTCGAGCCAGAACGAGCGCTCCTTGGGGTGGCAGCCGGTGCACTCGTTCCTCTCGAAGGGCTTGTGCCGCACCATGTCGAGGCGCGTCACCTGGAGGGTCCCCTCCCGGATGAACTGCGAGCTGACCTCCGGAGCCGCGGCCCCCACGGCGTCGAGCGGCGGGACGCCGTCGAAAAAGAACGTGAGCACCGCGTGCCGCCGCTCGCGCGAGCAGCCGGCGGCGAGGAGAAGGAGCAGGGCAAGGGCTCGCGGCCCGGTCCTGGACGTGAGCGGCCTCTGCATCGTGCTAGGCATGTCTCCTCGCTCGTTCCGGGCACCGCCGCAGACGTCGGGACCAGTGCTTCAGCGAGGCACCGCCGGGCCCGCCGGCGCCTGCGGGCGGCGAGGCGCCGTCGCGGCCGGCGGCGGCTTCGCGGGCGGCTCGGGCCCAAAGACGGGCAGCTTCCAGAGCGCCTTGGGGGGCTTGCGGTCCAGCGTGACGACCTCGTCCTCCGGGGGATAGTCCAGGCCCTTCCGCTTGCCATAGGCGTACACGGCGATGCGGTGCCTGGCGCTGAGCTGGTTCGCCACGAGGATCAGGTACTCGGGCTCGAAGTCGGGCGCGTAGAGGTCCCGGAAGCGCTCGAGGTTGTGGTGGTCGATCCAGATCCCCGCGGGAAGGTCCATGGGCCCCTGGGGAGCCCGGGGCCCGCCCATGGCGAAGAGGGGCGTCCCCGCGTTGTCGAAGGTCTGGACGGCCTGGAAGGCCGCGTCCACCACGTAGATGAGCCCGTCGCGGTCCAGGGCGATCCCCTTCATCTGCGCGAAGTCGCCGGCCCTGTCCCCGTGCCGGCCGAACGCGAGCAGCACGTTCCCTTGCGGGTCGAGCTTCACGATCCGGTGGTTGAGAAAGTCGGAGACGTAGAGGTTCCCGAGGCGGTCCACGGTGAGGAAGCTCGCG
This sequence comes from Planctomycetota bacterium, assembly GCA_016209535.1. Lineage (GTDB taxonomy): Bacteria > Planctomycetota > UBA8108 > UBA8108 > SXIK01 > JACQVW01. Next base: position 841 of record JACQVW010000222.1, on the reverse strand, counting down.
AAAGCGAAGCCCTCGCGGTCGAACCCGTGCTTCCCGATGCGCCTCAGCGGCCTCCCCGACTCCTTGTCGAGGACGACGATCTGGTCGCGGCGGACCTCCTCGGGCCCGGCGTCCTCCGCCCCGGTGGGGTCCTCTGCGCCCGCAGCCCCCGCTGGCGGCGCCTCGGACGCCCCTGCGGCCACGACGTCCTTCTGGATGTCGAGGACGTAGACTTCCTTCCCGTGGGCGACGCAGGCCACGGGGAGGAACGACTTGCCGTCGCCGTAGGCGCGCAGGTAGGCATCGTCCGCACCGTAGACCACGACCTGCCGCCGCTGGAGGTCCGAGACGTACTTGAGGCCGCCCTCGTCCACGAAGACATGGATCGGCTTCCTGAGGACGCCCGGCCCCGGCTCCCGGCCGAGGATGTAGAAGCGCCGGCGATCCAGGTCGAAGATGTTGAGGCCCTGAAGCCCGAAGGAGTCGGTCACGTAGATCTTGCCCCTCCACGTGGCCACGCTGAAGGCCTTGCGGACCTCGTATTCCGTCGTGTCCTCGGTCCCGGCGAGGTACTCGAGGAGGGGCCGCCGCTCGTCGAAGTCGACGGACCCGTTGAAGCTGCGGACGTACTGCACCCTGGGCAGGTCCGGCGGCGCGGGGAAGAAGTAGTCCTCCGTGACCCTGGGCCCTCCGGGTCCTCCCTTGCAGCCTGCCGCGAATGCGGCGAGGAGGGTCGAGGAGGTGGCGATCCACGAGGAGACGCGTCTCATGTCCCAGAGTGTTTCCGTGCGCTGCCGGGGCATCAACAAGAATCCCTCGCCGGGCGCATGGGGTTTGCGCGCGCCGGCGAGGGATTCCGCAT
>JACQVW010000224.1 GCA_016209535.1 Planctomycetota bacterium | reverse complement strand
GCTTGGCACGATCGGCTTGGCACGATCGGCTTGGCACGATCGGCTTGGCACGATCGGCTTGGCACGATCGGCTTGGCACGATCGGCTGGCGTGATCGGTTCACCCGGAACCGCCGGTTGGCCGACCCCGCCCGCCGGCACGTCGGGGGTTCCGGCCGGGGTTTCGGCAGGCCCCGGGGGCTGGTGGCGGCCCCGGATGGCCTCCGGGAGCCCAAGTCAATGCCTTGACGCGGCCCGAGCCTCCCCTAAAATCAAACCTAATCTCTCTTTTGACCCCGTCGAAGAGCACCGGTCGATCCGGGATCGCTCCCGGTCAGGAAGTCGGTCCGAAGTTGGGTCCTCTTGGGTCTTGGCCTTCGGAGTCTTCCTGATGCAGCGGTCCCGGCGGGGTTTGCCAACGAGGAGGCATCGATGAACGCGAGAGGTCGTGAGCCGACATACCGTCGGGGCCGGCGGTGGACTGCGCTGTCCTGCGCCGCCTTGGGGTTCCTCTGGGCCCCGCCCGCGGCCCTGGCGGCCCCGGGGGTCCAGTTCGCGGAGCCCGTCCGCGTGACCGACGGCTCCGGTCAGGCCACCCAGGCGGCGACGGGGATCGACATTTCCAACAATGCCTACATCGCCAGCGTGCTCGGCGAGAAGATCTTCGTGCGGATCATCGGCGCCACCGTCGATGCGACCTTCCCCATCGAGGCTCAGGGCCTGGGTCAGGGGGATCCCGACTTTGCGATCAGCTCCCGCGGCGTGACGTACATGACCTTCAGCCAGCTCGATGTAGGGCCGGACGCGGAGGGGCGCGAGATCTACCTCACGAACAACGAGGGCGGCAGGGCCACGCCTCCCGTGAGGATCTCGAAGAACCGCGTCGAGGACTATGCGCCACGACTCTTCCTGGACAGCGGCAGCCGCACGCACCTCGCGTGGGCTCAGGGCGTCGGGGACAGCTCGCGAGTCCTCTACTGGAACCCGGACTTGCCGGGGAAGGAGCCGGTGGTGGCGGGGGAGGGCGACTACCCACACCTCTACGTAGCCGAGGACGGCGTCGTGCACCTCGTGTACTACAAGGCGAACGACGTCTCCAAGGACCTCTGGTACGCGAACGACGCTGGAGGGTCCTTCGGCCCCGAGCTGCGCGTGACCACGACGGCGCGCGAGCCCGAGGCATTCGCCTCGATCGGCGGCGATCCGGCGGGCAACATCCTGATCTCGTACGAGAGCCGGCACAGCCTCTACTTCGTCGTGAAGCCCCCGGGCGGAGAGCTCCGCCCGCCCGTCCTCCTCGACGCCGGCAGCGTGCTGAGCCCCAAGATGCGCGTGCGTAGCCGCGGTCAGGTCACGATCGTCTACGAGAAGCAGGGCGACATCCACTACATCCTAGGGCAGTCGACCTTCCTCCTGCCGCCGGACAAGATCCTCGACACGCCGGAGCAGATCGAGACGCACCCGAGCCTCGAGGTCGACCTCTTCGGCAACCTGCACGTGAGCTACATCCGCGGCGGAGAGGTCTACTACACCAACAACGCCGCCACGCCGGCCGTGGAGTTCTCGGCCGTCCCGAACCGCGGGGAGGTGCCGCTCACCGTGAGGTTCGGCGACCTGTCGACGGGCCAGATCCAGTCCTGGGAGTGGGACTTCGGGGACGGGGCGACCGCGATCGAGCAAAACCCGACGCACACCTACCGGGAGCCCGGGAAGTACACCGTGAGGCTCAAGGTGGCCGGGCCCGGCGGCCGGGAGGCGGCTCGGGAGAAGCCGGACTTCATCTTCGTCCAGGACCCCTTCTACGCGATGAAGGTACCCGACCAGAGGGTCTTCCCGGGCCAGCAGGACGTGTGGTTCCCCGTGATCACCACGCGCAGGGAGAGGATCCAGGGCTTTCAGATCATGGGCGTTTACGACCCGAACTTCCTGAAGCTCCAGGAGCACACCTTCACGTACACGCCCATCGAGAACAGGAAGTACCCGGAGTTCTTCCAGCTCAACGACTGGGGCACGTACTTTGAGGTCGGTTGCATCTTTGAGTTCGTCGAGCCGATCACCGACGGCGACCAGTACCTCCCGCCGGGGGACAACCAGCCCCTCATCGAATTGATCTTCGACGTCTCCGAGGGCGCACCCCAGGGAGCCAGGACGCGCCTCGACCTCGTCAACGACTACGCCTTGAGCCGGATCTTCAACATCTTCACCGTCGAAGGCTACACGAAGCTGCCGGCCTTGAAGGGCGCCACGATCGAGGTCATCGAGGTCAAGCCGCCCTTCCCGAAGTTCTTCATCCGCGGGGACGTGGACATGAACGGGTCCCTGAACCTGACGGACGCGGTCCGCATCCTCGCGTACCTCTTCACGGGAGGCGAGCCCCCGAGGTGCCTCGACGCGGCCGACGTGAACGACAAGGGCCGGATCGACATCAGCTCGGCCGTGGCTCTCCTGAACTTCCTCTTCCTCGGGGGGCCCGCCCCCGTCGTCCCCTTCCCGAACCCGGGCCTCGACGGGACCGACGACGACCAGTACGCCGACTGCCGTTGACGAGGAGACGCCGATGCCAAGGGTTGGAGGACAGCGATCGACGGCGGGGCGCCCGCGGGGTACCCGCGCCGGCAGTCCGTGGCCTCAAGGGGCCTTCTCGTGGGCTGCGGGGATCCTCGTCGTCGCGGCGCTCGGGGCCAAGGGTCAAGCCCAGTTCAGCGCTCCGCGGTGCCTCGAGGCCGGGGGGGGGACCGTCACTCAATCGGCGACGGGGATCGACCTGGCGAACAACGCGTACATCGCAAGCGTGGTCGAGGAGCGCATCCGGTTGAAGATCATCGGCCCGGGGGTCGACGCCGACGTGCCCCTGAAAGCGGCCGGAGCCGGTCAGGGCGACCCCGACTTCGCCACCGACATCCGGGGGACGACCTACCTCGTGTTCAGCCAGCTCGACGACCCCTCGGGGGCCGAAGGCAGGGAGGTCTATCTGGCGCACAACAACGGAGGCCTCGGCTTCGTCGAGCACGTGAAGCTCACCCGCAACCGAGTGGACGATTTCGCTCCCAGGCTCTCGCTGGACCTGGCCGGCGAGCCGCACCTGACGTGGGCCGAGCGCGTGGGGGAGGCGGTCCGCGTCATGTACCTGCACTGGCGGGAGGGCGGCTCCGTGGGAGAGGCGCAGCCCGTGGCAGCCGGCGAGTACCCGCACGTGTTCGTCGACGAGGCGGGGACGGTCCACCTCGTCTACTCCCGGGACAAGGACATCCTCTACAACAGCAACGCGGGGGGCCACTGGCGCAACGAGAGGAGGGTGACCACGACCCCCTTCGATCCCGAGACCTCGGCCTCCATCGGCGGCGACCGCAGCGGGAACCTCATCGTGGCCTACGAGAGCAGGAACAGCCTCTACTATGCGACCATGGCACCCGGCCGGGACTTCAGACCCCCCAAGCTCGTGGATGCGGGTGGGATCCTCGATCCCAAGATGCGCGTCCGCAGCCGGGGGCAGGTGACCATCGTGTACGCCAAGGGAGGGGACATCTTCTACGTCGTCGGCCTGCCGACCTTCCTCGAGCAGCCTCAGAGGGTGACGGGCACGCCGGAGGTGGAGAGCCACCCGAGCCTGGAGGTCGACCTCTCGGGCAACGTCCACGTGAGCTTCATCAAGGACGGCGACGTCTGTTACTTCAACAACGCGAGCGCCCCCGTGGCGGAGTTCTCGGCGCCGGTGACGCGGGGGGAGGCCCCGCTCACGGTGAAGTTCGCGGACCTCTCGAGTGGGGACATCCAGCTCTGGCGGTGGGACTTCGGCGACGGCGGCACGTCGACGGAGCAGCATCCGGTCCACACGTACGCCACGCCTGGCAAGTACTCGGTCTCCCTCACTGTGGTCAGCCCGGGCGCAGTCGCGTCCACGAAGGTAAAGGAGAACTTCATCTTCGCCCAGGACCCGTTCAACACCCTGGAGATCCCGGACCAGGCGTTGGTCCCTGGCCAGAAGGAGGTCTGGTTCCCGGTGAACGCATCTCACAAGGAGCCCATCCTTGCCTACCAGCTCATGGCGACGTACGACCCCAACTTCCTCAAGCTGAACCGCTTCGAGCTTGCGTACACCGTGGTCGAGCCCCTCCAGCCCGAGCAGCTTTGCCTGAACGACAAGGGGACGCACATCGAGGTCTGCTGCATCTTCGAGTTCTTCCCCCCCTTCGACCCGGCGCGGCAGTACCTCATGGCGGGGACGGACCAGACGATCATGAACCTCGTCTTCGACGTCTCGGAGGACGCCCCGCAGGGGGCGCAGACGGAGGTGGACCTGGTGAACGACCGGAGCTTGAGCCAGATCTTCAACATCTTCACCATCGACCGATTCACGCGGCTGCCGGCCCTCAAGGGCTCCCGCGTCGAGATCCTCCTGGGGCCGCCCTTCCCCAAGTTCTTCCTCCGCGGCGACGCCGACGGCAACAGGGAGGTGGACATCACGGACGCGATCCGGATCTTGAACTACCTCTTCACGGGGGGCGCCGAGCCAGTCTGCATGGATGCCGCCGACGTGAACGACAAGGGAGTGGTGGACATCAGCGCGCCCATCGCGCTCCTCAGCTTCCTCTTCAACGGGGGCGCTCTCCCTGCGGTCCCCTTCCCGCACTTCGGCCCCGACCCAACGCAGGACGCGCTGGCGGGGTGCCGCTGAGCGCGGCAGCGCGGCAGCCTTTGAGCTTGACGCAAGGGCGCGTGCCTCCCAAGATCAGCCTCACCGTCGGGGTGTAGCTCAGCCTGGCTAGAGCGCGTGGTTTGGGACCACGAGGTCGCTGGTTCGAATCCAGTC